>JADGER010000161.1 GCA_016744315.1 Sulfurovaceae bacterium
GGGTAATTCTATAGTGGGATCTGTATATTCAAAAAGAGAATTAAAAAATTTAAAAAATTATAGTATTAAAGAGGATATTAATAATGGAAGATAATAATTTAACACTAAGTAAGTAAGTACCGTGTATTGAATTTCTACTTTTTACAATATAATGCTCCAAAGATAATCTAGGATAAAAAATGGGAAGAAGACCACGAATAGACTTGGCAGGACTTCATCATGTTGTCAATAAATGAAACAGAGTATGGTTATAGATATGAAAAAGCTAAGACTTTAGAAGAGCATTTTGATAAATCTAAAACCAAACAACAACGCAATGATGCCATAATCAATGCCATTGAAGATGCTTATACGCAGACTGAAATAGCAAAATATTTAAAACTAAGTAATTCTGCTATATCTAAAATTGTTTTAGAAAGTTACAAAAGTGTAAATTCAATACACGGTACTTAAGTTTAGGAGATAAAGTTATGAGGAATGAGAATCTACAAATACAGGATAATTTCGAACCTTTGCTAGTAGTTGAATATAGTTTTGGTGGTAGGATCTTGGCTCTACTTTTTAGAGTTATTGGGTTGTTATTTGGATTAATTATGATATTAGCTTCAAATATATTCTTCAATATATTTGGGATTTTAATAGTTATTTTATTTTTAAAAGAATTTTTTAGTATTTTATTTTTTAAAGTATTAATTTTCAAAGAAAATAAACTTTTAATAATATGGAATCTTGGCTTTGGAGATTATAAAAAAATATTTTTATATAAAGAATTATGGATTATTCTTGGGATAAGAGTATATGGTGGTAATCATCTTACCTTTGTAACCTCTAAAAAAAGATGGCAAATCCCATTTTCTATTGATTTACTACCGATAAGTAAAAAAGATTTTATTAACATTAAAGAGATAATAAACAAAAAAAATATTAATACAGGAGATGGATATGAATGGAATAATTAAAATAGATGGTGTAGATTTAAATATAACAGATAATGGTTCACACGATTATGCCCTTGCTAGTTTTAGTGGATATTTAGGGTTTACTGGAGAGCTAGCTACACAATATGGTGGTAATGCTGGTAAAAACTTAAGTACCGTGTATTGAATTTCTACTTTTTACGATATAATGCTCCAAAGATAATCTAGGATAAAAAATGGGAAGAAGACCACGAATAGACTTGGCAGGATTTCATCATGTTGTCAATAGAGGAATAGAAAGAAGTAATGTCTATAAATCAGATGAAGATAAAAATAAGTTTTTAGAGATAGTGTGTAAGGCATGTAAAATATATAAAGTCAATATCCATGATTACTGCTTGATGGATAACCATTATCATTTATTAATTGAAACAACGAGCGAAAACCTTTCACTCTTTATGAGACAAATCAATAGTAATTATGCTAAATATTACAATAAAAAATATAAACGCTCTGGCTATCTGTGGCAAGGAAGATATAGTTCTTGGTATATTAGTGATGAAGAATACCTTTATGACCTCTTTAGATATATTGAACAAAATCCCATAAAAGCAAAAATGAGTAAAAGAATCGGAGAGTATCCATTTACATTATTAGCAACCATTTTTAGTACCAATCAAGAAATAATAGAATGTGCTAAACATTCAAAATTAAAAAATGAAATAGAGTATGAGGGGATAGAAGAGCGTTTGGAGATGAGATTAAGTAAAAAAGAACTCAAAGAATTAGAAGTAAGACAAAATAAAAAACCAATTAAAACAGAGTATGGTTATAGATATGAAAAAGCTAAGACTTTAGAAGAGCATTTTAATAAATCCAAAACCAAACAACAACGCAATGATGCCATAATCAATGCCGTTGAAGATGCTTATACGCAGACTGAAATAGCAAAATATTTAAAACTAAGTAATTCTGCTATTTCTAAAATTGTTTTAGAAAGTTACAAAAGTGTAAATTCAATACACGGTACTTAGGTTCCACGGTACTTAGGTTCGGTTCAGGTTCTTAGGTTGGGAATTCCATCTAAAATAATTATATCAACTTTAAATACTTTTCTCTTTCACTCTCAAGTATATATTCATAAAAATAGGTCATATTATCTTTAAATAATTCATTCTTACAATTTATATCTACTCCAGAATTAATAAAAAATTTGAATGCTTCATAGTTTTTATAGATAATAGAATAGGTCAAATTGTCGCAGTTAACTTTATAACCATTGGTAATAAGTAACTTAATAATATCCATATTGTTGTAATGAATTGCCTCTCGTACAACATCATGATATAACTTTTTGTCATCCTTTGCACACATTGCAATAGTATCAAGGTTAAAATATTCTAGTAAAAAATCAAAAGCTTTTTGATTTCGTGTTGCTTCTTGGAGTAAATTATCTCTATATGGACAATAACAGTAATCTTTGACTTCAAATCTATTTAAGAGTGTTTTCAAGGCTTTGATATCATTATACTCTATGGATAGATAAACAGCATGGCAAATTGTTGACTTATCAAAAGAGGTATTACTATCGATAACACGCTTTAGGAGTTCACTGTTGTGTGATATCGCTGCTATTGGAAGTGGTGTAGTTCCTCTGTATTTTTGGTTAAATTCAGGTGTATATTGAATCAAATAGTTTGCAATTTTATAACACTTATGTTGCAAAGTAATAGCCAAAGGACTTTTCATACCATTAGCATTAGGGTCTTTGTTCTCAACTTCTACCATATACTTAACAGCTTCTAAATTACCACTTTTTACAATGTCTTGTAGTAAAGTCTGTTGTGTGTTTCCAAGGAGAAAGAACGATTTAGCTATTTTTAGTCGAGTAGTTGAAAAATTTTCAGAGTTTAATATTTTATCTCCAATTTTTTCAAAAGGGAAAAAAAGTATTCCTAGAAGAATTGGAAATAATAAAATTTTGTTAACTTTCTTTGGATTAAAGTTGGATGTTTTATCCTCTATAAAAATCAATAATAACACAAGACTTCCAAAGAATGTACAAAACATAATTGTTATGCTAAAGTCACTAAATATAAAATTAGTCACTACAACTGCAATAATCATCATAAATTGTAATTTTCCTGCTCTGTTAAACCTTGAATAATAAAAGTAAGAAATCGTAAAAAATATTATGAAAAATATTAATACATACAACTTAAGTACCGTGTATTGAATTTCTACTTTTTACGATACAATGCTCCAAAGATAATCTAGGATAAAAAATGGGAAGAAGACCACGAATAGACTTGGCAGGATTTCATCATGTTGTCAATAAATGAAATAGAGTATGGTTATAGATATGAAAAAACTAAGACTTTAGAAGAGCATTTTTATAAATCTAAAATCAAATAATATAATGGACTGAAAAGTCAAGACAATAATCAAGTATAATTTAATTCCACCAAAGATTAAACTCCTTTTCTTCTTCTAGGCAACGAACTCAAAGCCAACAATAACAAGAACAAAGCCCCTGCAAGTGGATAGTAGAAGTATTCTACTCTATCTTTGATAGTAACTTCTCCTTGCTGTGAACTTTTGTGTTGGTTATGAATGGTAGAGGCTAGTTTAGCTATATCTTCTTTGCCATTAGAAGCTTCTACAAAAGCACCACCTGTAGAGATAGCTATCTCACCTAAATCTGTATTCATTTGAGATATAGCTATTGTGCCATCTTTAGATTCAATTGCTTTGCCATTTTCATCAAGTACTGGTGCACCTTCTTTTGTCCCAACTAATATGACATAGAGTACAATATTTGATTCTTTGAGTATATCAGCAAAATCTTCTAAGGCTTCTTTATCTCCACCATCACTCACTACGAGCATTATTTTAGGTTTTTTCTTCTCCAATACTTTTGTAGCAAGAGTAGCTAAAGCAGAAAAATCTGTTGAACCAAAGTTAATTCTTTTATCATCTACCCCTTTGACTATCTGTGTTAGGGTTTCTTTATCTGAGCTAAAAGGTGCAAGAACAAAAGAAGAATGAGCAAATGCCACTACAGATATTTCATCGCTAGGCATAGCAGTAAAAAAAGAAATAAGTTTCTTTTTGGCAAATTCTAAACGATTGGGATAGAGGTCTTTACTTCGCATTGAGCCTGATATATCAAGAGCAGTCAAGAGACTTATTCCTTTGACTTCTACAAGTTTATCAGCCTTTTCTACTACAGGTCTTGCCATTGCGACTATCATCAATGCTATAGCAGTAAAGAAAAGTATATTTCGTAAAAGTTTTGGCACACTATTATCTCCAGCACTTAGTCTTTGCAGAACCTTATCATCAAAAATACGAGAGAGAGAGTCTTTATTCGTAGAAAGTAGTAAGGCAAAAATAGCCAAAGGAATCACCATAGCCCAAAATAGTTGTGGATGTACAAATGTCATTATAATGCTCCTCTGGAATTGCGTAAATAGATAAAAAGAAGTAGAGCCAAAATTGCTATAAAGAGTGGATAGAGATAGAGATAAGTAAGCTGTACAACTTTCTTGTCGTTTATCTTTGTGGCTTCTAGTTTGTCTATCTCCTCATATATTTTATTAAGGGCTTCACTATTGTATGCTCCATAGGCTTTTCCTTTTCCTGCATTGGCTAATATCTGTAGGTAACGGGCATCATAATCTCTTTGGTCTCCTACTCCTATGGCATAGAGTTTGATATTACTTTTTTCTATTACAGACTTGATGGCTTCTGGAGATATTTTGCTCATATTATCTTTTCCATCTGTGAGTAATATCGCTATTTTGCTTTTTGCTTTACTTTTGCTCAACATTCCATAAGTTTGTACTAGTGCATCATTGATAGCTGTTCTCTTGCCTGCTATACCTAACTGTTGATAGGCAACAATACCTTGTAAAAACTCTCTCTCAAAAGTCAAAGGAGAAGCCACAAAAGCAACATCAGCAAAAGTCACTACACCTATGCGGTCACTCACTCGCTTTTGTATAAAGTCATTCATTACTTCTTTCACAACTTGAAATTTATTTTTTCTTCTATCTGTTGGATCAAATCCTCTCTGTCGCATAGAATCACTAGCATCTATTACTAGGACTATATCTCGTCCCTCTTTTTTGCTATTTTGAAAAGTATTCGTAAATATAGGGGAGGCTAGAGCAGTGATAGTAGTGACTACACCTATCCATTTGAGCCAAACGAGGAGAGAACTACTTATTGCTCTCTCTTTGAGAAGAAGCGTCTTAATATGTGGAAAGTAGATAGCACGGCTTTTTTCTTTGCAATATTTGGCACATATTATAAATACTATGATGAACAAAAATACCCATGGGTACTGAAAACTAAACTGATTCATC
>JADGER010000162.1 GCA_016744315.1 Sulfurovaceae bacterium
AAATAAGATGGGAGATATTACAGGTCGCTTTATGGATGCTATTGGTTCGCCAGTGATACTTAACCACAGAGGGTTATGCTCTTCCAATAAAAGAGCTGCAAATTATACAACAATAGGTGATACGAGCTGGGAGACTTTGGATGCGAGTGAATGTAAATATCTTCTAAACTTTGGTTCTAATTTTTTTGAAACTCATCAAGGGGGATTACCACTTCTCAAAAGATTTGTAGAGGGTAAAAGAAAAGGTTTAAAACTAGTTACCTTTGATACAAGACTCTCAAATACAGCAGGAAGAAGTGATGAGTGGTTCGCTCCGTTTCCATCTTCTGAGGGTGCTATCGCTCTGGCTATGGCAAATGTAATCATTGAGAAAAAACTTTATGACAAAAAGTTTATAGACGAATGGTGCAATACTTCTTTGGATGAGATAAAAGAGTTTGTGAAACCATATACACCTAAGTATGCTTCTACAGTAAGTGGATTAAGCGAAGATGATATTAGACGCGTAGCAATAGAGTTTGCTTCAGCTTCTCCTGCCTGTGCGGCTTTTACAAATAGAGGTTCACAAGCACACCAAAATGGTCTCAATAACGATAGATCAGTTATTATTTTAAATGCCTTAGTTGGAAGTATAGGTAAAAAAGGTGGTTATGCCTTTGGTGGTTCTAAAAGCAAAGGTAATTCATCATTCCCTATGCCTCTCCCCGTACCACCAAAACCAAAGTTTACAACAGACCTAGAAGACCCACGACTTTATCCACTTTCAAATAAATGGCAAAAGATGCGAGTAAGTCACCTTGCCTTTGATAAGCTCAAAAATAGTGGTCAAAGGATATCTGTTTATATGTCTTATACTATCTCTGCTCCACAAACTTGGCCAGAAGGTCCATCTGTGACAGTGGATGTCCTCAAAGATGAGAGTATCGTGCCTTTTCATGCTTGTAGTGATGTTGTCTACTCGGAGATGGCTCACTATGCTGATATCATTCTCCCAGATGCTACTTACTTCGAGAGATATACGATAGAGGGAAGAAATGCTTATGAGCTTATCCCATACTTTGCACTAAGACAACCTGCTGTGCCACCTCCCTATGAGTGTGAAAACTTTGCAGATACGCTTATAAAAGTGGGTCAAAGACTAGGCAGTGATGTATCAAAATACTTTGCATTTGATTCCTACGAAGAGTTTATCAAACTCAGATTCTCTACTCTCCCTAAAAGAGAAGGATTAAGTGGTTTTGAGTATATGAAAAAGTACGGTGTATGGGTTGAGGATAAAGAGAAAAACTATGAATCTTATGATAAGATACTCAGCAAAAAACAACTCGAAGGGTCATTTGTAAAAGATGATATTATCTATGTAACGAAAAAGAACAAAGAGAAAGCTATCGGTATTATGAAAGATGGCATTGCAAGAAAAGGGCTGAAAACTCCATCAAGAAAGTTTGAAATATACTCTAGTACCATAGAGAATACAGCAAAATCGCTCAATATAAAAGATGATGGATTCCCTCACTTTGAGATGCCAAAATCGCTAAAAGAGATAAAAGAAGATGAGCTAGTGCTTACGACCTTTAAATGGAATGTTCATACACAAGCGAGAACAACACCACAAAAGTATCTCACAGAAATAGTACATGATAATCCTGTATGGATCAACACTGCTACAGCAAAAAAACTTAATATCAAAAATGGTGACTTTATAGAAATCACTACATATAGACCAAAGAGTGGATTTAAAGCTTCTGATAGTGATGAGGTAGTAGGAACTATGTCAGTAAAAGCCCATGTAACAGAAGGGATACATCCAAAAGTTATAGGTATGAGTAATTCACTAGGTATGAACTTTGGTGGGAGAATAGCCAAAGGTACAAATGCTAAAAGAGAAAATATCCCTGCATTTATGAAAGATGATGATTTAGAGTTAGATGGCAATATCTGGTGGGATAAAAAATACGGAGGAGCAGGAAACGGCTATAACCCAAATCATATAATCCCAATTAACCCTGCACCAATGGTAGGAATGCAAGCATGGAACGATACGATATGTAGGGTTAGGAAGGTTTAGGGTTTGGTGTAGGGTGGGAGCATCCCACCATAATAGTTAGTTATCTCGATAAAACTAAGTTTCATTATTAACTATTGTCCTACAATAACGGTGGATTTTATCCACCCTACAAGTTTTTTAGAATAGTTTATAAAAACCACTTATCTTTTTAAATTTACTTCTATGTGATAGGTGGAAGGAATACCTATTATCTCTTGAATATCTTCTTTTAAATCTTTTAAATTTAATTCAGAATTTAAAATAGATAATTGTTTAGAGTTTATACTTAAAGATATAAAAATTTCTTTTAAAGTTTTACTATCTATATCTCTTTCATAATAACTTTCAGCCCATTTCTGATATCCTTCATAACTATTTTTTATAAATTCAAGCAATGGATAAAGTTTTAAATTATTTGGTGATGTATCCCATTTTTCATCTTCATAGCTTCTCCAAAAGAAGAAAGTTGAATTATCTAAGTTAAAAGCAACTTCATTTTTAAATTTTTCAAAAATATCAGGAATTTTTTCTAAGATTGATAATGGATTTTGAATCTTATTTTTGAAAAGTACTTTACCTGCTACACCTAAATGCGAAAAATATAAAAAATATTCATTACCTTCTCCATCTCTCATAGAAGCCATTGCTTCATCACCTTTTCCGTCCCAATTTGAATTATATGAAAAAAATCTATATTCCCACTCTGACATCAGAATGGCATCCATTAATGCTAATCCTTGGAGTGTTTTTTTGACTTTATCAATTGAAGGTAATTCATTTATATTATTTATACCATTTTGCATAAGATTCCTTTACATTACAAATTAGGCATCTAGCATTTATTCTAATTCACTAGCTACTATAATAGCATGCTTTTTTAAATACGCACAGTCACTTTTGTTGTTAAGCATTGGGTTTATTAATATAAATTTATTTTTTGATATTTTTTTTGGAGTTGTGTGATATGCTCACACCTACAAAGCAGATATATTTATAAAAGCTTGTAGGTGTATAAGTTTACTTATTAATTTGCTTAAAAAGTTTATCTAACCACTTTTGAGCATCTTTCACTTTGTCAAATCTTTGAGATTTGGCAACTTGGTCTTGTCCTTCGTAAAATCTAACGCGTATACCATCTTCTACATGGTCGATTTTTGTTCTTGTGATCCTGCTAAAGTTCAAGTGAACTCGATCATTTAATTGTACAAACATATCTAACTCCTTCTTTTTTATATTGTATCACAATAGTTATTTTTAGTCAAATACTATCTAAATCTCTATTGATTTAGATAGCTTGCAACAGCTGTTGCACGATCACTTGCATGTACTTTTAATTCAGTAATAGCTCTTTCAAAATCACTGCTACTATTTAAGAATGTATATCCTGCTCTCTCACTTGTAGCATATGGTTCTATCATTGCAGCATATGTATCATACTTAGATTGGATAGTTGCTGTGTCAAAAGCTCCATCTATTACTTCTTGAAGATACGCATCATATTGTGCTTTGTATGTTGTATCTTCGTATATCTTGGCAATTAGTGGCCAGCTACTTTCCTCAAGATCTCCAAAATCTAAATTTAAAGCACCAGATTGTTTTCCTTCTTGCAAAGCTTCATTGTGATCCCAAGGAATCCAAGTTAAAAGAGCATTTTCAGGATTGTTATAGAGATAATAATTATGTATCATTCTTCCGTATGTATCCCAATTTTGGACGATACCATTGACTGCTAAGTATTTGAGATACTGATTTACATCAAGTACTGATTCAAGATTACTTCTCCAAGATGTAGGATCAGTTAAACGCGTATCTGCATGTAGTGCTGTAAATAGTGACTCTATATCAGACCAATCTGCATCATCTTCATTTGTTTTCTTTTCAAAATTATCAGAATTAAATGTATCAGCAACAAAGTTAGCACTGCCATCTTCGGGTTTATATAGATTGCCACTATCATCTGAAAACTGTGTATCTAGTACAGAACCATCTACCTCTTCAACAAGTGTATAGAGTCCAAAATACTCAGGACCATTTCCATAATCGACATAAAGTGTATAAAAAGAAGTATGAGAAGCTACTACACCTGCATCTCTGAAGACATCAGCAGTTACTTTCTCTCGTAAAAATGAACTATCATTATAATTATTTTTTAGAGAAAACTTTTTAAACCCATAAAATCGTTGATTGTCAATTTGAGTATATTCATTTTCAAATTCATCAAAATCAAGTTTGAAAGAGAGCTTTAAATTGCCACTTTCCCAACTTGTTTGCAAACTTGAATTGCCTTTAAATCGGATTCCCACTTTATACCATTGTGTACCATTATAATAAACATCCGCAGGTACAAAGATGGGATCTTCATCACTATCTATTAAAGTGGTCGTGTTCTCAACAGGAGCTCCTCTAGTGCCAGAAGCAGAAGTAGCATCTCCACCAAATGTACCATAGGTTGCTGTCATATCATCGAGCATACTTTGCCAACGCGTAGTACTCACTACAAAATCTAAACGCTTCACTTGTGTATCATCAAATACTTCATCAAAGTTTGGATCTACATTTTTACTATGTGTCTGCTCCGTCCAATCTGTTGTAGCAAAATCTGAATCTGCATATGTTTCAGTAGAGTCGGTGCTAGTGGTGGTATCAGTACTAGTTGTCGTATCACTACTTACAGAACTAGAACTTCCACAACCAATTAATGTTATTATGGCTAAGAGCATAAGTGCTAATCGCATATAGATAAAGTTCTTTTTCATATTTTTCCTTTATTCTTAGTTATTTCTGACCTCTAGGACCATGTTCGGGTTTACAAGCAAAATATTTCTTATCAGGTGTATTTTCACATGTCCCTTTAACAGTATCACCTCTAGGTGTTTGTACTTCACAACTTGTACCTGTTTCTAGTCCTTTACATGCACTAATCGCTTCTGCTGGTGGTGTACCTCCAGCTGGTCTTTGACCTTGATTTGCAAAACTAAAAACACTCCCTACTACACATAACGCAATGATAATCTTTTTCATCTTTTTTCCTTAAGAATTTATTTATGTTAGAAGTATACGAAGATAATTATAATAGTGGGTAACAGAAAGTAAACACAAAGTAACAAATATGATAAGTACCCACTCAAAACCAATTTCATAAAGGTATGCTAAAATAACATCATGAGAAAAGTAGAAGCATTAACAAAAGAAGAAAAAGAAGCATTGGAA
>JADGER010000163.1 GCA_016744315.1 Sulfurovaceae bacterium
GATAACTATATTTTAGAAAAATATACAATAGAACGAGATGAAAGAAAAAACAATGAAGAGACTTTAATTAATGAGATGTATCAATTAGAAGTATTTAATTGGGGTGGTTCTACTGGAAATAGTCTTGAAAAAAATATAGTAAATAATTATATCAAAAAGATAAAATCTTATCAAAAAATCAATGATGAAATAGAGGGAAATCTATTATCAAGTCTTAGAGGATATACTTTAAATTCTTGGTACAACCATTGGACATCAATACTTATTGAAGATATATTTAAAGACCACAAAAGTATTTTGCCAACAGTAGGATTAATTAAAAAAATTGACTTCTTTATACATGATATACCTTTTGATTTGAAAGTAACCTATTTTCCTGAAGCTTTTATGAAAGATAAATTAAGAGAAAAGGGCTATGGAGTTGAACTCACAAGAATAAAACAGATATGTAGAGAACTCAATATAACTATACCAAAAGAGTTAAAAGATGATACATTAAAAAAGCTACTATTACAAAAGCTCAAAGAAGAGCAAAATGATGGAGCAAAAGAGTTTATAAGTAATTTAAACAACTTAAAAAAAGAGATAATTAATGAATCTATAAAAAACCCTAATGACTTAAAAGTATGGTTATATGAAAATCAAGGAGAGATGCGATTTGATGCTTCCAATAGATTTTTTCTTATTTTAGTTAATGAAACTGATTTATCTCAGAGTTGGAAACTAAAAAGAAATATAAAGTTTTTAAGAGAACATATAAACTATCATCTTGATACTTTAGAAGATGACTTAGATAGATTAAAAACTAAGTTCTATTGGAAAAAAGATAATGAAACCTATCATTGTAAATCTGATATATTATTTATAAAATTTAGAGAGAATAATTAACCTTATGAAAAAAAATATTTTAGACAAAGAAGCTTTTTTAATTAATCAACTTAGCTCTTCACACATCGGAGATGATGGTGCTGTTATTGGTGGTATGGTCTATAGTATGGATGCTTTTTGTGAAGGTGTTCACTTCAAAAGAGAGTGGATGACTCCTACGCAGATAGCAAAAAAAGCGATGCTTGTCAACTTATCTGACGCAATTGCCATGAACGCTTCGCCTCGTTACGCTTTAGTCTCGGTCTCTATTCCCAAAACACTTACACAAGCAGAGATAGCAGAGCTTACAACAAGCCTAGAAGAGACAGCAGGAGCTTATGGGTGTGAGATTATTGGTGGGGATACTGTGGGTGGAGAGATGCTAAATATATCTATTACCATTATCTCACAAAGCAACGCTCCTCTGTATAGAAGTGCTCTTAAAGAGGGTGATTTATTGGCATATACAGGAGTATTAGGAGAGAGCAAAAGAGATTTAGAGAGGCTCTTTAGAGGAGAGAAGATAGCCAATAACTCTAGGTTTTATCAACCCATACTTAGGCAAGAGTTTATAAGCAAAAGTAGAGAGTTTTTGCACTCTGGCATGGATATATCTGATGGTCTCTATTGTGATACAAATAAGCTTTTAGAATATAATAACTTAGGCTTCACCCCAATAATACAAATCCCCACCCACATAGGTGCAAGTGGAGAGGAGTACGAAATACTTATAGCCTTTGCCCCCCATAACTTAGATACCATCCAAGCCATTGCCCAGAGTGAAGATGTAGAGCTTACAGTGTTTGCAACAGTAAGTAATAATAGTGCAAGATTTCCATGTGGGAGTCACCACTTTTGACCTATAGAATCGATATAATAAATGCAACTGCTAGAATGAGTAGTATTTTAATACTATTTGGTATATCACCAATTTGAATAATTGTAAAAATAATACCAAATAGAGCTATAAGTTTATTTCTTATGGTATCTGCTCTCTCCTCTTTCTTCTTCTCTTTCTCTTTGAGTTTAGAAGATATTAATTTAATACTCTCATTTGCCTCTACTGTTAACTCATGTATATCAAATTTTTTTCTTATAAAAGAGTAGATTATTTTTCTATTTCTGTTATTTGTTATTTTACTAAAATTTACATCTGCTAAAAAAACCATAATTTTTCTTTGGAGTTTCTCCATAAGCTCTAAATCTTGACTAGATGTGGTCTCTTCTATAAGATATTGCAGATTGAGATTTTGTATTAATGCAATCAAGTAAACTAAAAAATAGTTTTTTGAATATTTGTGTAGAAAGTCACTTTGTATAAAATTAGAATCATTATTAATACCCACATTAACTATACAATGTTCACTACCATATACAGTAACATTATTTTGTATCTTCAGCTCTTCACTCATTAAAATACCATTTGATAATGTATCAATATTTTTTCTAAACTGTATCAAATCAGAGACAAAACCTCTAATCTCACTCTCTTCTATACCTTTATTAATTTTTAGAGTAATATAGGAGTAGAGATTACTATTACCCTCCATCTTATCTTCTATTTTGAAGTCTTTTAAGTGCTGATTTAAAAAATCTTGAATATCTCCTATTTTATTTTTTTCAATTGCCTCTTCTATTTTTGCAATATTGCAATAGTTATTTATAGTAGTATCATTGAGTAGGTTTAAATAATTTTTATCTTTAGATGAGATGTTTTTAGTGCTATCATTATTTTTATTTTTATTATTGATTATAAACTTCTGATTATCATTATAATCACAACACTCTATACCCTCTCCATTTACTTTTATATTATCTGCATCATAATAAAATTCTGCTTGATTGCCTTCTACTATATGATTTATAAAATAATGAATACTAACAGCATCTGCAAATGATATATCTTGTAATTTATACTCTACTGTACACAGTGCAAAATCATTAAAAACATAATAATTTACTCTATCTACAATAATTTTAAAATTCTTTCTACTCCCTCTAATTAAAAATGTTTTATTACAATTTTTATTTCTATAATAATCACTACTCTCTCCACTTTTAAATATTTTTTTAATATAAGGTATCAAGTCATCTAATTCATTTTTATTAAAACTCTTACTCTCTATCTCTTCATCTTTTTTTAGTCTCTCTTCATCACATACAAAGGGATATACAGTTGTAAATCTTATCTCCTCTATCTCTTTCATAATTACATACACTCCTCTTTTATTTGAATATCTACAACTAACTCTATACCATTCATCATATCATAAGTATAAAACTTATAATAAGTACAATAATTCCAAATTTAACATTACCTGTTAGAGATTCAATATTAGAGATAATCAAAGTAATCACAAACATACTAATAAGTTTTATTTCTATACTAATTTTCTCTCTTTTTATTTTTTTATCTGATTCATCAAGAGATTTATAAGCATTTTCTAAATCATTTTTATCAAAATCTTTTCTATCAATATTTAATTGATCAAGAGAGTTATAAGCGACTTCTCTACTCTTCAAAGCTTGTACAAAAAGAGTTTCATCAAAATGAGGATTTAATTCTTTTTTTAATACTTCTAGCATCTCTATAGCTTTATTATAATCTTCTATTGCACTCTTTACACTCCCTAGAGAATAATGAGCAAGACCTCTATTTCTAAAGACAGTTGCTAAATCATTGCTATCAAAATGGATATTTAGATTACTCTCTAACACTTCCCTTATCTCTATAGATCTGTTATAATCCTCTATTCCTCTCTCTACTCTCCCAAAAGAGATATAAGTTAAACCTCTATTATTAAAGACCATTGCTAAATCATTAGTATCAAAATGGATATTTGGATTACTTTCTAACACTTTCATTATCTCTATAGCTTTATCATAATCTTCTATTGCACTCTCTACTTTTCCAAGAGAACTATAAGCAATACCTCTACTACTAAAGATATTTGCTAAACTATTGCTATCAAAATGAATATTTGGATTGTTCTCTAATACTTTCATTATCTCTATAGCTTTATCATAATCTTTTATTGCACCATCTAGCATACCAAAAGAATAATAAGCAATACCCCTATTCATAAAAACCGTTGCTAAACTATTGCTATCAAAATGGATATTTGGATTACTCTCTAACACTACCATTATTTCTATAGCTTTATCATAATCTTCTATTGCACTTTTTACTTTCCCAAAAGAGCTATAAGCATTACCTCTATTAGTAAAAGCATTTGCTAAATCAGAGATATTTGGATTACTCTCTAATACTTTCATTATCTCTATAGCTTTATCATAATCTTCTATTGCACTCTCTACTCTCCCAAGAGATCTATAAGCATTACCTCTATTACTTAAAACAGTTGCTAAATCATTGCTATCAAAATGGATATTTGGATTACTCTCTAATGCTTCCCTTATCTCTATAGCTCTGTTATAATCTTCTACAGCACTCTCTACTCTCCCAAGAGAATTATAAGCAAGACCTCTATTACTAAAAACACCTGCTAAATCATTGCTATCAAAATGAATATTTGGATTACTCTCTAATATTTCCATGATCTCTATAGCTTTATCATAATCCTCTACTGCACTCTCTAGATTTCCTAGATAACCATAAGTAAGACCTCTATTAGCAAAGGTAGTAGATAAACCATTGCTCTCAAAGGTTTGCATAAGTTCTATAAATTGATTATATACTTTTACTCTTCTAGCCAAAAAGAGGGTTTCTTGCCTTATGTCACTAAAACTCTTATTGACTTTAGCTAAAAAAATATCATCTTTTACTTTTGATTTTATACTCTCTTCTAAGTTTTTTGTATACTCCCAAAAGTAGGAGAGGAGGTAGCTTTCGCCATCATTTTTAATATCAAATATATGCTCTTTGTGAGTAATATTATTGATATGATTAGAGATGATATTTTTTATGTTTTTTTCTATATTTTCATTGTTTCTAAAATAGGATTTTATATCATTATGTCCTATAGATATTAGATTTCCTCTATGACTTCTAGTAAACTTTAACAATCCTCTTGTATCATTTATCCAAGCTAATAGTTAAAAAGTGATGCTCTCTTTTTCTAGCATATAGGCTATCTCTTTGAGTGTCATTGGTTCAAATTGTGTGGCTATAACACTCAAAAGATTACTGATATTCTGAAAAAACTTACTTCCATATTTTTGCTCTAAGTGATTAAGGTATGTTTCTGTGATTTTATCTGCTTTTGGTAAGTTCTCTACACTTAATCCCATATTTTTTATTAACTCTTTGATAAGTTTTATATAGACAAATCTATTTTCACTTCTTGTATAGATTGTAAGTAAAAGCTCCTCTTTAGGCTCTCTT
>JADGER010000164.1 GCA_016744315.1 Sulfurovaceae bacterium
GTATGGTTTCCAGAGTATCCTACTTTTGAAAAGATTTTAGAGGGAGCTTTTTTGAGATGTTCACGGATGAAATACTCAGGCATAAGTCTCCCACTTGTAGAGCCTTTTGAGCCAAATGAAAATGTTTTATTTTTAATAGCTTGTGGAAATTGATCTGAATACTCTAACCCTGTTTGCACATTGGCGATGATATATGAACGAAACTCTTTATCTTGAATACCTTGTGCTATAGCAATAGAGTTTGGGACTATTTGTCGTGCTTTCACCCCAGAAAAACCACCAAACCATGCAAGTTGTACTTGTTTGTTTCTAAATGCTGCAATAGAAGCAGAATAAGACTTGATAGGAATAAACTTTGCATCTACGCTTAACTCTGTAGAGAGATAAGTAGCAAGTTTTGAGAAACGCTCTTTGAGTTTTGTTTCATCTTGGTCAGGGATAGCAGAAAAGTAAAATGGTTGTGAGAATAAACTTGTAGCCAAAAAAAGACTAATTAGTATTTTTTCCATAAGAACTCCAAAATATTTTTGAAGCATTGAGTTAGAGTCATAAAATTAGCACATCTTATTTATGTCAAGCCTAAACCTTAGGCAAATGCTCTTTATTAAATATAATTATATAAGAGTATTTGTTAAATATTACTTAAATGGTAAAGTATTTTTTACTATTTTTGTGGTCTCTATATTTCTATCAAAATATTATCACTCAACTATAAATCTCTTTGAGTGCTTCTTTTATCTCATCATCTGTTATATTGGTTTGTTCATTTTTAGAATAGATGGAGTATACAATTTCATTATCTCATCTGCTATGTGTAGAAAGAGAAACGATATCGTTATTTATAAATAACGGCATCAGCTTTACTATAATACTCTTCATATTCTCTTTTATCATGTTATATCCTCGTATAATTTCTTCTAAGAGTAATTTTTTTCTGCTGTTATTAAAAATACCAAAGTAGAAGCTGTCATATGAAGCATATATGAGACTAAATAATCAGGAATCTCTATAGGTGTTGAGCCTTGTCCATGTCCTGAAAGCTTATTTCTTCCTGTTGGGATACTGGACTCTAGCATAGTTCTCAATGAGGTTATTTGTGTTTGCCAAAAACTTGGTATTAAATCATTATTAAAGCATACTTGAATAAGTTGTTGTGCCGTAGTATTAGACTTGACTTCCCATTCATGTTTTTCTATAATTACTTTCATAGTACTCTCGAAAGATTTTAGACAATCATTTAATGCTTCTTTATTTTTACCATGTCTGTAATGTTCATAAGCACCTAAAAATTCTTCTTGAGCACCTTTATATTCTGATATATTCAAAAGTCTTAGTGCTGGTTTGACAGCTTCAATATGTATAAACTCAGAGTCTACTCTGATGATTTTATTTTCTACAAACTGATAGCCTACACCATGCTCTTTGAGCCTATCATTTAATTCCTCTATTCCCTTATTGGCTATTTTAGGAGCATTCTGCCTTTCTAGATAACTATGTTTACTTGTTATTTGATTTACCACCTTAAAACTCAGTTCTATAATATCAATAATTTTATCTAAATTTTTCTCTTGTAGTAAAAAGTTTGATAATTCAATTTCGTAGTTTCTATTATGTTTGTTTACTGTGGGCAGTTCAAATAAACCATATTCACGACATAGCACATCAACAATAAATTCATAGTTTTTTTCTATTCTATTGCGATGATTATAACTATCACTATAACTACCTATTGTGTCTTTCCAAATATGTATAATTTGAACTCTCAAAGATTGTGGTATATCTTCATAAGTATAAACATCAGGTATATCACCCCTTAATTTTTTTTGTCTTTTAGAGTACAGATCAAATATTGCCATTTCTTATTTTCCTTAAACTTGATTTTTTTTCATATTTATTGTATAATGGTTTCATAATTCGCTTTCGAGCATACCCACCTCTTTTTTAGGTGGGACTAATCAAATAAATTTTTTGACTTCTCTATAACTATCTGAAAATCATTTTTATTTATTACACCTGCTTTATTCATCAATCTTTTTATACTATAAGTTTTAACTTGCAATATCATAGCAGAATTTTTGACCAATCCATTTACTCTATTTTCGTATTCAAAACTATGAAAATAATCGCTGTGTTTGATACTGCTTGTCAATGGTATACCAATAAATAAGTCACTTGTGAGTTTTCTTATGACTATAAGAGGTCTTGCAAAATTCTTATTTTTTCCATACTCTTCTGTACCAATATTTTGACCTATTTTAGCCCAAAAAATATCTCTAGGTCTGATTCCTAGTTTTATATTACTTTTTTCTGTATTTTTCTTAACATCATTCCATTTGTCAAAATTATCCATCATTCATCCTCCAAAATCAAAATATAAACTATCTCATCTATCTCTCAACAGTAGCATTCACATAAAATACTTCCTTTTTAGCTTATTTACTTGGGAGACTATTTTACCTAAAATTTTCAAATGGAAAGCTTCTTAAAGCAACTCTCACACCATAAGCATACTATAGTATATAAGTTATTACTTAAATGGTAAAGTATTTTTTACTATTTTTGTATTATCTCATTTGGATTTAACTTTATAATGAGTAGAATACTAGAAGAATACTTTGAAGGCTAAATATGAATAACGAATCTAAATTAACTAAATTCGTTCAAGCAGCTGGTTGAGCAGCAAAGATGGGTCCGGGAGATCTAAAACATACAATTTGCTCACTTGTACCAGAAAATGAAAATGTGCTTGTAGGATTTGAAAATAGTGAAGATGCTTCTGTTTTTCAAATAAATGAGAATGAAGCGTTAGTTCAAACTGTTGATTTCATTACCCCTGTTGTTGATGATCCATATATCTATGGAAAAATTGCAGCAGCAAACTCCCTATCGGATATATTTGCGATGGGTGCAGAGGTAAAAACTGCTCTTAATATAGTAGGCTTTGATAAAACCAACCATAACTATGAGGTTTTGAGTGAAATACTAAGAGGTGGAAATGATAAAATTAAAGAGTGTGGTGGTGTACTCGTAGGTGGGCATACTATTGAGTCACCAGAGATGTATTATGGGTTGAGCGTCACAGGGATGATACACCCAAGTAAAGTGTTGAGAAACAATACTCCCAAAATAGGGCATGTATTAGTTTTGACAAAACCTATAGGTATGGGGATTTTGACAACTGCTATCAAGAGAGACTTGCTCAAATATGAGACTACTCTCGAAGCGATCAAAGTTATGGAGACACTCAACCACTTGCCCTCTAAACTTTTAAAAGAATACTCTGTTAGTGCTTGTACAGATATTACAGGATTTGGTCTCTTAGGACACGCGTTGGAGTCAACGAATGATACTGTGACACTTAGTATAAATGCTAGTGCTGTTCCTGTTATGGCAGATGCCTTTGATTTGGCAGAGAAAGATGTAGTCCCTGGTGGTACTAAGAGAAATATGGAATACTTAGAAGACAAGGTTACATTTGTAGGTGAAGCCCAAAAGTTTAGACTTATGTTTTGTGACGCACAAACATCAGGTGGACTGCTTATATCTATGAATGAAAAAGATGCTAGAGAATATGTAAAAAGAGTTGAAGAATTGACTTATGGATATGCTTGTGTTATAGGTTCTATCATTCCAAGAGGAGATAAACCGCTAATCGTGTACTAAGTTTGGTGAGAAGGCGAAGGAATCGAACCTCCCGAGGCGTTTACACAAAAACCTCCATCAGGGTTGAAACCTGTGGTGCCCACCAGGGTCACATGCCCCCCAAATCTTGTACATATAGAAGTTTACACTATAAAATATAAAAACTATCTAAAAAGGGTAAAAATGTTTTTACTAAAATCTATTCCTAAGGTTGATAAGTTTATCAAAAATAAGAAATTTGATGATTTAGCTTCGTCACTGCTAGTAAGTATCACCCAAGAAGTTCTTCAAAATTTAAGAGAAAATATTTTAAATAAAAGTGTGGAATCTTTTAGCGAAGAAGAGTTAGTGCAGATAGTTTTAGAAAAATATAAGGCACTCACCCAACCATCACTTCAAAAACTCATCAATGCAACTGGCGTAATAGTGCATACAAACTTAGGACGAAGCCTTATAGATCCAAAAACATTTGACAAAGTAAAAGAGTTAGTCACAGGCTACAACAACTTAGAGTATGATATAGCCAAGGGAAAAAGAGGCGAGCGATATTCTCATATCTCTGATGTAATATGCAGAGTTCTTGGCTGTGAAGATGTTCTCATCGTTAATAACAATGCAAGTGCAGTTTTTCTTATCCTCAATACCTTTGCAAAAAAGAAAGAAGTTATAGTGAGTCGTGGCGAGCTTGTAGAGATAGGTGGTAGTTTTAGAATCCCTAATGTCATGAAAGAAAGTGGTGCGAAGCTAGTGGAAGTAGGCACAACAAACAAAACCCATCTTAGAGACTACGAAGAGAATATAAGTAAAAAAACATCTATGCTTATGAAAGTGCATAAATCTAACTACTCGATAGAAGGCTTCAGCTCTGAGGTGGAGTTCAAAGAGTTAGTTCGCCTTGCAAAAGAGAATAACCTTATAGACTACTACGATATGGGAAGTGGTCATCTCATTGATTTGCCTTATGGTCTTGACAAGTATGAACCTTCTGTACTCAAATATATGCAAGAAAACCCTTCACTTCTTAGCTTTTCAGGTGATAAGCTTTTGGGTAGTGTCCAAGCAGGTATCATAGTAGGGAAAAAAGAGTACATCGCAAAACTCAAAAAGAATCAGCTTCTTAGAATGCTCAGAGTGGACAAACTCACCCTTGCACTCTTAGAAGAGAGTATCACGGCTATTTTACTCAACAAGACTGATCAGATACCTACTCTTAGAATGCTCTTTACTTCTACGGATACATTAAGAGAAAATGCTTTGGCTTTACACCAAGAAATACAAGATATATGCGAATGTGAAATTATCCAAACCAAAACGGTCATAGGCGGTGGGACAACCCCAAACAGAACTATCCCCAGCATTGCAGTTACTATCAAAATCAAAAACTATAAACAAAACAAGATAGAAAAACTATTTAGAGAGAGAAAAATAATCGGTCGCATAGAAAATGATAAGTTCTTGTTAGATTTTAGAACTATACAAAAATCTGAAATAATACAGATAATAAACACTGTAAAAGAGATAACAAATGTCTAACTTTATCATAGGAACTTGTGGACAT
>JADGER010000010.1 GCA_016744315.1 Sulfurovaceae bacterium
GTCAAATATACTTTCCATATCACCCTTGAAAAGTGCAGGAGCATAGTCTAGGATCTCATCGGAGGTATAAGTCAATACTGGTGCGATAAGCCCTAACATAGATTTGGAGATAAGGAACATCGCTGACTGTGTAGCTCTTCTGGTGGTGCTATCTTTGGCTTCACAATAGAGACGATCTTTGGTAATATCCATGTAGATTCCACTAAGTTCATTGGTGATAAAGTGGTTGAGTATAGCAAATCCACGCAAGAAATCATAATTATCAAATGACTCTTTAACTTCAGCAAAAATTGCCTTAGCTTTGATGAGTATCCATCTATCTAACTCACCATATTCACTTGGCTCTACGATAGCATCAAGGTCATCAACATTGGCAAGGAGAAATCTAAAGGTATTTCGTATCTTTCTATACTGCTCTGCGGTCTGTTTGAGGATACCATCAGAGATTTTGAGGTCACTTTGATAATCACTCAATGCTACCCATAGACGGAGTATCTCTGAACCATACTCTTTAGTTACTTTGTCAGGGGCTACTACATTGCCTTTGGATTTGCTCATCTTCTCACCCTTTTCATCGACTGTAAAGCCGTGAGTGAGCAGTGTTTTGTATGGTGATACACCATTGATAGCAGAACTTAAGAGGAGTGAAGATTGGAACCACCCTCTATGCTGGTCGCTACCCTCCATATAAAGTGATGAGGGATATGCTCCTGCGTCATAGTTACGGCTTTTGAGTACAGAGTTCCAAGTCGAACCAGAGTCAAACCATACATCAAGAATATCATCTATTTTTTCTAAATCATCAGGGTTATAGCCACTTCCTGGGTAAAGGAGTTGTGAAATATCCATATCATACCAAGCATCTGCACCAAATTGGTCAAATATCATTGCGATAAAGTTCACAACTTTTTCATCAAAGATTACTTTTTTGGTACTCTTGACACGGAAAAATGCTATCGGCACACCCCAAGATCGCTGACGAGAAATACACCAATCAGGTCGCCCCTCTATCATCGGTTTCAGGCGATTTTTGGAGCTAGCAGGATGGAACTCTACACCCTCTATCGCATCTAAGGCTATATCTCTTAAGCTCTTATCTTCACCCTCAGGATTATCATCTATAGAGATAAACCACTGGTTCGTTGCACGATAAATCAACGGCTTTTTTGTTCTCCAACAGTGTGGGTAGGAGTGAACAAATTTGCCCACTTTGAGTAAGTTATCACCAAGTAACTCTAGTATAGGTTCGTTGGCTTTGAAGATATGCATCCCTACAAACTCTTCAGGGTTTGGCAAGAGGTTGAGTCCTACTACAGATTCATCAAAACAGCCTCGCTCATCCACAGGCATCACTACTTCCAGACCATTTTTGAGACCTACTTTGTAGTCATCTTCACCGTGACCAGGAGCAGTGTGTACACAACCTGAACCACCATCCATCATGACATGATCACCAAGTATAAGCTTAGAACTGCGTCCATTGAGTGGGTTGATAGCTAGAAGTCCATCTAACTCTGTAGCTGCTATCTTGCGTGAAGCATGACCGCTTACGACACCTTCATCTATCATCACATCGTATCTTGCTTCTGCTACGATATGCCCATCATCAGTGAGCACATACATCTCTTCAGGGTTAAAAGCGATACCTGTATTTGATGGAAGCGTCCATGGGGTAGTCGTCCAGATAACTACACCTGCTTTGCCCTCTATACCTAACTTCTCTTTAGCCAAATCACTGAGCTCAAAATGAACATAGAGAGAGTAATCCTCTTTGTCTTGGTACTCTACCTCTGCATCTGCAAGTGCTGTTCGTGCAGCCCAAGACCAATAAATAGGCTTATGTCTTTCTACAAGCAAACCTTTTTGTGCTACTTCGCAAAGTGTACGGTAAATATTGGCTTCAAATTTGAAATCCATAGTTACATAAGGGTTTTTCCAATCAGCGATAACACCAAGAGATTTAAAGCCCTCTTTTTGTATATCTACAAATTTACCTGCATGCTGTCTACAAAGTTCACGAAATTTAGCTGTAGGCATAGCTTCTTTTTTGCTTTTACCTAGTTTTTCTTCAACTTTTTGCTCAATAGGCAATCCATGACAATCCCAACCTGGGGTCATTCGTACTGCTTTACCCTGAAAATAGTTATATTTAAGAATAATATCTTTAAGTATTTTATTAAGTGCATGACCTATATGAATATCACCATTGGCATAAGGAGGCCCATCATGAAGTGTGAAAAGTTCGGCATCTTCTCGTTTGCTTTTCATCTGCTCATAAATATCTGCATCAAACCACTGCTTATATCGCTTTGGTTCATTATTTGGGAGGTTTCCACGCATAGGGAATTTGGTTTTTGGGAGTAATAGTGTGTCTTTAAAATCCATCTTTATCTTACCTTATTTTATATATTATTGTGAGTATAGCTAAAAGTTGGTTAAGATGTTTTGTAAGTACTTATAATCTCTATGCTAAAATACAGTATGAAAACAAAAAACTTAACACAACAAATAATTACTCATATTAAAGAAGAAAATCACTCTATATCTTTTGCAGAAAGCTGTACAGGAGGACGGATTGCCTCGGCTTTTACAGCTATTTCAGGAGCTTCTGCTGTGCTTAATGGCTCGTGTATCACATATTCTAATGAAATTAAGCATCTTTGGCTTGGTGTATCAAAAGAAATTTTAGAAGAGTTTGGAGCTGTAAGTTCTCAATGTGTTTTACAAATGCTAAGTGGTATTCAAAAAATGGCATCTTCTGAATATGCTATTGCAGTAAGTGGCATAGCAGGGCCTACTGGTGGGAGTGAGTTAAAGCCCGTGGGGACTGTTTATATTGGAATAGTTACACCAAATAAAACTCTTGTAAAGCAATATATTTTTAAGGGAAATAGAGAAGAAGTGCAACAAAAAGCAACAAATAAAGCAGTAAAACTTTTGTATAAAAATTTAAAATAATACTTTTTTGTCCTCTTTTTCCAAAAAGGCTTGACATTCAAATCTAATTGGGCTATAATTCCGTCCACTTATTAGAAAAGAATAAGTAAAAATTGTGACCCGTTAGCTCAGTTGGTAGAGCAATTCCCTTTTAAGGAATGGGCCCTAGGTTCGAATCCTAGACGGGTCACCACAATTTGGTCGCTTAGCTCAGTTGGTAGAGCGCTACCCTTACAAGGTAGATGTCATAAGTTCGAGTCTTATAGCGACCACCACAAACAATGTTATGCGGTGGTAGTTCAGTTGGTTAGAATACCTGCCTGTCACGCAGGGGGTCGCGAGTTCGAGTCTCGTCCACCGCGCCATTACATTGTTTGACCCGTTAGCTCAGTTGGTAGAGCAATTCCCTTTTAAGGAATGGGCCCTAGGTTCGAATCCTAGACGGGTCACCATTTATGACTTATATGGACTAGATGACCCTTTCATCTAGTGGCCAAGGATATTGCGTTTTCAACGCAAAAACAGAGGTTCAAATCCTCTAAGGGTCGCCATGCGGTCGCTTAGCTCAGTTGGTAGAGCGCTACCCTTACAAGGTAGATGTCATAAGTTCGAGTCTTATAGCGACCACCATGAAGATTAAGTTTTTAAAAAGAAAAACTTAGTATAATACAATTCTTATTTATATGTGCGGTGGTAGTTCAGTTGGTTAGAATACCTGCCTGTCACGCAGGGGGTCGCGAGTTCGAGTCTCGTCCACCGCGCCATATTTTAAATCTTCCCATTAATTTTATCTCTCTATTTATTTTCTAAAAACATTTTCATTCAATACTATTAACTATTTTGCAAAATTACTGAATACAATATAAAAATGGTGGATACTATCCACCAAAATATATTTTAAGTTTATCTCTTAGCAAGTACCTCTTCTACACCATCAAAACCACTCTCATGCCCAAAACATGCACTACTATTACAAATCATCCATCCATCATTACTTTCAGCACGCATAAGCATAAAAGGGTGAGGAAGTGTTTGTATATCTGCTAAATGGTATTTGAGTTTATCTTCTTTGGCTTTTAAGATAATATCATCTTTAAGATAACGGACAAGAATTTGACTCATTTTAGGACTAGAGATAGGTTGACGCATCACAGCATACGAATTAAGCTCTAGCGTTCTAAAAACAAACTTTTTATACACACTATCTACAAGCGAACTAATACTATATAAAGAAGAGAGCATCATAGCCAAAGATGAAGGATAAGAGCTATCATTAATATCTGCATTAGTCTCAAACTCTCCTTTTGAAAACTTCCACTTACCTTGGTCATAATATTTTTCTATCGCACTATTGGCTAATTTTGTGGCTACAATAAGATAAGTTTCATTGAGTGTACTTTGATAAGCTTCTATAAGTGTATCACACAAATAAGCATAATCTTCTAAGAATGCTTTGATTTTTGGCTCTTTACCAATAAGCGTTGAGTGGTAAAGCTCTGAATTAATATACATGCTATCAAGAAGTTTTCCAAGTGAATTAACTGCGTCTGAAAGATACTTCTCATTAATAGTATTTGTAATACGACTTGCTTTAAAGAGAGATTTTATCATCATAGCATTCCAAGATACTATAATTTTTTTATCTATAAAAGGGTATTCTCTTTTGGCTCGTATTTCTCTTAGAACTGCTAAAGATTTAGGTAGAATAACACTATCAGACTCTACACGAATAATATTTTCTCCCTCAAAGTTCCCCTCTTTACTACAGCCCAAAAGAGAAAGTACACTCTCATCTATAGACGCAGTAGCATAAGCTTTTTGAAGCTCTTCATAACTATATACAAAATATTTTCCCTCAACACCTTGGGTATCTGCGTCACTTGCAGAGTAAAAGAGAGCATCTTGACTCATCTTTTCACTCATAAAATCTACTGTTTGTAGAGCTATCTCTTTGTATCTTTCTTTTTTTGTAATTTGATAGGCTTTCAGATAGAGTTGACTTAGCAGTGCATTATCATAGGACATCTTTTCAAAATGAGGTACAAGCCATTGATTATCTGTACTATATCTACAAAAACCACCATCTACAAGGTCATATAATCCCCCCTGTGCCATAGCATCAAGAGAGGTTGTGACCATGTTGAGTGTGGCTTTATCTTTATGTAATAAATAAGTGTCCAAAAGAAGATCAAGAATAGAAGTTTGGGGGAATTTAGGAGCTTTATTAAACCCTCCCCCATCTTTATCAAAAAGTTGTAAGGCTTGTTCTTCAAATCGTTTGATTATAGAGACATCTAGTTTTGTTGCTTGAATTTTATCCTCTTTGGGATTTAGAAATCGTAATATTTCATCACTCTTTTCTATTAATAGATCTTGTTGTGTTGTATACTTTTTTTCAATTGTTCCAAGGAGTTCAGCAAAACCCATCATTCCATAACGAGGTGTAGGAGGAATATAAGTAGCAGAGTAAAACGGTTTTTTATCTGCTGTAAGAAATAAAGAAGTTGGCCAACCTCCAGGGCGACCATTCATAAGTTGATATACCTTTTGAAAATGTTTATCTATATCAGGTCGCTCTTCTCTATCTACTTTTATAGAAACAAAATGTTGATTAAGTATATCAGCTATCTCTTGATTTTCAAAAGACTCTCGCTCCATTACATGGCACCAGTGACAACTACTATATCCTATAGAAAGGAAAATAGGTTTATTCTCTTTTTGTGCTTTATCAAAAGCCTCATCTCCCCATGGATACCAATCCACAGGGTTATTTACATGCTGTTGCAGATAGGGTGAATACTCATTTTTTAGATTATTTGCCATTATTTTTTCTCTTTTTTTTAATTTTAATCAGTGTATCATAAGTAGATTAAAATACTTTTATTCTAATATTTTTACAACTATTTCATTATTAGATACATCAAATAGTAGCCTAGCACCCTCTTCTATTTTATCTTCTAGTATCAACTGAGCTAATCTATCTTCTACCTCTTCATATAATGCTCGTTTCAGTGGTCTTGCACCATATACTGAGTCAAATCCTACTTTTGCTATATACTCTTTAGCTTCCTTTGTAAGCATGATTTCTATATCTCTTTGGACTAATTTATCTTGAATACTTTTAAAGAGAATATCAACTATATTTGTAATCGCTTCAATATCAAGTGGATTAAAAATAACCAAATCATCTAAGCGATTTAGAAACTCTGGTTTAAAGTTTCTTTTGAGCTCATCATTAACTGCTATCTCTCTTTGGTTTTTATCTGTAATATTCATAATCTTATCTGATGCGATATTAGAGGTCATAATAATAATAGTATTTTTAAAATCTATAGTAACCCCTTTATTATCGGTAAGTCTTCCATCATCCAAAACTTGTAAAAGGGTATTAAATACATCTGGGTGAGCCTTTTCTATCTCATCAAAGAGTACTACAGAGTAAGGCTTTCTTCTAACCGCTTCGGTCAGCTGTCCACCCTCTTCATAGCCTACATATCCAGGAGGTGCTCCTACCAAACGACTTGCAGCATGTTTTTCCATATACTCACTCATATCAATACGAATTAATGATTTTTCTGAATCAAATAAAAACTTTGCTAGCGTTTTAGCTACCTGTGTTTTCCCCACACCTGTAGGCCCTAAAAACATAAAACTACCAATAGGACGGTTTAGGTCGCTTAAGCCTGCTTTGTTGCGTTTAATAGCTCTTGCTACAGCTTTAAGTGCCTCTTCTTGCCCTACAACTTCTTCTTTGAGAATACTTTCTATTGCTAATATCTTTTCTTTTTCACCTTGGAGCATTTTTGTAATTGAAATACCTGTCCAACGACTAATAATACTTGCTATCATCTCTTCATCTACAGAATTTTTTAGCAGAGTCCCCTCATTCATCATATTTATCCATTTTAGTTCTATGGCTTTGAGTTTTTCTTCTTGGGCTGGGATTTGTCCATACTCTATTTCTGCTGCTTTATTAAAGTCTCCATCTCGCTTAACCGCTTGGGCTTGTGTCTTAAAAGATTCTATACTATTTTTGATCGTAGCTATTTGATTAAAGACCTCTTTTTCATTATCAAATTGGTTTTGTAAGGAAAGTCGTTGCTCTTCAAAATCTGCTATCTCTTTACTTATCTCTTCTAATCGCGAGCTATTTTTTTCACTCTCTTCCATTTTTAGAGCTTCTTTTTCTACTCTAAGCGTAGATATTTCTCTTTTGGTTTTTGCTAGTTTTGTAGGTTCACTCTCTATTTGCATTTTGAGTTCTGCTGCTGCTTCGTCTATAAGGTCTATAGCCTTATCTGGCAAAAACCTATCTGTAATATATCTATCAGAAAGCTTTGCCGCAGCTACTAAGGCACTATCTGTAATGACTACATTATGGTGTGTTTCTAAGCGACTTTTAATACCTCTAAGTATCTGTAAAGCTTCATTGATTGACGGTTCTCCCACTTTGACAGGCTGAAATCGTCTTTGTAAAGCTGTATCTTTTTCAAAAAACTTACGGTACTCTTTGAGTGTAGTTGCTCCTATGGTATGCAATTCTCCTCTAGCAAGTGCAGGTTTAAGAATATTTGCAGCATCCATACTCCCCTCACTTGCACCTGCTCCTACTATGGTATGAATTTCATCAATAAAAAGTATAATATTTGCAGAGGCTTTTACCTCGTCTATTACTGCTTTGAGTCGGTCTTCAAACTCTCCACGATATTTTGCTCCTGCAATAAGACGACTCATATCAAGTGATACAACACGCATATTTTGCAAACTCAAAGGGACTTCTTTATTAACTATTCTTTGAGCTAACCCTTCTACAATAGCTGTCTTCCCAGTTCCTGGTTCACCAATAAGTATAGGATTATTTTTGGTTTTTCTAATAAGAATTTGCATCATTCTCTGCACTTCTTCATCTCGCCCTATTACAGGATCTAATACCCCTTCTATAGCTTTTTGATTAAGATCTATACCATATTTTGTCAATGCTTCAAGCATCTCATCACCACTTTTAGAATCTATCTGCTTGCCTCCACGAATAGACTCTAAAGTTTTTTTGAATTCTGATATATCTACATATTTACCAAAAATATCTTTAATAAATACTTCATTGATATTTGCTATAAGCCAAGTATCTACAGCCAAATAATCATCACCATAACTTGTCATAACTCCTTGGGCATTTTGTAATGACTGCACAAGTTTTTGTGATAGCTTTATGCTCTCTTTGGTTACACTTGAGACTGTTGGGAGTTTTTTGGAACTACTTTTTGCTTCGAGTTCAATAGCCACTTTATCTGTATTCATTTTATTAAGTGCTTGATGTAAAATTGAGCTACTATTAGTCAAAAGAGCCCAAATAAGATGTATAGGGTCTACTTCTTGATTTTTATTATGAAGGGCTAGTGATAATCCAGATTCAATAGTACTTGTCATTTGATTTGTTAATTTTTCTAAAATATTCATATTTTTTTCCTTAAGGTTTTATACTACCTTAACAAAAATAACTTAAAGAAATAATAAAGATAATATCTTAATATAAGAAAAAAATGTGGAGATAAACCAATAACTTCAAAGAGTTATTGATTTGGAGGAGATGAAAAGAGTAGCTTACGCCATTGCCTCTTTTGCATATTTTTCGCCTAGTTCATACGCAATTTTATTAACATCATGAACTTTTGCAGGTACTTTTGAAAGCATTACATCTATAAGTTGTTGCTTATCAATAGCATTCATCATTGTATTTGCAATAGCAAGAGCGACAACTGATTGAGTAATCACATTCCCAACTTCTTCTTTTGCAATAGTAATAATAGGTATATCTACGATATTCCAAGTTTCTCTATCTTCTTTTGTTGGAGATACTAGGTTAGGGTCAATTACAATTGTACCACCCTTTCGTACACCACTTTTAAACAAGACATAACTCATTTGAGCAACTGATAACATAAAGTTGATTTCACCATCATTTGCATAAGGGTAAAATATCTCTTCATCATCTAGTGAAATATCAACAACTGTTGGACCACCACGCACTTGTGATGTATATGTTGCTGTTTTGAGTCCATGTCCACCAGATTTAATCTTTGCCGCAGCAAAAATCTCACCAGCAAGAAGAACACCTTGTCCACCAACGCCTGTAAATCTCATTAATGTTCGTGCCATTTAGTTCTCCTTATATTTTTTTAACAAAATCATCTTGTGTAATTTTTGCTCTTTTTCCTTGATGAACATCTATAATATCTTGATACATATCACAATACTCTCTTACTACTGTATCTTGTTTTATGATACCAGTTGGAAGTAAGTTAAGTTGTTCTTCTTTAGTCATAGCTTCATATTTTTTGACTGGAACTGTAATACTATCAATCCAATCAAGATTTTGCATCGCAGAAGCCATTTTATTTTTTCTACCAAGGTTAATATGACAGTTAGAAAGTGCCTCAACATAAGAGAAGCCTTTATGCTCCATTGACTTGATAAAAAGTTTTTCTAGTTTTCTAGGTTGCGTTACATTCTCTCTACCTACAAAAGAAGCACCAGCAGCAACAGCAAGTTCACAACCATCAAAAGTAGGGTCGATATTACCAGCTTTTTGTGTTACTGTCCACATACCTTGTGGTGTAGTTGGACTTGTTTGAGAGTTAGTCAAACCATAGATAAAGTTTTGAATTACAATCATAGTAATATCAATATTTCTTCTACAACCATGGATAGTATGATTACCACCAATAGCAAGTGCATCACCATCACCAGCAACACATACTACATGCTTAGTTGGGTTCGCTAGTTTAATACCAGTAGCATACGCAACTGTTCTACCATGCGTAGTATGTACTGTATTAAAGTCAACATAAGAAGAGAATCTTCCTGAACACCCAATACCAGAAACTACACACATATCATCTTTATCAATACCCATCTTATCAACAGCACGGATAAACGCTTTTAGGATAACACCATCACCACAACCCCAACACCATAGTGTTGGCATCTTTTCAAGTCTTAAATAACTATCATAATTAAATGCCATATTAAAATACCTCTTTTACTTTGCTTGTAATCTCATGAGGAGATATTGCTCGACCATTTACTTTGTAAAGACCTTCTAAATCAAGTCTTCCCGAAGCTCTCTCAATCTCATCTGTATATTGTCTAATGTTCAGTTCAACAACTAAAACATTTTTAATTTTATCAGTCATCTCTTTAATTCTTTTTGCTGGAGATGGCCAGATAGTGATTGGTCTAAAGAGTCCTGCTTTGATACCATCAGCTCTAAGATGTCTAATAGCCTCTTTTGCTGCAAGAGAAACTGAACCATAAGCAATGATAAGTACTTCACCCTCTTCACCAGTCAAGTCATCACACATAAACTCTTCGTTAAGTTCAAGTTCATCTTGATGAGCCATTACTTTATCTTCAAGTCTTTGGATAAGTTTTCTACAAGTCTCAATCTCTTCTGTTGGGAAACCATTTTTATCATGGTGAAGACCTGTAAAGTGGTATCTATAACCCTTGAACATTGGATTCAATACTGCTGGTTGGGTTGCATTACACTCATAAGGGAAATACTCTTCAGCAGGACCATCAAAAGATTTTCTTGGAACAATTCCAGTTTTAACATCTTCTACAGTTGGTATATCTGCTTTTCCATGCATGTGACCAATAGTCTCATCCAAAAGAACAATAACTGGTTGCATAAATCTATCTGCTAGATTAAATGCTCGTACAGTTTCAGTATAACATTCAGCTAAATTACCAGCACATAGAGTAATTGAACGATAATCACCATGTGAAGGATTTGACGCTTGTTTGATGTCACCTTGAGATACACGAGTTGGAAGACCAGTTGATGGACCACCTCTCATAACATTTACACAAACCAAAGGTACTTCTGCCATTTGAGCAAGACCTAAGTTCTCTGCTTTCAAACTCATACCAGGACCAGATGTACCAGTCATAGTTCTACTACCAGCCATACCTGCACCAATAACAGCACAAATAGCACCAATTTCATCTTCCATTTGAATACATGTACCACCAACCTTAGGTAAAAGGTCAGAAATAACATGCATTACTTCACTTGATGGTGTGAGTGGATACCCACCAAAAAATGTACATCCAGCATCCACACCTGCCATAGCTGATAACTCATTACCAGTTGAAATTACTTCTCTAGTTGCCATTAATTACTCCCTTTATAATCTTCAGGTAATCTATATTTATTATTTGCGATTACCTCTTGTCTTACTTTTGCATCATCCGTTAACTTAGCAAATTTATACTCTTTCTTATCTGCTACATAAATAGCGAAATCTGGACAAGTAAGTTCACACTCATTACATCCAATACAAGATTCTGGTGCAACAATAGAAATCATAGCACCAAGAGTAGAAGATGCTTCGGCTTTCATAGAAAGTACACCCGCTGGACAGGCATCAACACAAATATCACATGCTTTACATCTCTGCGTATCGACCCATACAGGCGTATTTGCAGGAGCGTTCATAATACTAGACATCAATTTCCCCTTTTTTAAGTTTGAATTTTGGTGAGAGTAGTCTCTCTCGAATAAAAGTGATAAGGTTGACTATTCACTTGAAGTGAGAATATCTTACTTTAGTTGATGCCTTTATGAATAATCTAGCATTATTGTTACGATAATTTAAGTTGTTACAATTTGAAGCAACTAGAAAAGCAAAAACTACTCATCCATTTTACCAATTGCACATGATACAAAACTTTTTGCTTTGCTTGTTGTACTATCTATAAGGCCTAATTTCTGCGAACTTAGGGGATAACCAAGCCCTTTTAGTGCTTCTGCTAGCTCATTTAGACGGTTTTCATCAATGTTTAAGGTTATTTCCCGAGGGATTACCTCTAAATTTACTTCAATTTTACCAAATTTCTCTTCTAATTTGCTTCGTAATGTATTCGCACATCCACTACATTTAACATTTTCCACTTTCAATATATGTTTCATTTATTCACCTTTTTATTAAAAAATTATAATTATTCGTACAAATATAATAAAAATATCGTTAATCTTTTATAACTATATCCAAAATTAGTTACAACTTGATATAACTTTGACTCTATTTACATATAATGTTCATACTCTTTTGGATAAGGCTTATGCAAAAGATCACCACGGTTAAGTGGGGTAAAAAGTTCATCATATCGTTTATATTGCGTTTGGTTTATACGGTAAAAAATATGTGTACGATTGAGTTCGCTCGGATTGGAAAGTCCTGCGGATGCGTATATCTCTACAAAACTCTTAAGTGTCTCTTCATGGAAGTTTGCAACTCTTTGTTTTTTATTACTCACTACCAATGCAGAAGAAAGAGATTTATCTTGTGTGGCAATACCTGTAGGGCATTTATTTTTGTGGCATTGCAGTGCTTGAATACAGCCTAAAGAAAACATCATACCCCTAGCACTTGCACAAAGATCAGCACCCACTGCCATCACTTTGACCATATCCATACCATCTATAATACGCCCTGATGCTACAATCTTAATATCTTTTCGCAATCCAAAGCCCACAAGTGTATCAACTACAAAAACTAAAGCTTCTCGTAATGGCATACCCACAGAGTTCGTATACTCCACTGGTGCAGCGCCTGTACCTCCCTCACCACCATCTACGGTGATAAAGTCTGGTCTGATACCCAAATTATGCATAGCTCTACAGATTGCTATAAACTCCTCTTTTCTTCCTATAGCAAGTTTAAAGCCTACAGGCTTACCACCGCTAAGTTCTCGAAGATTTTGCACAAATGCTAGTAACTCTTGCACTGTATCAAAGGCAGAATGTTTGGGCGGAGAATCTACTTGTGTATAGGGTTTGACTCCTCTCACCTCGGCTATCTCTGGAGTATTTTTGTCTGCTGGAAGTATGCCTCCATGTCCAGGTTTAGCTCCTTGGGAGAGTTTGATCTCTATCATCTTGATGTTTGGTAAATTCGCTTTCTCTTTGAACTTCTCAGAAGAAAATTTTCCTTCTTGGTCACGACAACCAAAATAGCCTGTACCTATCTGCCATATAATATCAGCACCTGTACTCAGATGATATTCACTCAATCCACCCTCACCGCTATTATGTGCAAATCCACCTATTTTAGCTCCCTCACCTAATGCCATAACTGCATTGGCACTCAATGCTCCAAAACTCATCGCAGAGATATTAAGTACACTTGCATTATAAGGTTGTGAACAATTTGCTTCTCCTATTAGTACGCGTGGACTTTGATCTATAGTATGAGAATCTATAGCTTGCAAAGAATGTCCAATCCACTCATACCCAGGGCGATAAAGATCAACTTTAGTTCCAAAGGGAATAGTACTCATCATCTTTTTAGAACGGCGATAGACAAGTCCTCGTGTTTGACGGTTAAAGGGTACACCATCTATATCTGACTCAATAAAGTATTGACGGATAGGCGGTCGCAGTTCTTCTAACACCCAACGAAAACGCCCAAGTACGGGATAATTTCTCCATAAAGCATGCTTCGTTTGAGACATATCATAAAAACCCATAGAAACGAGCAGAGCATAAGGGATAAATACCCACCACAAAAAAGGATAGAGTGACACTAAAGGAAGTAGTATAAGCAGGGTTATTATTGTGAATTTAATAAATTGTTTTTTCATGTTTATATTATAGTAGAATAATGCTCAAATAGATGCAAAAAATATAGACAGTTGAAAACAAAACAATTAGAAAAAAAACAAATAGAAACAAGTTTATGAGGAAAGAGCATATTACTGAGTTTGATAACAGTTTTTTCTATCTTGTGGTTAATGAGATTAATTCGCGTAGATCGGAGTCATGGGACTGCCGACCTACGTGATTTTATATTTAGTTTTGTGAGAAAGGGATATGTTTTGTGTTTGTAGATTTAGTATACACTCCCACCAAGATGGTGGGAGCGAGGAAGGTTGAAGTATTAAGGTGTATCAGAAGAGTTAGTTTCTTTTGGGCTGAGGGAAAGCATACCAAGTACCCAGCGTAAGGAGAATGAATTTAAATAACCAATGTTCGAGAACCATATTTAGAAATCTAATAAATTTATTTATCTTCATTTTTATCTCCTTTTGGTGGAATCGAACCACAAATGAATTGATGAAAGGACTTAGAAAAGTCAATAGCCGTAACCACTATCAAAAACCATTCTCCCCCACTCCAAAAGAAACAGATAAATTATATGTAATGATTACTTAATTATAGATTAGATTTTTAAAGGTGCGTTGAAAACAGCACCCTACGGATTTTAATTAAACCCCAAACCCACTTAATTCACTCAAAACTTTCCCCATCTTCCCCTCAGCATCACTCAACTCTTTTCTATTCTTCTCCAAAACCTCAGCAGGTGCATTTGCTACAAATATTGGATGTTTTAGAAGTGGATGTGTGTGAGTTTTTCAAACTTCCATAATTTCGACAATATGTACTATCTTAGCATTTGAAACAAATGTCGGGGTACGGAGACCGCCGACCTACGCGTACTGTAGCATTATTGACAATTAATGCTCAGGATTTTTTTTATCATCTACTTTGACTTTGAGTGCAAACACTAAGGCTAATGTCATAAATATAGCCAATGCGATATAAACTTCCATTTAATCAGCTCCTTTATTAATAAGTATTCCACCTGTAATATATCCTGCTACAACAAGATAAAATACTGTAAAAGCAGTAACACCTACAGGTGCATTATGAGCAACACCAAAAAATGAATTTATAATAGAAAATCCACCAATTAGATTACTCAATGCTATAAGACCTTTTCCAAGTTCTTTAAATGTTTCTTTTTTCATATCTATTATACTTGAAACCCTCTTAACTCCGCAACAACCTTACCCATCTTAACCTCAGCATCACTCAACTCTTTTCTATTCTTTTCCAAAACCTCAGCAGGTGCATTTGCTACAAATCTTTCATTATTTAACATATTACTGAGTTTTATAATGGTTTTTTCTAGCTTGTTCTTTTGGTTCGTGAGTTTTGTAATAATAGGTTTCATATCTATCTCGCCTGTTGGTAGATAGACTTCTAGGTTATCGCTTACATCTGTGATGGCATTTTCTACTTTTGCATCTACGAACTCTATCTCTATCACTTTACCCAATCTCTCTATAAATGGTTTTGCCATTGCTGTATCTATTGCTGTGTTTAGTTTGATGTAGGCTTTGTCTATTTTGCTATTACCCATATCTATAATTACTTTGGCTCGTCTAAGGGCTGTGATTGACTCTTCTATGATAGCAAACATATTTTCTGACTCTATATCTCTTTTAATATCTTTTGGGAATGCTCTTACCATAAGTGATTCACCATCTTCAAGAGTTGTGCCACTTAATTTATGATAAAGATGGTCTGCGATAAATGGCATAATTGGGCTTATCATTTTGAGCGTCTCTTTGAAAATTGCTCCTAATTCTATGATGCTTTCTTTGTCTGCTTTTGAGTATTCTATACCCCAATCACAAAACTCATTCCATACAAAGTTATATAACACTTTTGCCATTTCGTCAAACTTATAAGAGTCTATCTTCTCTCTGATAGTATCCACGGCTTCACTTAAACGGCTTTGCATATAGCGTCCAAGTGGTGTGACTATTTCTATCTCGTTTAGATCAGGGAATGTATCGTGATTGAGTTGGAGATAGTTTGTTGCATTATAGATCTTGTTGGTGAAGTTTCTAAACTGCTCTAGGTTTTTTGCTCCTAGTTTAATGTCTCTTCCTTGGACTGCTAAATATGCCAAAGTAAATCTAATAATATCAGCAGAGTGTTCTTCTACCATATCAAGAGGGTCTATAACATTGCCTTTGGATTTAGACATTTTATGACCGTGTTCATCTCTTACTAAGGCATGCATATAAATATCTTTAAATGGTAACTCTTTGGTGAAGTGTTCCCCCATCATCATCATTCGTGCAACCCAAAAGAACATAATATCAAAGCCAGTAATCAATAAGCTATTTGGATAAAAATCTTCCATATCTGTAGGGGTGTATAAATCTTGTAATTCACCGTTATTTCCCCAACCCAAAGGACTCATTGCCCATAAAGCAGAACTAAACCAAGTATCAAGAACATCTGGGTCTTGTGTGAGGTTTTTGCTAGAACATTTTGGACAACCCTCAGGCTCATCTGCTTTATCTGCCCAAGTATGGTTACAATCAGTACAAGTAAATACAGGTATTCTATGACCCCACCATAATTGACGAGAGATACACCAAGGGCGAAGCTCATCCATCCATGCAGTATAAGAGTTTATCCAGTGAGCAGGGTGGAAGTTGTTGTGTTCTTTTGTTTTGTCTATAGAGTTTTGAGCCATCTCGTTGCTTAGAAACCACTGTGTAGAGATAAAAGGTTCAACGATATTTTTACATCTATAACAGTGTCCTACTTGATGTTTATGCTCTTCTATTTTGACGATATGACCAGCATTTTCTAATGCCTTAACTATCACAGGTCTAGCCTCTAATCGCTCTAATCCTTCAAATTCTCCACAATAATTATTTAAAATACCTTTTTCATCAAAAACTTTAATAAACTCTAAATCGTGTCTTTTTCCAACAGCATAATCGTTTTGGTCGTGTGCAGGAGTTACTTTTACAACACCAGTTCCAACTTCCATATCAACATGGCTATCAGTAATAACTTTGATTTTTCTATCAGTTAAAGGTAGTAAAACTTCTTTTCCTACAATATCAGCATAACGAGTATCATCAGGATGCACCATAATTGCTGTATCCCCAAAATAAGTCTCTGGTCGTGTTGTAGCCACTTCAAGCTCTCCACTTCCATCAGCAAATTTATAAATCATTGTATAAAATTTACCATTTACCTCTTCGTGTTCTACCTCAATATCAGATAAAGCTCCATCATGAGTACACCAATTTACCATATAGGTATTTTGAGTAATTTGTCCTTCATTATAAAGGTTTACAAATGCTTCTTTTACAGCTTCTTGCATCCCATCATCAAGGGTAAATCTCTCTCTCTTCCACGCAGGAGTAACGCCAAGTTTACGCATTTGATGGACTATATTACCACCACTTGTCTTTTTTTGAAGCCATGCTCGTTCGAGAAATTTCTCGCGTCCTAACGCCTCTTTGGTAGTTCCCTCTTTGATAAGTTGTTTCTCTACTATATTTTGAGTAGCTATCCCTGCGTGGTCAGTCCCTGGTTGCCATAGAGTCTTGTATCCATCCATTCTTTTATATCGTGTGATAATATCTTGAAGTGTAAATGTAAGGGCGTGACCGATATGTAGGCTACCTGTTACATTGGGAGGAGGCATCATTATAGAAAATGTTTTATCTGCTTCTTGAATAGCTTTATTTCCATCTATCTCAAAATAGCCTCGTTCTTCGCATATTTTATAATAATTATCTTCTACTGCTTTTGGGTTGTATTTTTCACTTACTTTTTCGCTCATTATTTTTCCGTTTGTATTGAGATTAGTAGATTTGGGAGTAGCAAACTTACTATTTTATTGCTGTGATTATAGCGAAATAGTCTGATTTTTTTGTGGAGTTTTTTATTCTAAACAAGACAGAAGAGCTTCTGTCTTGTTGTTGTACTAGGTATTTAAATTCCTAGAAGAGATTGGCGTTTTGGTCAATCCATTTGAAGTATTCAATGATGTCTTTGATTTCATCATCACTCATATTTTGATTAGGCATTTTAAGATTAAAGTAATCAATCATACCTTTAATATATGCGTCATCATATTTGTGTTCAGGATTTTTGATAAAATCAGCAACCCATTGTTCTGCATTTTCATGTCTTTGAAGTACACCTGTTAAGTCTGGGCCAGATGATACTTTACCAACAACATGACATCCACTACATCCACCTTCATCAAAGGCTCTAGAACCTCTTGCTGCTTCTGGTGTTTGTTTTGTTGCAACTAATCGTACAAGTGCATCTTTGGCTCTAATACCAACATCCGCAGTTTTAACCATAAGTTGCCAAATCATATTTTCAAAAAGAATTGCTTTCTCTAAATCGCCTGTTTTTACAGCTTCATCAGCTAATTTCTTTTGAGCTGGAATTTGTCCATATTGGTCAAATGCATCCGTTACTAGATCTTTTACCGTTGCATGTTTGTCATAACCATTCTCTTTAAGGAACTTTACAACAGATTGAATTACAGCATCCGTTGCATCATTAACTGCTACTGTTTTATCATACTCTGCTTTGAGTTCTTCTGGCGACATTGTTGCCATTTTGAGTTTTTGTGCAGATACATACTTTTTGTTTGGATCTTTAACCATTAAGTAACCCATCATTTCTAAGTGAAGTGCCGAACAAAATTCTGTACAGTAATATGGGAAAACACCCTCTAAATCAGCTGTAAATTTAATAGTACTCGTTTCACCTGGCTCTAGTGATGCGTGTACATCATAATGGTCAACAGTAAATCCATGTGTTTCATCTTGAGCTCTTTCAAGGTTTGTAAGGTGCATAGTAACAATGTCACCTTTGTTTACAGTGATTCTCTCAGGATTAATATGCGATCGTACCATTGTAGCAAATACTGTTACTTTGTTACCATCTCTTACTATTTTTTCTTGTCCAGCAAGTGTTTTACCTATATGCTGTTCACCTGTTTTAGAATTAGTACCCATTTTATATCGTACATGTGGGTGTAACTTTTCGGCTCTAATTGCTACAGCTTGGTGCGGTTCACCTAAAGGAATAGGCATATCATAAAGTAAATCCATAGTCTTACCAGAAATATCAATCAACTGGTGATTTTGTGGGTGAAGAGGTCCAACATTTTGGAATCTATCAATTGCTAGTTTATTCAAAGAAATAATATATTTTCCTTGAGGATCAGCAGATTTACCTTCCATACCACAAAGGTGTCCTACATTGTAGTGTACATTCTCTTTATCAAGTACTTTCAAAGTTTTGTAGTTCCATTTTACAATCTGGCTATCTACATAGAGAGAAGTATAAATTTCACCATCTACATTAGAATACTGATTATGTAATGGACCAAGACCCAATTCTACTTGACCATGCAAAGATTTTTTCATATCGAGGATAGGGATACCATAAGGATCTTTTCCTATATACTCTTTTGCATCAATAAGCTTTTTGATTTTGCTCCATAAGTATACAGAAGCATGTGTATCTAGCTTACCACAAACTGTAATATATTCACCATCAGGAGAAACATCTACACCATGAGGTGATTTTGGTTCAGGAATAAGGAAGAGAGCATCATTAGCAACAGCTGTTTCCATACTAATAATTTTCATACCGTTAACTACTGTATAATTTGCTTTATCTTCTGCAACTTTAGCTAATTTTTCCCAGTTATATACATGTAAAAAGTCTGTATCATTACGAGACATACCTGCTTCATTTGGTGGCATACCAACTTCGATTCCACCTGTATACATTTCAGAGTTAAATGAGTTTGTAAAGCCCCAACCATGAGATACACCTTTACCTGCGTCAGATAAATCTTGCATATATGGAGGCATCTCGATAGTATATGATTTATCTGCTAGGATTCTACCCTTTTGATCATCAAATTTCCACATAGTCACACCACCACGGTATGTCTCTTTGTACTCTTCGATTGGATGATAGTTATTATCAAAAGGTGCTGCGTATTGTGCTGCTTCTATAATATATTCAGAATCTTGAGTAAAGAATGCACCACCATGTGCTGATTTAAAGACTGGGTTGGCTGTGATTTGTTTTGTCTCAAAATCTTCTAAATCAATAATAGCAATTCTAGGATTGGCTTTATCATTGATAGCTAACCATCTACCATCATATTTACCATCTTTTTCAGAAAGTGCTGGGTGGTGTGTATCTCCCCAATTTATCTCTCTACCTCTAATATTACCTTGTCTCAATACTGCAAGTGAGTCTTCATCAAACCCATACCCTTGCCAAGGCTCTGGAGTAAATACAGCAATATATTTTAATATCTTCATTGATGGAACACCATAAACAATGATTTGTCCAGATTGCCCACCAGAACTAAAGATCACAAACTCGTCTCTACCACCAGTTGGTAGATAAGTCTTTGCTGCACGAATAACATCATTTTCGCTCAGACCACGATCTTTCATAACTTTTTCTAAAGTACCTGAACCAAAGACTGTAGTAGCAGTCAAGGCAGAACCTAGAACAAGTGTAGAAAGTTTACTTAACTTGTAATTCATCTCATCTCCTCTAAATTTTGTATCACCTCAAAGCAATCATAAAAATAACTGTTCTCAAAGTATATCTTTATTATAACTTATTGTATACATATAATTTATTGATTTATATCAAGAAGAAGTGTAGAATTAACACTAATTTAACAAAACTTATTTTTTGTCTAATTTTTTCTTAAATTCGGTAATACAATCTGTGCAGTTTTTGACTTTATTATTTTCTATAACATCTTCTAGTGAGTCATAGTCAAGTATTTTTATATGATGTCCTGTTTTCATTTCTATAATATTTTCTTTTTTCAATTTTTTGAATATACGAGAGAGAGTCTCTGGAGTAAGATTGAGTATTGCAGCTATTTCATTATATTTGAGTTTTGTAAATATCTCTACATTTTCTATAAGCATTTTTGCCACTTTGGCTTCTGAAGAATAGATTGTTTCTTTATGTACAAGAGCAGAGAGTACCATTATTTTAGCAGTAAGAGATTTGATAAGTTCTAAAGAAAATTGTCTATCATCAAGATTTTTATGAATATAATCAAAATGAACCATAGCAACTTTACCTTCGGTTACAAATTCACAAGTTGCAGGAAAAGGTTGTGCTTCAAAACAAGCATATTCACCTATAGTAGCAGGAGCATCAAATCTATTGATTTGTATTTGTGTGCCTTTGGGTGTAGTTTTGTAAAGCTTAATAGTACCTTCAAGCAGAATATAAAGATAATCACTTGTATCACCCTCATAAAAAATAATACTATCTTTTGTATACTTTCTTACAATAGAATTTTGTTTTATCTCATTTATATAATTATCAGATAATTTTGAAAAGAGTTGTATATCAGCTAAATTGTACATAATCTCTTATCCCCTTTCAATTTAAATAAGAGTAAATCACTCTTATTTATGGTAAATATATCCTAACCATCCTTAAGCCTAGGACTTATCTTCTTCAAACCAACTCAATTGTTTACGCAGTCTTACTACTTCACCCACAACAAAAAGTGCTGGAGTTGGGAGACCTTTGGCTAATTCCCAAACTGTTTCAAGTGTCCCTACAACAGTCTTCTCATCTTTGGTTGTTCCTTTGCTAATAACAGCTACTGGACAATCTTTGGATTTACCTATTTCTATAAGTTTTTGACAAATCTTTTTAAGACGATGTAGCCCCATCAAAAATACTATAGTATCATCTGTTTTGTAGTTATCCCATGGGATTTGTGAATGATCTTTATTTTTGGATTCATGCCCTGTTACAACACGAAATGAAGCAGTAACCCCACGATGTGTCACAGGTATACCTGCATATTCAGGCACAGCTATCGCAGATGTAATCCCTGGAATAAATTCAAATTTAATTCCTCTTTCACGCAAATAAATCCCCTCTTCACCTCCACGACCAAAGACAAAAGGATCACCACCTTTGAGTCTTACAACACAATTATATTTAAGTGCATTTTGGTAAATAACTTCATTAATCTCTTCTTGTGGGAGTGTATGATGGCTATCTTCTTTGCCTACATAGACAAATTCACAACCATCTTTGGCTTCGTGAAGAATATCAGGATTAGCTAAACGATCATAAATAATAACATCTGCCTCTTTGACCAAACGAAGTGCTTTTACTGTGAGTAACTCCATATCTCCTGGACCCGCTCCCGTAAGATAAACTGTTCCCATAATTATTTCTCCCCTGCTTCATAGATAAAAATTCCTGAGGGACTTTTCACCTGAAAAATTTCCCGCTCTAAAAACCACTCTTTAGTATTAATCACATTTACTTGATGTGAATCATTCACCGAAACATAAAGATACTCATCCAAATTAGACCAACGAACATGCAAAATTTTTCCTGTAAAAGTAAATGTTTTTATAATTTTGAGTGTTGCTGTATCTATTATCTGAAGTGTTGGAAAATCTTTACCAGAAAATGTTACTGCTAGATATTTTTTATCAGGACTCAATGCTGTAAATACAGGTAAACCTTGTACTTCAATATTTTTGATAAATGTAAAATCTGGGCTATAAACCATTACTTTACTATCTCCAACCGCAGGAATAAAGGTCTTCTCTTTACTCAAACTCCAAAAACCAAAATGTGGAACTTTTAACACAGGTTTATTATTATCTGTAGTAATTTTAATCTCTGAAAATTCCATTTTATCTAGGTCAACAACTCCAAATGATTTACTCAAAAAGAAACCAACAATATAAGTATTATCTTTTATCATTGCATCAAAAGGCATTTTCCCTACTTTAAACTCTTTAAATGCTTTAAAGTCAGGAAGCTTAGGAGAAGCATTATTATTTTTGAGTACAGTTACTTTGTCACTATCCATCTGTGCAAAAATAAGATACTCTTTATAAAGCTTAATTCCCACATTTTTTGAACCTGTTTTTATTTTGTCAATAGGCTTCAAATCACGCGTCAAAATATCTACAGATTTATCATCATAATTTGCTACAGCTACAAAATTTTCACCAATAACAAAACCTATAGCAGATTTGCTTGTTTTATATTCGTTCAGTATCTTTTCGCTTATAGGGTCAAAACGAACCACAAAACCATCACGAGAAATCAAATAACCATCAGCTCCATCAAACTTGATAATTCCATGGTTCATATTATGCATATTTTCCATTCTGGATTTTCTAAGACCTTTATTAATAATTGCAATAGAAGAGCTTTCTCTTTCTACTACAAATATTTTCTCTCGTGAGTCAGGAGTATTTGCCCAAAGTGTAGTTCCAAGAAGGAGGCTTAGGAGTACATTTCTAATCATTTTTATTTCCTTTTGTTTTTTCTTCACTCAAATAACATGAAGGATCTTCTGCCCACATATCACCATATATTGCATAGGCTCTACTTCGTGAACCACCATTACAGATAGATAGATACCTACATCCATCACATTTTCCTGATAACTCTCTAGGATGTACGCGTAAGTTTTCTAAAAGCTCTGTAGGTTCATTTGTCCAAATATCACTAAAGTCTTGATTTAAAATATTTCCAATTTTCAAAGGGAAGAAAGGATCAGGTTTTACAAAACCTTCACTATCTATATTAAGAAGCTTCCGCCCTGCACTATTTCCACCCCATGCAATAAGTCGTTTTTCCATCTCTACAGCATGTTGCGGATATTTTTCTTGGAATCTATCATAAAATAAAATTGCGTCCATTTCCATATTTCCAGTTACAATCTCTATATCTTTCCCACTTTCATGGTACTCAAAAGCCTTATCTATAATATAATTTACAGCTCGTATTCGTTGCTCTTTGCTAATATCCATTTCTAGGTTTTCTAAACCTCTCCCACTATAAACAAGGTGAGAAATATATACTTTGGGGATATTATGCTTTTGAGCGAGTTCAAAGATAAATTCTAAATCATCATAAGTATCTTTTGTAATAGTAAAACGAATACCAACCTTGCTCTTACCATAACTATTGAGCAAATCAACAGCTTTCATAGACTCTACAAACGAGCCTTCAAGCCCACGAAAACTATCATGTACTTTTGGACTTCCATCAATACTAATACCTACATAATCAAAGGTATCTAATATTTTGAGAGCATTACTTGTTTTAACATACAAACCATTCGTAGAAAGATAAGTAATAATACCTAGCTCCCTACATTTATTGGCAATATCAAAAAGGTCTTTACGAGTCAGTGGTTCACCACCAGAAAAGATAATAAACTTCACACCATTAGCTTTGAGCTTAGGGAGTGTATCCATTATCTGTTGCGTAGTAAGTGTATCTATCGCGTCAAGGTCAGCTTTGGAATAGCAGTGTAAACATGAAAGATTACAACGATTGGTAAAATTCCAAATAGCAATACTACCATTAAGTACTCTTGCAGGGGTATTACTTGTAACTGAATTTAGTAGATTCGAGAGTCTAAACATTATTGTGCCTTTTTTTCAATAGTTTGTTTTGTATCAATTTTGGGCTTAAATGAGAGAATATATGCTGTAATAGCCTCTAACTCTTGGGAAGTTAATTGAAAAGCTGGCATTGCATTTCGTTTATAACCCAATATTGTAGAGATAGTAGCAGGGTCTGTAATCATCGCTTCTATCTCTTCTATACTTCGTTTTGATGCAATCTGCGAAAAAGAAGGACCAAAGGCTACAGCAGTTTGATGATGACAGCCCCAACAGTAAGTCTCAAAGACCTGTTTCCCATTTTGAGCAAGAGCCATAGAAGTTATAATTACCATAATAAGAGCTATTTTCTTGTTCATATCACCTACCTATTATAAATTTGATTAAGTGAGAATCATAGCCTTATTTGTATTGAATAGACTTGATTTGAATTAAGTTACATTATTTTTAGTGAACTATAGGATTCATGCTTATCTTAAATACCGCACCCCTATCATTATTATAAACACTTAATTCTCCCTCGCAATGCTCTTCTATAATAATTTTACTCATATAAAGCCCCAAGCCTGTACCATTTTTCTCTTTTTTGGTAGAAAAATAGGGATCAAATATCTGTTCTCTAATACTATCAGGAATTCCTCCTGCATTATCACTTACTTCTAATACTAATTTTCCATTTTCTACATAAGTAGCCAAAACTATAGTAGGATCTGATATATTTATCTCCAAAAGAGCATCTTCAGCATTTTTTAGCAAATTTAAAATAACCTGTTTGACTTCACTTGCATAAGTATTCATCTTCTCATCACACTCTAATGACTTAATAAGCATAATATGCTTTGCCACAATGGTAGCTGTAGCAATCTCCAAAATAGAATCAATCATCTGCGTATAAGTTACTTCTCTTTTGATTTTATCTGATTTGAAAAAGTTTCTAAAATCATCAATAGTTTGGCTGAGGTGCTGTACTAATGATTCTATTTTATCTGATGTTTTAATAGTCATATCATTATCCACTTTGTTCAAGTGAGCTTTGATGCGTATCTTTGCACTAGTAGCACCAATAGCCGCCAAAGGCTGTCGCCATTGATGCGCTATCATACTAATCATTTCTCCCATTTGAGCCAATCTTGATTGTTGCAAGAGTTGCTGTTCTTGGAACTCTTTTTCTCTTTTGAGTCTATTCTCAATAGTAATATCACGCGTTACAAGCAAAAAAGAGATTCCATCAGGCATAGCTACCATATCATGAGAAACTTCAACATTTTCTCCAATGCAATTAAGATAACTTGTTTTGAGGTCATAATAAAATCCTCTTCTAAAGCCCTCTTCCATAATGGATAGAGTACGCTGTTTCTCATGGCTAATAGTCAGGCTATAAGCAGATTCTTGATAAAGTTCTTGTCTACTTAGTTGTGTAAGTTCAAAATAGGCTCGATTAGCAAAAAGAAAATTTGTTCGCTTATCTATAACTGCAATTGCATCTCTAGTAGTATTAAAAATAGTCTCAAAATATGCCTGCGACCTTTTGATTTCGGCAACTTTAATATCTACCTTTTTTTCAAGCGAATTATTAAGCTCTTTTACTTTGTTTATCTCTTTGGCTAATTCATTAGAAATTCTTTTCATCTTCTTTTCTCTTTGAAAATCTAAATAAGAAAAAAATAGAAGAAGTACAATACTTATAATCATAACCATAATAAAAATATAAAATATAGTATCCAAAAGATTAAGATTTTTTTGAATCTGATTAAAATTCTCTATAGAAAAATCAATTGCCAAGATAGCAATTACTCTATTATTTTGTAGTATTGGATGTAAATAAGTCTGCCAAAGTCCATCTTTGTCTTGCCTAAAAGAGAGTGGTTCTTTTGTCTGGAGTACAGTATTCCACGCTTTATTATTAGGCTTAAAACTCTCATCAAATCCTAATTTTTCTGCAAAAAGTTTAAGCCTACCATCAGCAAGTACCCTAAATTCATTCTGCTTACTTTTATTGTCTACAACAAAAATATTTTTATACTTAGAAGTAATAAAGCTATTAAGATATGCTTCAATATCTAATTGTAATATCAAACTAGCATTCAAATTTTTATAAAGATTTGTACCTATAGTATCTACAAGATAGTTATCTATATTAGAACTCATCTCAGCAATAGAGTCTAATTCCAACAAAAGACTCTTCTCACCCACATATAATTTAGTATTCTCAAAAGAATTATAAACAAAAAGAGACAAAAATAGCAAAATAAATGCTATAAAATTAAAAATTAAAATAGACTTTACCTGAGAAAAATTCATATACCATCTCCAAAAAATTTATCATAGCCACTTTTTGATAAATTCTAGTAGAAATGGAAAAGAAATAGTTAGTCTCTTAAGTTCTTATGGTGTTACATCATCTATAACTTTCTTAGCCATATCAAGATTTTGAACACCACTTTTTACAAAATTAACTCCTGCTATAGTCTGTTTATCTAGCATTAAAGCATCATCACCTATTGCACCATTAATAACCGCCAAGATAAAGAGAGCTTTTTCAAATTTAGCACTATCTAACTCTTCTAGCCAATAATCCCCACCTGCTTCGTCTGGGTCTCTCCCATATACATGATTATAAATAGCTACAATAAAGTCATAATTACTAAATCCTTCAGGGTATTTACCTTTTGTCTCTTCTTGGTCAAAAAAGCTTCTTGCAATATCTTCTAAATTTAGTTTAGATTCATA
>JADGER010000165.1 GCA_016744315.1 Sulfurovaceae bacterium
TTTATAAACATTTGGAAATGCCATATGAACAGTTTTTTCACCCTTTTTTTGGTACATATATGCAGAACAAGGAGCAAATGCACCTGCTTCAGGATGAGTTTTTGATACCTCATAAATAACTTCTATTTTACAAATAGAATATACATCATAAAAATCATACCACTCATTATCATTCTCTTCAAGATCAAAATTCAAATCAGCAAAAGCAGCCATTACAAATTTGTTTACTGCTAATTCACTCTCAAATGCCATTTGAAACTCATCTTTTGCATCTTCCCAATCATCACCTTGTAGCTCAAAGCTAGTACGAGTAATAAAATCTTTTTTAGAATCTTTCATCTTATAATTGAGTGGTACATATTTACCATTTGGCATAGCTTTTTTAAGTGCATCATTAAGTTTTTTACCTAAATCTACAATAGCAGGATTATCTGCTGGAGCACCTATAATCTTTGCAAGTGCTGGCATACTCAAATAGGCTACAGAAATACTCTTTTCACCCTTTTTTGTATAGATAGATGCTGTCATAGGAGAATAAAGACCCACTTCTGGAAAATCTTTAGCCAGTGCCATAACAGTATCTTTTCTCCACATTACCATAAGGTTGTAGACATCAAAACTTGTTTCGTTAAAGTCTCTTTTATATGGACCATTCATATTATTGTTTGCTTCAACCATAAAACCTGCTTCTTCAAGCACCTTTTGTATTTGTGTTGGAGTGATTTTTCCATCACTATTTTCAGAAACAAATACGCTCACATCATGTATAGGCTCAGATGCTACTGCACCAATAACAAACAAAGTAGAAAGCATAAAAGCTTTTATAATTAATCTCATTAGATTCCTTTATGTATATTTTTTATGATAGATTAAAATCTATATCTGATATAAAATCTAGCATCTTGTGCTGATTCAACAACGCTTGGTAAGAATGATGCTGCCATTCCCATCTGTTTTGCTGCACCCATAGCCTGCTCTTGAGTCATACCACTTGCCATAAGGTTTCCTACAACAGCTTGACCTGATGATGGATCTGCTGTACCACCTAGTTGTGACCACATAGCTGCACCTTCTTTAACATCATCTATTTTCATAGATGCACCACTTGTATTACCAAAGAATCCATTACTTCCTGTATACTCATAATCAATACTTACGAATCTAGCTTGAAGAGATAAAGCTTTTGTAATTTGGTATGTATAGTTAAGCTCAAAAGCATCACCACGAGCAGCTAGTTTTGAACCTATCATAGTATCTTCAGCGTAAGTAAATGGTCTCCAGTATTGTGAACCATGATTATATTCAGCACCAATAGTTCCATACTCACCTACAGGCATATATGCACCAAACCAATAAGAATTACCAGACTCTTCTGAAGGAGATCCAAGCATAGCAGATCCCTCATCTGGAAGTGTATTACTCCAAGCAAAAGAACCAAATAATTTTGCTTCAGACAAAGGTCCATCTTCTGTTAATCCATCAACTAATATAGAAATAGCTGCACCTTCCATATCACCATACTGTTCAAAACCTAACTGCTCACCTGTCTCCATATCTACAGCCATTCCAGGAAGACTAAATGCTTGGAAGTAATTTGTTTGAACAATAAATTGACCATCATCATAAGGAACAAAGATAAATCCAATAAGACTGATTCCCTCTAATGCATCTGTATCTTCAGCATAAGTTGTAGCTGTAGAGAAAAGTGGTTCAGCATTTGTTGAACCTTGACCTGTACATATTTTGAAACTCATACCTGGAATACCTGTAAGATTATCAAGATTCATCTTAGCACTTGCACCATCAAATTCCACATTGATAATATGAGCTAATGGAGAAGCAGCTTTGTCATCTTGACTAAAGTTAGCCAAAAAACCATTTACTGATGGTCTTCTTCCTACACTAAATGTCCAACTACTCCCTGTACCAAAAAGATCATCACCCATATATAACCAATATGCATATCTTAGACCAATAGAATTTCCTGTTAAGGCTTCGTTTGTAACCCAATCAAAACTATCCATTCCATAGCCTCGTGGCATTGCAGATGTTGTTGTGCCAAAATCTGCACCAAATGCTTTGTTATATGCTAATTGTCCTTTAAAGATATTGTGAGAATCAGCAGCGTACGCCATATTCAACCAAAGTCTCATAGACATCAAACTATCGTTTCCTTTAGTTGTACCATCTGCCATATCATAATTAATATTATCAACAGAAGTTCTTAAGTCAACATTCCATTTAATATTATCATTAGCACTTTGAGCATTATTTTTACTCGCTTTTTTCTTTAGTCTATCAATTTGAGTTTGTAAATCAGCTATGTCACTTGCAGTTGATCCAAATGCCATTGTTGTTGCCGCTACCAAAGAGAGTAAAGTTATCTTTTTCATAATTATTCCTTATATGTTGTTTCTGTCCAAAACATTAAATATTATGATAGTATACTCTTACTGATTTTGCACTTAAAGAGACTCATCCTCGTCATCTAATCTTTCTCCTCTTTTTCTGGCAACTATATCCAAAGGAACTCCCTCAAAATCAAACTTACTTCGTAAATAATTCGCTAAATATCGTTTATAACTAAAATGTAAGCCATCAGGTCTATTAGAGATAAGTGCTATCTTTGGTGGTTTAATTTCATACTGTGTAGCAAATTTTATTTTGACTGTTGCCCCATTATGAGAAGGAATATGGTGTCTACTTTGTGCTTCACGAATGGCATCATTTAATTTAGAAGTTGGTATTCGTTGTTTATATCTCTCAAAAATCTCTGTTATTTGCTCTAATATTTTGTGAACTCTTAAACCTGTCTTTGCAGAAATAGTAATATAAGGAGCATAATGAAGAAATTTCAATTCATCTCTAATCTCTTCTGTTGCTTCTTCATAAGTTCTATCATCACAAATATCCCACTTGTTAAGTACAATAAGACAAGCCAAACGATGTTTTTCAATAAGCCCTGCTACTCTCTCATCTAGTTCACTCACACCTGTAGTAGAATCCAAAATCAATAAAACAAGATTTGCTTTTTCTAGCATTGCTGTGGTTCTATCGAGAGCATATTTTTCTATACCCACTATTTTACTTCGTCTTCTAATACCAGCTGTATCTATAAAAGTGATTTCATATCCATTATGATCTATCTTTTCATCAATAGGGTCAATAGTAGTTCCTGCTACATCACTTACTACAGATCTTTCTTCGCCTAATACAGCATTAAGTAAAGAACTTTTTCCTGTATTTACTCGTCCAATAATAGCGACACGAATCTTATTATCAATCTCTTCTTCTTTATTATTAATATCACTAATAACTTCTTCAATTAGTTTTTCAGAATATCCTAACTCTTGGACTGGTTCCACAGAAGCAGGTGCTTCTTTTTCTGGGACATATTCCTCTAACCATTGATAGAATTCATTAAAATATCTATTATGACTTACAGACATAGGAAAAGTCATATCAGCTCCAAATTCTAAAAAGTCCCAATATCTCTCTTCTTCTTTATCATTATCAATTTTATTAACAATAAGAGCTAAAGGTTTGCCCTGTTGCTGTAATGTATAAAATAGTTCTTTATCTTCTGCATCAGGAATACTCTTGCCATCTACCATATAAAGAATAATATCTGCTTCATCAGCAGCACGAAGAGAAAGCTCTGCTACCTTAGAAAATAACTCTGAACTATAATCAATACCACCTGTATCAAGAATCTCAAAATCTCTATTACCTGATATGGTAACTATGCGTTTTTTGACATCACGGGTTGTACCCGAGAAATCTGAAGTGATTGCATCTCGCACTCTAGCAAGACGGTTAAAAAGGGAACTTTTCCCTACATTAGGACGACCTAATATGGCTACTTTTTTCATAATATAATCTTTTGTGTTGGAAATTAGATACGATTATACCATAGCCTACCCTAACTCCTATATAGGGTCAACACTTGTATACGCTTCAAACCCTTTAAATGAGCCAGACAAAAGAGCCATCCCACCACTCTCTTCTAGTTCGTACTGCAACATAATAGAGCTAACTTCCCAGTCTTCTGGTGACATCCCAAAATTTACTCCCTCTGCACCTTGGGGAGGATTTTTTTGGAGTTCATCCAAAACGGCCAAAAGGTTTTGATAAGAAATATTCACACGATAAAGATTATTCCAAACTCCATCATCTGTAGCTCTTTTGGTTGGAGTACTTGATATTTCTTTCATCTCATTAGAACTTGGCGATCGTGTAGACCACCATGAAGTATCTTTGATAAGCGTTGCAACATGCACTATATTAGTAGTAGGATCAAACTTGATTCCTGCTTTTTCTTTGATCCAAGCCTCACCTATCGCATAAATAGCAATAACAAAATTTAATTTTTTTCCTGATACTTTATTATGCAAAAATAGCCCAAAAGAGACACTCCCACCAGTATTTTCTGAATGATTAATATAAATAGGCTCATCAAAATATCCCTGAAGAATAAGGTTTCCTTTTTGTTCCCCATTCCAAGGACTTGTAATAGCTGTTTGGTTCAATTGATATACAAGTGTTGATTGTGGACCACCATAAGGAATATCTTGTTCTGGTGCATCAAAAAGATTAATACTAACACCTACGGCTACTTCTCCATTGATACACTCTGCTTGCACTATTCCTCCACTACTATCAACTTTAGAGGCATCTGTACCAATAGCAATATTACTAGAGCCTTCTCTTGTATCAAGACCTGTAAATATAGAATGATTTGGATAATAATCATAGCTTCCACCATTCATATATTTGCTCACATTATTAAAGTACCGTATATCCAAAAATGGTTTAAATCTACTGTTTTCAGGTGTAGAGATAAGGGAACTAGTATCTGTAAAATAGCTACTTTGTGCTTGTGAATGTGTCATATAAGCAAAATATTGAAGTGCATCATTATTTGCACATTTAGATGATACAAGCGTTGCATTCAAAATTGGAGTCTCTTGAAATGTTGTAACAAAAGGTTTTTCTCCTCTATCTTGTTCATTTCCTGTGTATTCTTGATACTGATTTTGAACCCTTTCTACTTCTTCTTCTACTTTATCAATAAGCCCATCAAGCCCATCTTTGAGTTTATCTAAAAGGCTATCACTCTCTTGATTATA
>JADGER010000166.1 GCA_016744315.1 Sulfurovaceae bacterium
GAAGCAGTACCTATAGAACCTATTGATGGGTTAGATATTATAGGAGTAATTGTCTCTATTCCCTCTACTAAAGTATCTTCTGTTGTATCTAAAGTAATAGTAGCGATTGAACTATTATCAGGAATACTAAATGTAGTTACACCTGTTGCATAGTCAGTCCCATTTGTTGCTGTTCCTGTATAGGCTATATTTCCTGTAATTGCTGAACCAGTTGTATTAGCAGGAGTAATTCTTACTGTGAAGACTGCGTCAGTTGGATTTCCTGTATTATTTTCTAATGCTTCTGTGGTTTTTTCTATGGAGATTGAGTAACCACTATCTGTCGTAGCATCAGCCGTAAGAGGAGTCCCATCAACCTTATAATCAATATCTCCTCCACTATTAGTATATGGGAATATTTTATAAAAATACTGTGTCCCTGCACTAAGTCCTGTCCAAACAACTGTACCTGTACCATGAGCAATATTTTGAATTCCTGCACCATCAGCACAGTTTGTGTCATTTGTTTGTGCTGTAGTATCTGTAGGATTAGTAAAAGAGTTAGAAGTACTACACATTACCAAATAACCATCAGGAACTTGACTTCCTACTGCTGAATCTGTCCAAGCTGTAGTAATTTGTGAAGGACTATTGGCTGTGGCTGTGAATGCTGTTGGGTAGTTTGTGGGTTCTGGTTTGGTTGATACTGGTGCTGTAATATTAGTTAAAACAACATTATCTATCAATAATCCCAAGAAACCATCTCCTGATGAAGCTGTAATGTTAAAGCTTGTGATACCTTGCATATTTGTAGCATTAGGATTAGTTATAATATCAAAGGTTTTAAGACTAGCACCATTCAGAATATCTGTTATTGTACCCTTTGAAGATGCAAAAACTAAAGTTTCAGTTTCTACTGCATAGCCTTCATAAAGGCTAATAGAGTTCAAATCAAAGTTATCACCACTTACAAGAGAAATAGTATAAATTGTTTCATAGTCATTTTGATCGAACCCCACACTCTCAGAACCATAGACTACAAAACCATACTTCACACTTGATTTAAATAATGTGTTTGAGGCTTTGATTTGTATTGTTTGACCAGAAAGTGTTTGTGTCATCGTTGTGGTACTATCACCTGCTAGATTACTCTCAAAATCAAAAGTAGTTGCATAGATAGTTGAACTATTCAATATCCATAGAATTATTAATATGAAAATATTCTTTATAAATTGTATCATTTTTTTCCTTTTTGTCTTTAAAAAAACTTATTTAAAGATTATATATAAAGTACCTCCTCAAATTTTATAAGGCAGGTGTACTTTTAAAATTCAACCATTATGCACTTAAAGTGAATAATAGTTACTGTAACAGATTGAAACTCATAGATAATGCTTAGATTAGTCCAATATTATATTTTCAAAAATTTTATTTCATGGGGTTTTATTATGTTCCATATATTAACTTACCTTTTCTGTACGCCATGATTATTTATAGTTATCAACTATTCTTCAGGACAAAAAATAATATAATTAATGACTAAATATGGCTGGATATTACTATGTGCTTCTGAGCCACCTGTATTTTCAGTAATAGAAGGGATACCTATTACACAATCTTTTAAAATAGTTGTTGTATCTTTTGTACTTAATGCTTTACTAAATGCGTTAGGACTTCCTGCAATAGATTTAGCACTTGCAGGGTCTGATGTATTAGCTACACTATCACTGACTTTCAAGTCTGCTGTGGAATGGCTACTACTTCCTCTTGTCTCAATATTATGAGAGTGTGTAGGAATTTGAGCTGAACTTAAAGTAACACTTGCACTTCCACCTCTTGCTCCTAAGGTATATGCTCTATCTTCAGAATGAATAGGTACACGACCTCTTAAATCAGGTAACCCAACAGTTGTCCTTCCATCTCCTCCATAAGTAATACCTAATTGTTCAAATAGTGTTGGGTGTTGAGAAATAGGTAATGGTTGTCCTTCACAAAATTTCCAATTTCTTGGTGCAACTTTTCCTGCAAATAATCTAATTTCGCCTATAAACGCCATATTTTATCCTTTTATTTTTGTTTATCTTTATTTATCTTTTTGTTAAAAAAACTCCTAATAACACTACAATATCAAAAAATATATTCTATAAAAAACTATAACAGAAAGTTGTCAGAAAGTTGTCAGAAAACTAAATTTTTTTCATTTTTGTTATACTCCTCATTATCATATAAAATTACAAAAACGAGAGAATTTTTAAAAGTATTAGAACTATTTAGTATCAGTTCTATTGATACCTACAGGAGTAAATGATACTATTATTATCAACACACCTCTAAATTAATTGAACTTTAGAAAGAATCTCAATGTAAATTATGAGGTATATATGACTAAATTATTTGATACAATATACTATTATAAACTATATGCTTATGATGAAACAAAGTTATATTGGTTTAATAAAGCAGGTGAATTTAAGATTGTTTAGATAATTTTTCGTATATCTTGTAATCTCTTTGCCATAGTTAGAGAGGTAGGAGTATTTATCTCTTTGAAACTTTGGATTATCATTGGTGGTGATAGGGATATGGATACGAATAAGCCCATCATCATAACATGAACCTCTATCACAATGCTCTTGGATGATAGAGTCTGTATTTCATTGCCGGAAATACTTAATGTTTTTCCATCACACAATGCCCAATCTTCTGGTGCAAAATTAAATTCTACTAGATTAATCTCTTGTAGGTATTCCCACATTCTGTGGGAATACCTATATAATTAAGAGTCAAATTCAAAAACTAAAAATGACAAATCTTCCTCCATAGTTTTTTTACTTACATCGTAATTTTTCAGACTATCTAAAAGCTCTGTTATAGGGCTTTTATACAATAAGATATTATCAAAATAAGTATATTCTAGTTGTTTTCATAAAAAATAAATAGATAGTATAAAGATTCCTAAAATCCTACTTTATAGATTTTATACCTATATTTAACCCAAACTTCTCAAAAGATATATCATCAGTAAAACTATATACACCATTTCCTGGTAATTGAATATTTTCAATTAGAGAAGAAATTTCATTACCTAGAATATTTTTTAAACTATGTTTAATGTCTCTTTCCATGTTTTCGTCTATAGAATGGTTTAATAGAGAACTAAAAGTAGTCTCAAACCAATTTTTTTTATAGTTAGAAAATTCAATTTTTTTATCTTTTTCAATCTCCATCGTAATAGTATTATCAGGATTAAGCTTAGCAATAAATTTAAATTCCCACGAAACATCAACATGATGACTGTCTAGAAATTTCGGTGGAAATACCCACCTCTTAGTGATTTGCTCTTGATAGGGTTTTTCGTGTGTAGCTTTTCTCTCAAATACATCATTTACCTCAAAGTTAGCTAAAATATAATCTTTCTCAAATGTAAATTTTATTCCATTTTTAAAAGTACCATGATGCCATTCAATATCTCTTCTTTTCCCAATTACTACATTGTTACTGTTATATTCAATACCATAATCTGTAGCTTCATTAAGATCTAATATTTTTTTTATTACAGGTACTAAAACTTTATTGAAAATACTTTTATAAGACAAAACTAATTTGGCATCCACATTATCTTCTAGGATAGATTCATCCAAATATACACTCTCTCCTGGAATTGTTTCTGCTCCTTGAAGCATTAAGTGATAATTTAAAGCTTGTTTTTTTTTCTCATTCTCATTAAAAAACTTCCAATCTACATAAATCGGTTTGAATACTCCCTGTGTTAAATCGGGCTTATATACTTTATAACCTGTTATTAGTAGTTCTTTTTTACTAGACTTCAATTTACGCAAAATAATAGTACCTATATCTTCTACTATTTCACCAGTAGATCTTGATTCTTTACCTGAAAGAACTGAAGATATATGATTGAGTTTTGTCATATCAATAAATAAAGATTGCATAGTTAAGTATTCATCAATCGAACTATCTTTAGTAGTTTTATGTATATGATTATTAGCACGTCCAATTACTTTAAATGATACATCTTGTAAATCAATTGCAAAATAATCTTTTCGGTCTATCTTTTCTTCATCTTTTAATCTAATTTTAAATAGATAACCACCTTTTATAGGTATTTTTTTTCCATTAGTATCAAGTACATATTTATAACAAGGATCACCGTCTTCGTCATATTTGTACACCTCTATTTTTGATGCATCTAATTTATTTTTATTACAATTTATATTTAAAACTAAATTATTTGTTTCATTATTTTCTACGGAAAGTTGTGGTGCTTTTAACTCCACCCCTAGCTTCCAATTAGGCATTTTAACATCAGGTTCATCAATACACCATTCTGTAGGAAAATAATTTATTGTATCATATGACTTATTTAAATTTTTATTTATTTCATTTATTGATAAAGATACAATTGCATCATAACCTTTATTTCCGTCAGTGTCTTTATTTCCTATTGTCCATCTTATTTCCATTATTAAAACTCCCTTTATGTATTGAATACTATATTTTATTAATCCTATTTATATGTTACACTTTTTTTATTTTCAACTATTCACATAACTTAGCCTCCACATTAAATTCAAAATAAACTCTATTTATTTTGGAATAATCAAAATTCATATTTTCTCCAATATTCCTTGGTAAGCTAACTATCCAAGTTGTGAAAATGGATGGTTTATAATTATTTGATAAGGTATTATTACTATAAGTATTTTTACTATTATCTGATAGAATTTGCGATTTATTGCTAATTACTGAGTTATCTATAGAATAAGAATAAGGAACCTTTAATGGCTCTAAAGACACAAATGATTCTTTTTTGTCTTTAAAAATACCTGAATTTTCTATAATTAAAACTGCGTTTAAATCTACATTTGACTTTATATCCTCTAATCCTAAAAGTTTACTCTTTACTGAATTTACTCGAAATCTTTCCCATCCATTAAAAATCTTATTATTCATATTTATCTCTATAGAAATTTTTTCTCCAATTTTTAATTTATTTTTTTCTTCAAATGATAATGTATAAATATAATTTACTATAAGTAAAGTCGAATAATTTTTTACTTTTTCTAATTCATTTTTAATTGCTCGTTCTTTTTCATATGTAATAAA
>JADGER010000167.1 GCA_016744315.1 Sulfurovaceae bacterium
TACCATCCATTAACTGCTGGATTTTTAGAGCATTTTGGAGCATTTATGGATAGAAACTTCCGTCTTTATGATTACCATGTTGGTGTATATGATGCTATATATCATTTAGCATCTGTACTCAAAAAGCAATCTGTTTATAGTGATAAATCTCAAATAGAACTTATGAATTTATTAATGAAATATTTAAAAATTGATAAAAATACAGAAGCTTTGAGTGCTTATAAACTATTTTTAGCCACTGAATTTAAACATACAAAACCAGTAACAACTAATCGTTATGGAGCTATTTATAATGCTTTTGATACTACTGTTCAAGATTCCAAAAGATATGATAACAAAAATTTTGAACTTTTTCTTACTAAACTAGATCTTAAATATTTACCATTTAAGAAAAAATCATTTTTATATTATGCAACAAAAAGTCCACAAAATTGGTATAAGCGACCTATGCGTTATATAGTTAATCGTATTACAACCCTAGAAAATGATAGAGCAGAGGTTTACCCTGAACATCAATCTATGGCTACAGCTATGAATTTTGCAGCGTGGGCAGGAGAAAGCTTTATTCATGATAGAGAAGGATGGGAGTTTTTCCCTATTAATGCACCTATAGACAAAGGAAACGAAACACTTAGAACAGCACTTAGATTTATGCCTTCAGAATTAGCCATAGATACAGTAAATGGTGGGCTAAGTTTTGCTTATGGAGCCTATTGGCATAAAAATATGGAATATATAAATGGTGTAGAGATTAAACCATCTTATAATTTTAATGATAATGAAGGTGATTTTATTCGTGCAGATATTAATGTATTTAAGAAATTTGGGGATACTATTAAATTAGGTGGTGGGTTAAGTGGCTTTGGAAACATGGAAGAGTCATTTTATGATGAAGATACATTCTATGGAGCTAATGTATATGTAGATGTTTTAGATATATTTAGATTTACCTATGTGAGAAGACATGGAGGACATGAGGATAATGACTATTTTTATTTAGGAATAGAAAATATTCCTAGTCTATTTTATTGGTTGTATCGGTAGGAATGGCAAATGAGAAAAGTAATACTATTATTTCTATTATCACTTTTCTTGATAGCAGAATCTAATAAAACAAATTATCTTCTAAAGCCAGCTGTTACTATTTTTATAAATGAGCTAGTTGACTTTGAGGATATGAACAAAACCTATTTAACCAACCTCTTTAGCCATGTCAAATACCAACAAACTGCTCTTTCATTTTATAATAAAAAAATCAAACCTATTGCACAAAAATCTAAACCTAGAAAAGGTCGTAGCAAACCTTTAGGCACAGGCTCTTGGGATAAATACTCTCATAATATTCTTAAAGCTTCTCGTGTAAAAAGAGGAAAAGCTTATATGAAAAAGCATAAGAAAGTACTCAAAAAAGCTTACAAAAAATATGGTGTACCTCCTGAATATATTACAGCTATTATTGGTATAGAGAGTTATTATGGTGCAAATACAGGAAAATATCCTGTTTTTGATACACTTGCTACGCTAGCTTTTGAGACAAACCGACGACAAAGTTTTTTTCAATCTGAACTGAAAGCATTTTTAATACTCGCAAAAGAACAAAAAGTAAATCCACGCAAAATCAAAGGTTCCTATGCAGGAGCTATAGGCTTGGGACAATTTATGCCCACTAACTATAAACCTCTAGCTATTGATTTTAATAATGATGGGAAAATAAGTCTTAATAACCATAGTGATGCTATAGGAAGTATTGCAAATTATTTCAAAAAAAGTGGTTGGAAAAAAGGTCAAGAGGTAGCTATACCTGTTTCATTCTTTGGCACAAGATACAAAGCTAAAAAAACTGGTTATAAGTATAAATATAAGCGTGTACAGTTAAGAGAGCTTACTACCAAAAGAGTAACAAACTATCGTGGTGATATTTATTTGATAAAACTAGAACGATCAAAGCATGATGAAATGTGGTTTGGAACAAAAAACTTTTATGCTATTACTCGATATAACCATCATGACTATTATGCTATGTCTGTACATCAATTAGCCCAAAAACTTATAGGAAAGAGTGTTAATTACTCAAATAAAATCTATAATAAATTTATAGATAATACCATTATGCCTACTACACAATTAGATTCATTTTTAGATTCTCCAACACGAAATCGTAAGTTTATTATTGACCTAAAGTAGCACAAAACTATTTTAAGATTAAAAAATATAAAAATATGATATTATTATGTTAAATAATATCTTACTATGGAACATATAGTAATAAAATAGAGGAGTTAGTAGTGACAAATAAAATAAAAATGGGTCTTTTAAGTATTGCAGTAGGTGGATCTTTATATGCTGAGAATATAGATATAGGTACTGGATTTATAGGTATTGAAGTTGGAAACACGCAACTTCAAGGTGCACGATATATGAACATTTATGATGGCGACACATATAATGCTTTTTATGAAGGTTCTGGTATTGAGTTAGGTCTTAAACTAGGTGCTCAAAATCAAGAATGGAGAACAAGTCTTGTACTTAATTATTATGATAATGAAGATGAAGATCAAAATTATGAAAAAGCTATGATAATGATTGATTACTTCCTTATTAATGCCTATGAAAATGAAACAAATATTAGACCTTATATTGGTGCCAATCTTGGATATATGGGCTATGAATCAACATTTATTGATGAGAGTGATTTTACATACGGTGGACAAGCAGGTCTTGTTGTTAATGTAAGTAATATTGATGTAGACCTCTCGTATCGTTATTCTCTTTTCAATGGAGATACCGCAGATACTATGGGTTCTATTATGGTCGGTGTAAACTACCTCTATTAAAATTTAAGAAAGGATTAAAATGAAAAAAACTACTCTGTTTATCACAGGATTACTCTTTTGGGTACTCTTTTTTGTTGGCTGTGGTTCAAATAGCAAAAGTGGACCTATCTTTGGCACTCCAGGTGGAGATGGTACAATCAATGGCTATGAACTTGTCAATATAACTTCTCCTTTTGATGTTACTTATGCGGGAGAAAGAAAACAATTTAAAGTACAACTCCTTCAATATGGTGTACCAGTAATTGGCGAGACTATTTTGGTGGCTGGATTAGCTGCTGAATTTGGTATTGTATTAACTGCACAATCTGTTACAGATGCGAGTGGGTATGCTACTTTTGATTACCAAGCTGCTGACCCTTTAGTTAATGGTTTGTATCCATTAGAAGTTTTCTATGATGGAGTAGTTGCAACAGATGATAATACCACTGTGCCAGAAACATTTAGAATCATTACACTATTAGAAATTAATGTGCAAGAATCTGATGCACCTATTGGTGGTGATAGTCTCTATTCATTAACAAATGTTACTAATCCTTTCTTAGTTACTTATGCAGGTCAAGAAAAAAGCTTTAGAGTACAAGTATTAAAAGAGGGTATACCTGCAGCTACAGAAACTGTTTATATATCAAGTCTTCCTTCAGAATTTGGAACAGTTACAAATGCTTCAGCAGTTAGTGATATAAGTGGATTTGCTACTTTTAACTACTTAGCAAATGACCCATTAACCAATGGTACTTATAATTTAGAGCTATTCCATGCCGATGAAAATGGTTCTAAAGCTTCTACTGCATTGAATATGGAAATTAATGAGGGTGCGGTTGAGTTTAACTATCAATTAACAAATCCTACAACACCTATTACGCTAGAAGAGCCAAATCAATTGGGTGAAATTAGTGTTTATCTTGTGGATGAAAATGGAATTGGAGTTGCTGAAAAAACTGTAAATATTAGTATTTTAGATACTGCCTATGGTTCAGTCTCATCAACAGTAAGTATTACAGATATATCAGGAAAAGCAAACTTTGCATATACAGGAGCTTCTAGTTTAGCAGGTCTTAGTAGTACACAAGTAACACTTAGCTTTACAGAAAATGGTATGACAACAAGCCAAACTGTAGATGTAGTTGTAGAAAATCAATCGTATGCTCTAGTTAATGTTACAACACCTATTATATTAACCCAAGTAAGTCAAGAAGGTGAAATCAGTGCGTATCTTGTAGATACAAGTGGTATTGGAGTAGTTGGGAAAACTGTAAATATTAGTATTTTAGATACTGCCTATGGGTTTGTTGATTCAACAGTAAGTACTACAGATGAATCAGGAAAAGCAAGCTTTAAGTATACAGGAGCTTCTAGTTTAGTAGGTCTTACAAATACACAAGCGACTATAAGCTTTACAGAAAATGGTATTACTATAAGTCAAGTGGTTCAAGTAGTTGTAGATAAAGGATTTAATTATACTTTAGTAAATCCAACATCACCACTTATTGTTGAAACCATTGATCAAACAAGTGCAGTATCTGTCTATCTTGTAGATGAGAATGGTGTAGGTATCAAAGATAAAATTGTTAATATCACAACTATTGATGGAAACTATGGATCTATTAGTCCATCAGCAAGTGTTACAGATGAAGCAGGAAAAGCACTCTTTGCCTATGTTGGACCAAGTAGTTTAGATAATTTAACAAGTACAAAAGCAACTCTAAGCTTTACAGAGAATGGTCTCACTATTTACTCAGAAATAGAGATTCAAGTTATTCCAGCTGGTACAGGATCTGATTATCAACTTGTAAATGCACGAACACCTATTAGTATTATTGAATCTGCACAAGTAGAGATTATTGATGTTCAGTTAATTCTTAATGGATTACCTGTTATTGATGCGAGACCTTGTGATGGTGAGAATACAGTTACTGTAGATTGTGTTATTCCAGAATCTATTCCTAGAAGCTACGGAAGAATTACTGATGCAGGTGGTTCTACAGCAAAAGATGGTTATGTTTATTATAATTTCTTAGCTGCCGTAGAAGGAGAGAAAGCAGATGTTGGGACAGAACATACATTTAATATTATTTATATTGACCAATATGGAAATGTAGGTGCGTCTACACCTGTAACGATAGAGATGAATTACTAAGCAACCTTTTGCACAGAAAGCTTTTTTCTGTGCAATTCAACTAAAACTTTCTATTATTTCACTACAATTCTTCCAAAATTCACACTAGGTATATTTCTATGATTG
>JADGER010000168.1 GCA_016744315.1 Sulfurovaceae bacterium
CTCTGAGGGGCTACTTCTTGCAGTTACTATAGCTATTCTAACTGGTGAAAACTCAACTTTCATAGGGAGTCTCTCTTGTAATTTTGCTAGTTTTTTCAAAAAGTTAGCAAAAGGTCCTTCATTCATTGGTATATTCTGAGAACTTTCTTCATTTTGTTTAAAAGCTTCTAGTCCCTGCTCTTTATAAAGAAGCTCACTACTCTCGTCAAATAATACAGCATCACCATCAAAAGCTATGCGTACTTGACCTTGGGGAATATCACATTTATAAGAAGGGGGAATAGATAGTATAGCCGAAGCACACACAGCTCTATCTATTACTTTTTGGGCATCTTCTTGATTAGTTGTCAAAAATAAATCTACACTAAAAGCATCTAAATAATCTGCTGTAGACTCTCCTGCTGTAAAGGCTGAACGGGTAATATTAAGCTTTTTTTCTCTAATGGTATTAAGTACTCGAATCCCTGTATCAGGGCTATTTCGTGACATAATAACTACTTCTACTAATGGGGATTCTTTGTCCTCTTGGTATTTATTAAGGCTCAGAAGGGCTTTTACCAAGGGATAACCTATGCCTTCTTCTAATAATACTTCTTCATTTTTAAGCATATATTCTCTATAAATAGTAATTGCATTTGTAGGATTGTTTTTAAATTCATCTTGGAATATTTTATCTGCGTTTGAAAGATCAAAGAGTGCTGTTGCAGATATTCCCACAACTAAAGTATTTTCTAAATTTAATGCCATTTTTAGCCCTTTTTATCTAAAGAATAAATCCATTATATCATATCTCAGTATGAATTAATATTTTTTAGATATAATGGTCGCCCCTATAGAACTTTTATAAAGTAACACTATAGAAGGGACTGCGTGAAGAACCTTTGTATATGTAGCACTGATTATTCAAGGGTTGGATTATTACACTCAATAATCCACGCAAAATTAAGGGCTTATTGTAGCTTTATACAATAAGTTGCAGTAAGCTTAGGTGCAAAAAATCGTAGGGGAGTAACCAATGAAGGTTAGACCATCAGTTAAGAAGATGTGTGATGATTGTAAAATCATTAAACGCAAAGGTATCGTTCGCGTGATTTGTAAGAATCCAAAACATAAGCAAAGACAAGGATAAACATGGCTCGTATAGCAGGTGTGGATTTACCTAAGAAAAAAAGAATTGAGTATGCACTTACTTATATCTTTGGTATCGGATTAACGACTTCAAGAAAAATTCTTGATGCAACAGGTATTGATTATAACAAAAGAGTTCATGAGATTACGGATGCAGAAGCTGCAATTATTCGTAATGAAATTCAAGAAAATGTAACTGTTGAAGGTGACCTTCGTAAGAAAGTTGCAATGGACATTAAAGCATTAATGGATCTTGGTAGTTATAGAGGACTTAGACATAGAAGAGGTCTTCCATGTAGAGGCCAAAAAACTAAGACAAACGCTAGAACTCGCAAGGGTAAAAGAAAAACCGTCGGCGCGGCGTAAGTAGGAGTGATATAAATGGCTAAGAAAAAAGCAAAAAAGAGTATTGCTAAAGGTGTAGTGTATGTTGCTGCGACTTTTAACAACACTGTTATTACAGTTACGGATGAGATGGGAAATGTTATCTCTTGGAGTAGTGCTGGTTCATTAGGATTTAAAGGTAGTAAAAAATCTACACCTTTTGCAGCTGCTGAAGCAGTTACTGATGCATTGAACAAAGCTAAAGAGAATGGTGTCAAAGAAGTTGGTATCAAAGTACAAGGACCAGGATCAGGTAGAGATACAGCAGTCAAAGCGATTGGTGCTACCGAAGGTATCCGTGTTACTTTCCTTAAGGATATTACACCACTTCCACATAATGGATGTAGACCTCCTAAAAAGCGAAGAGTATAATTTAATTATTTATAATATATAGAAAAAATATAAAGGTATCAAAATGGGAAGATATACAGGTCCAGTTGAGAAACTCGAAAGAAGACTTGGTGTTGATCTTGGTTTGAAAGGTGAGCGTAGACTCGCTGGTAAGAGTGCTTTAGAAAAGCGACCTTACGCACCAGGACAACATGGTCAAAGAAGAACAAAAATTAGTGAATATGGTCTCCAACTTCGTGAGAAACAAAAAGCTAAATTTATGTATGGTGTAAGTGAAAAACAATTTAGAGCACTTTACAAAGAAGCTAACCGTAAAGATGGAAACACAGGTTCAATCCTTATCCAACTTTTAGAACAAAGACTTGACAATGTTGTGTATAGAATGGGTTTTGCTACAACTAGATCATCTGCTAGACAATTTGTAAACCATGGTCATATTCTTGTTGACGGGAAAAGAGTTGATATCCCTTCTTGCAGAATTAAAGCAGGTCAAAAAATAGAAATAAAAGAAAAAAGTAAAACGAATCCACAAATTGTTAGAAGCATTGAACTAACAAATCAAACAGGTATGGTTGAGTGGGTTAATGTAGATAAAGAGAAATTCTTTGGTCTATATGAAAGAGTTCCAGCAAGAGAAGAGATTTCGATCCCTGTTGAAGAGCGTCTAATCGTCGAGCTTTACTCTAAATAATCAGTAAAGGTATAACCCCATGAGAAAAATTAAAATCGCTCCATTTATGCCAACGGAAGTTGAAGTAAATGAAGTCTCTGCAAATAGAGCAGAGATTATCGCTTATCCTTTTGAGAGTGGTTATGCTGTTACAATGGCACATCCACTTAGAAGATTGATTTTGAGTAGCTCTATTGGTTATGCTCCTATCTCTGTAAAGATTGAGGGTGCAGCTCATGAGTTTGATAATATAAGAGGAATGCATGAAGATGTTGCTGTCTTTATTATCAACTTGAAAAATATTCGTTTTAAAATTAAAGATGAGAGTGAAATAGTAGAAGTTAGCTACTCTTTTTCTGGGCATAAAGATATTACTGCTGAAGATCTTACTAATGATAAGATTGAAGTAGTAAATGGAGATATTCACCTTGCAACACTTAATGAAGATGCTACACTTAACTTCACTGTTGTAATCTCTAAAGGAATAGGATATGTTCCTAGTGAAGATTTGATGGATGATGTTTCTGGCGAAGCAATTCCACTAGATGCGTTTTTTACTCCTGTAAGAAAAGCAAACTATAAAATCGAACCAATTCTAGTAGAAGATAATCCTAATTACGAGAAGATTACATTTGATATTATGACAGATGGTCAAATTGGTCCTGTAGAAGCATTTACGAATGCCCTAGAGACTATGAATAAGCAGTTATCTGTATTTAATGGTGTACTTGATGTTGACATCAATACAACACCAATAAAGAAAAGTGCTGATGATAGTGAATTGAAACCATTCTTACAAGCCGTTGATGCCCTTGGACTTAGTGCAAGAAGCTTTAACTCATTAGATAGAGCAGGAATTAAATATCTCGGTGAGATGGTATTGATGAGTGAAAACGAAATCAAAAACATCAAAAATCTTGGAAAAAAATCACTTGATGAAATCAATGAATGTCTGGAAGGACAAGGATTTGGTGCTGAGTATGAACTCAGTGATATAACAAGAGCAAATCTTGTAAAAAAATTAGAGCAACTAAATAATTAAGGAATCCCATGAGACATAGACATGGATATCGTAGACTCACGAGAACTTCTTCTCATAGAGCTGCACTTTTGAAAAACCTCTCTATCGCTTTGACTAAAGAGGGTAAAATAGAGACTACTTTACCGAAAGCGAAAGAGCTTAGAAAGTATTATGAAAAACTTATCACTAAAGCTTCTGCTGGTGATTTCAACTCACATAGAGCAATTTTTGCAATGCTTCAAGATAAAGCATGTACAAATAAAATTGTTGAAGAAATTGCTCCAAAGTATGCAGAGCGTACAGGTGGATATACTCGTATTATCAAAACGCGTATGCGTAGAGGTGATGCAGCACCTATGGCAATTATCGAACTCGTTTAAACCTCCCCTTTTGCACACAACCCACTTCAAGAATTTTCTTGAAGTGTGATATTATCTCCACTCAAATATTTCTCCATAAAATTCATTTTCCAAATTTACTCTTACTATTAAATAACTATTTTCATCTATACTCTATTAGACATCTTGCAAAACTAAAAATATGCTAAAATTAGTAGATGAGAAAAATAGATAAATTTGATAAGATAAGTGAAGAGAGTTTTAAACGAGTAGTAGGTGTAAAAAGAGCAACATATGAAGAGATGGTGCTAATATATAAAGAGTCAGAAATAGAAAGGAAAAAAGAGCATAAGATAGGAGGAAGAAAGCCTAAGCTATGTGAAGAAGATAGAGTGCTTTTTATGCTCGAATATTATAGAGAATATAGAACCTTGTCTCATATGGGAATAGATTATGGTATTAGTGAAGGACAAGCCTCAAAATTAGTGAGAAATGTAGAAAGTGTGTTGATAAAATCAGGTAAATTTTCATTACCAAGTAAAAGAGTTTTGTATCAAGCAGAGAATAAAATTGAATTTATCATTATTGATGCAACAGAAAGCCCAATACAAAGACCACGAGGTACCCCTTGAGGGTAAAAAAAAGCAAAAACGACACTATTCAGGGAAAAAGAAACAACACACCTTAAAAGCTCAAATAGTGATAGACCAAAAGCATAGAATACTTTGTGTGAATACAACACAGGGTAAAGAGCATGATTTTTCATTGTTTAAAAAGTCAAGATTAGCGATACCTAAAGAAATGGAAACAAAAGTAGATTTGGGATATATAGGTATTAAAAAGTTTCATTCAAAAAGTGAAATTCCTAAAAAAAGTAGCAAAAATTATAAACTTACAGATGAAGATAAAAAAGAGAATCAAGCCAAAGCATCAAGACGCATTTTTGTCGAACATATTAATGCTAAAATTAAGACTTTTCAGATTTTAAAACAAAAATATAGAAATAGAAGAAAACGCTATCATTTACGAACAAATCTTATTTGTGGGCTGATTAATTTTGATAGAGGTATGGGGTAAATAAGTACCCACTCAAAACCAATTTCATAAAGGTATGCTAAAATAACATCATGAGAAAAGTAGAAGCATTAACAGAAGAAGAAAAAGAAGCATTAGAA
>JADGER010000169.1 GCA_016744315.1 Sulfurovaceae bacterium
ATGATTATACTATTTATCCAGGACATGGCATGAGTACCACACTTAAAGCAGAACAAAGAGTAATGCCTTACTGGATAGAGCAAGTAAAAAGATCACTCTAATGGAAGAGAATATCGAACTTATTAAAAATGATGCATACCCCTATCAATTTAATGCTTTGGCTTGTGAGGCTTGTGGAGGTCACTGCTGTACAGGAGAGAGTGGTTATATATGGGTAAAGTATAATGAAATAGAGGCAATTGCAAACTTTTTAGAATTAAGTATTGAAGATTTTGCTATAATGCATCTAAAGAAAGTAAAACATCGTTATAGTCTTATTGAACGCTATCGTCAAGATAAAGAAGATCATGCTTGTATCTTTTTTGATGATACAATGAGTCGTTGTAGTATCTATTCTGTGCGACCACTTCAGTGCCGTACATTTCCTTTTTGGGAGCAGTTTAAGAACGATAAAGATGAAGTAAAAAAAGAGTGTCCAGGAATCGTATGAAAAAATTATTAATAGTAACTTTTGTTGTAATGAGTATATTGAATGCTACAGAGATAAGCTCCAAAATGGAAGAGTCTATCTCTATAGCTACAAATACAAAAAATACAAATACAAAAGCCCCAGCAGTAGAGATTGAAGGTATGCGTGAAGATGCTTGGGTTATGCAGGCAATATGGCTTGAAGAGCAGTTAGCATTTGTACAAAGTGCAGAGTTATATAGCAAACTCTACGAAGCAACAGGTAAAAAAGAATATCTTTTTAAAGAAGTGAGTAGTCGCCTCTATAGCAAAGATAAAGTACAAGAGAGTCTTGCCAAGCTCAAAGATTGGAGTAGTATACATCCTGATGATCTTGTAGGAAAGCGTCTTTTGATAGCACTTTATCTACAAGAAAAAGCATTTGCAGATGCCAAAATAGTAGGTGCTAAACTTATAGAGAGTTCTGATAAAGCAGAGGATTTAGAGCTAGTAGCAAGTTCATATCTCTATGAAGGAGACTACAAAAAAGGTATTGAACTTCTTAATCAACTTTATAGCAAAACAAAAAATGAAAAAGTACTTTTGCGTATTGTAGCAATAATGACACAATACATGGAACAAAATGATGAGGCTATTCGACTCTTAGAGACTCATAGACGCGTTGATAATGCTTCGGTTGATGCATATAAGATGCTTATAGATTTATATGTCAAAAAAAGAGATTTAGATAAAATATTGGATATATATAAGGCTCTGTACAAAATAGAACCAGAAGATGAATACCTTAGAAGAATTATTGAGATATATGTGTATCAGCGTGATTTTGATGGAGTTATCAAATTTTTGGAGTCTTATGAGGGAAATGAACATCTTTTATATGATTTATACAAAAAAGAGAAATATTTCACAAAAGCACAAATATTAGCAGAACAATTTTACAAAGAGACAAAAGATGCTAAATGGATTGCAGAGCAGGGCATATTAGTTTATGAGATGGCATCTGATAAAGATGATGCAAAGATGTTAGCAAAAGTAGTAGAACTATTTGATAAAGCTATAGCCAAAGGTGTCGATGATAGTATTTATCTAAACTATTATGGTTATACACTTATTGACAAAGGCTTAGATATTGATAAAGGTATGAATATTATTTCCCAAGCACTCAAACAACAGCCTGATAATAGTTACTATCTTGATTCTATGGCATGGGGACATTACAAAAAAGGTGAATGTCAAAAAGCCTATAAAATGATGAAAGAAGTTGTTGACCAAGAGGGTGTAGAAGAGCTTGAAATCAAAGAACATTGGGATAAGATTCAAGAGTGTATGAAATCTACACTCATTAGTGTAAATAGTTAAAAAATTACAAAAAGGCAAAAAGTGGCACAAATTTTAGATGATATTATCAAAAAAACAAAAGAAGATTTAGCACAAAGAAGAGTTGAATATCCCCAAGAGTGGTTAGGTCGCTCTTTGGCATTTAATCCATTTGTTCCAAAAGATGTAAAATCAGTACTTAAATCTACTCCAGAGAATCCTTATAGAATTATTGCTGAGGTCAAAAAAGCTAGCCCAAGCAAAGGGATTATTCGTGAGGATTTTGATCCTATACTTATTTCTCAACAGTATACAAATGGTGGTGCAGACGCTCTTTCTATTCTTACTGAACCTCATTTTTTCCAAGGAGACAAAGAGTATTTAGGAATGATTCGTCGCTATACGCACCTTCCACTACTTAGAAAAGATTTTATTGTAGATAAATATCAACTCCTAGAGGCTTTGGCGTATGGGGCTGATTTTGTACTCTTGATAGCTATGGCATTAAGTAGAAAAGAACTTAAAGAACTTTATGAATATGCACTTCATTTAGGATTAGAAGTTTTAGTCGAAGTTCATGATAAGACAGATCTTGTAAAAGCTATGTTTGCAGGTGCGAATATTATTGGTATTAACCATAGAAATTTAGAAACTTTCGAGATGGATATGAGTTTAAGCGAAAAGTTAATCCCACTTATTCCAAATGGTAAGATTATTGTGGCTGAGAGTGGTATAAATGATCACGAAACAGTTGTAGAACTTAGTAAAATAGGGGCTGATGCCTTTTTGGTAGGAGAACACTTTATGCGTCAAGATAATATCACAACAGCACTAGAACAAGTAAAATATGGGAAAATTATAACGAAGTAAGGTGCAACGATAAGCCGGGTTTTGTCGTTGAGTAGTTATTTATCTAGGCGTTATATTGCTATAACGCTCAAGCGAAGTATAAATATCGTGAGACTTTTACCATATACTTCTTGCTACGAACAGGGTTTACCTAGCTACCTCTATTACTAGAAGTACTGGTGAGCTCTTACCCCACCCTTTCACCTTTTACCACTATAAATAATGGTTTTCATACTCTCTGTTGCACTTGCCCTCAGATTACTCTGGCCATCTGTTAGATGGAGTCCTGTCTCACTGTAGCCCGGACTTTCCTCTCGTGGCTTACACCACCAGCAACTACCTGTCACACCTTGTGCGTATTATAGCTAAAGTAGTTTAGATATACAAAACTTATAAACCTTTCATTATAATATTATAGAGTATTTCTATCTCTCCATCATTATAATAGATACTTTTTTTACTCTTTAAGAAGTCAAAAAACTTCTTTTTATTAAGAGGAGTTTCATTTATACAATATGAGTGAGCAGGAATAAAAGCACGCATAAGAGCAATATCATCCAAAAGAGGCTGTTCACAGATATAACAGTAGTCTTGGGTATGTATGCGACCTTCATATTCTAGTAAAGCCACAAAGCTATCACATACAATTCGTTTTGGATTTTGTTTATCCCATTTTTTTGCTGATTGCAAAAGTAGATTATAATAAAAAGAATTAATTTCATTGGAATCAGAAAGGTGAGATGCTAAGAGTGTAAGAAAATTATTCCAAATTAATAGTTTATCATTATCATAAAGCCAAGGAAAGTCAAAATGGCTTAATTTTCTCAGTCGAGGCATAAAATTACCTCCATCATCTTCTGCCTGAAAATCTACTAAATGACCCAATTGTAATATAGAATGTCTTGCTCCAAAAAAACGATAATATCTACCAACATAAGAAGAAGTAAGTAGCATAGCTATCATATCTTCATTTTTAGCTTTTCGTAGCTCAATAATAAAACCCTTCATTGTAAACTCCTACTATTTATTTTTTATTTTTTGATATTACAATAAAGAATTTAAAAGTATATTAATGATATAAGTAAAGACTTAACTCAAAAGAAAAAGGATATAAAATTAAAAGATTACTTATTGCAACAATTTTAACTATGCCACTATTTGCCGAAAATATAATGTCTTTACAATTTAAAGGTATTGAAGTAACGCATACAGATAATAATGAGATTGTGGGTAAATTTACCCTTGAAAGAGAGCTTGACCCTATATGTCTGTCTATACCTATTAATAATGAAACAATATGGGAAGGTAATTATGCAAGTCGTGATGTCCCAGAGAGATGTAAGGCTACAGTAGTAAAGACGGTAGGTCAAATACGACCATTGATTATTCATCCTGAAGTTGCTACTTTTGGTGAGCTAGAGGTTTTAGAATTTGTAGAAAAAATGCAAAAAGATAAAAATTTACTCCTTATAGATAGTAGAAAACAAGATTTATATGAATATAGAACTATACCAAGTGCCTATAGTATGCCCTATCCATATATAACAAAAGCACATCTTTTTCCTAAGGAGTTCAAAGAATCATTAGCTAAATTAGGGGTAAGAAAAATCAAGGGAGTGTATGATTTTACTAAGGCTAAAACTATAGTTCTCTTTTGTAATGGCTCATGGTGTGGACAATCACCTTCTATGATAAAATCATTGATTTATTTGGGCTATCCTGCTACAAAAATAAAATGGTATCGTGGTGGAATGAATGATTGGTTAGTTCTTAGTATGACATCAACACACCCTTAGTTTCATTATGAATAGTATTATCTTTGAAGATTTAGAGTTACGGATAGAGATAGAAAAGAGCCAAATTCCATGGCTCAAAATTTTTACTCAAAAACCTTATCGTGAGATGAGCGAAGTTCCTAGGGATCTAAGAGAAAGAATCTATACGCTCTTAGATATAATAGAAAGAGAGATGATTGCCTATTATAACCCTACAAAAATAAATATAGCATCATTTGGCAACTATTTACCTGCTGTTCATTGGCATATAATGGCTCGTTTTAGCCAAGATAATTATTTTCCAGAACCAATGTGGGGAACACAACAAAGAGAGAATAAACTAGCTTTACCCTCATTAGAAATATTTATTAAAAAATTATTACTAATTTAAGTTTTTTTTAAGCTAGTTTGCATTATAATACCACTCCACAAACAAAGGACAGTTGGGTGAGTTGGCTGAAACCACATCCCTGCTAAGGATGCGTACGGGTAACTGTACCGAGAGTTCGAATCTCTCACTGTCCGCCATTTAAACCCCCTATTTA
>JADGER010000170.1 GCA_016744315.1 Sulfurovaceae bacterium
CAAGGTATTGCTAGTTCTTTAGGTAATATAGGTCTTATTTATAGAGCTAAAGGTGATTTAGACCAAGCACTAAAGTATCAAAAAGAGTCTTTGCAGATAAAAAAAGAGATAGGTTATACTCAAGGTATTGCTAGTTCTTTAGGTAATATAGGTCTTATTTATAGAGCTAAAGGTGATTTAGACCAAGCACTAAAGTATCAAAAAGAGTCTTTGCAGATACAAAAAGAGATTGGTTATACTCAAGGTATTGCTAGTTCTTTAGGTAATATAGGACTTATCTATCAAGATAAAGGTGATTTAGACCAAGCACTAAAGTATCAAAAAGAGTCTTTGCAGATAAAAAAAGAGATAGGTTATACTCAAGGTATTGCTAGTTCTTTAGCTAATATAGGTCTTATTTATAGAGCTAAAGGTGATTTAGACCAAGCACTAAAGTATCAAAAAGAGTCTTTGCAGATACAAAAAGAAATTGGTTATACTCAAGGTATTGCTAGTTCTTTAGGTAATATAGGACTTATCTATCAAGATAAAGGTGATTTAGACCAAGCACTAAAGTATCAAAAAGAGTCTTTGCATATAAAAAAAAAGATAGGTTATACTCAAGGTATTGCTAGTTCTTTAGGTAATATAGGAAATATCTATAGTGAAAAAGAGGATAAAGCTTTAGCTAAAAAATATTACAATGAAGCTCTAGCTATCTTTGAAGAAATTGGGTATTCTGATGGTATTGAAACTATAAAAGAGAATTTGGCTAGGATAGGAAAGTAAAACTTTCTTATCCTCTTGGTAAAATTTATTAAAGCCTACTATCTATAATAATACTGTCCATTACGATAGTATCTCTCTCTATCTTTTTTATCTTCATTTGCACCAATAGCAGCACCTGTTACACCACCAAGTGCAGCACCTGTAAGTGCTCCTCTAGTTCCGCCTACCATTCCACCAACTACTGCTCCACCAGCTACACCTACAGCTGTTCCTGTTTGTGTTTTTGGTCCTGGTTGATTACATCCTGCTAATAGTGCTATAGTAGCAACTGAGATAAAAGCTATTTTTAGTTTAAACTTCATATTTTTTCCTTTATTGTGAATATTTAATTATATCTATAGGTTACTTAAAACTCAAATCCTCCGCCTTCTCCCTTACTCATACTGTCGTAAACAGCCTTAACATACTCATCTCTCAACTTACAACTGTTTACTTCTTGGCAACCTAGGCAACTTTTTAGATTTTTAGCAACTTGACACTCTGTAAGCTCTTTTGTTTTATCCTCTAAAACTATCTCCCACTCATCCATAAATGCCATTATCTAGTAATATTATAAGCTTTTTTAAGAGCTTCAATCTCATAATTAGAACCAAAAAAGCATGGTGAAGTATCATGTGGATGTGATGGAATTAGTTCCATAAGTCTATTACCATTAGCATCAATAGCTTGACCGCCTGCTTGTTCATACATCAAAGCAAAAGGAATAACTTCAAAAAGTTGACGCAATTTACCATTTGGGGTATCTGAAGTGGCAGGATAAGAGAACAAACCTCCTCCTTTGAGTAATAATTGATGTAAATCAGGTACCATACCACCACTATAACGCAATCTATATCCTTCAGAGAAGAGACTATCTATAAGAGTTTTATGCTTTACTTCCCAATTCATCTGTGTCCCACCAGGAGCGTTCAATTTTCCTTTTTGATCAAGCGTAACTTCACCTATCTTCTGAAAGTGGTTTCTTCTTGTACAGTAGAGGATAGGTTTATTATCTCGTGAAGCAATAAGCATCTCTATACGAGGACCATAAACTACATACGCAGAAGCTACCAAGTTTTCCCCTTTGAGTTCTCCTTCATATATGCCAAATATTGAACCTACCGACAAATTTACATCTACAAGACTTGAACCATCTAAGGGATCATAACAGATAGTATATTTCCCCTCATCATTAAGATGATGAAGACCCTCTTTTTCTTCACTCACTAAATTTTTTATACTTTTAACTTTGGCAAAAGTATTTTCTATAATAAGATCACTTTGAACATCTAATTTAAGTTGGTCTTCCCCTGAAGAGTTTGAACTATCACTATACCCCAAGTCCTCCATCTTAATAGCCTCATCTATTCGGTGTGCTATCTCTTTAATTGCGTCAATTATATCTTCCATATCTATATCTCCTTTGCATTTTTTTGAATCCAAGAAATTATCTCTTGTGTATTATTAAGATTAAGCATATCTATAGAAGAAGGGATAATATAATCTTCTTTATTTATACTATTATCGGTTGCCATAGCTTCACTACACTCAAAATAGCTCTCTTCTATCGTATTACGAAATATTGCTATGCGTGGTAGAGGCAGAGTTTTGAGTCCTTCTACAAGAAGATAATCAAATTCACCCAGCATATTTACAATTTCATCTAATGATTTTTCTCTTTGAGAAAGATATGTTGTACGAGTGGGTGAAGTAACTACCACCTCTGCACCTGTTTGTGAAAACTTATAACTATCTTTTCCCTCTATATCAAAATGTGCTTTATCTTTAGGGTCATTCTTGATAATAGCTATTTTATATGTTTTTATTAGCTCTTTTGCCACTTTTTCTATAAGAGTTGTTTTTCCACTATTAGAAGGACCTGTAAAAGCCACCGCATATCTTTTTTTCACATTTACCCTTTAAAGTTGAATAAGGGGCTATTATACATCAATCTTTATTGAATATATGTTAAAATCAGATTAAAATAGTATAGTTGAGTATGGAGGATATAATGAGAAAAAAAATATTTTTAGGTTCAACAAGTTGTATAGTTTTAGCTTTATTAGCTTCAGGATGTAGTTCTAAAAATGAAAATGAGATGAAAAAATCATTTGATGGTAATATAGCAAGACATGGTACACTACAAAAAAGTGAAAAGATAAAACTTTCTCGAGACAAAGAGGTAAAAATCTCTGTTACTGCTACATATCTTAATGCAAAAGAATCACTAAGTGATAAAGAAGAACAAATGCATGAAATGTTTATTGTAGGAGTCTATAAATCAAATGATACAACAGCTATAGGTCTTAGTAGTAATGAACAAAACCTAACACTCCATGTACAATATCCTAAAACAGATAAAATCTTAACTAAAGATGAAGAGCGTATTAGAAGAAAGGGTTATGATTCACTTCCTATTGTATCCAAAGAACTCTCATACAAAGACCCTCTACTCTCAAAAATACCTTTAGTTAATAGCTGGACACAATATTATTTAGTAGAGTTTCCTCATAGTCACAAAAAGAAATTATCACTTATCTTCCAAAATAAACAGTTTGGTAGTCAAAAATATCAGCTAAACTTTACTAAAAGTGCAAAATATCTTTATTTCACAAAAGAAGAGAAAGAGAGATACTTATTAATAAAATAAAGTAGTGTTACTTTTATTTACAAGCCAAATGATTTTTTAATGATTCTTTACTAATTATTCAGTGATTCTTATAAAAATATATATGAAGTTTATAAAAGTATGCTATAATTATATTGATATTAATCTTACTAAAGGAGACACTCATGAAAAAAGTAATCGTTTTTGCAGCAATCGTTCTTGCAACACTTTCTTTTGCAAATGAAGCTGCACCTGCTGCTGATGCAAACACAACAGAAGCAAACACAACTGAAGCTGCTAAGTAGTTTCTTAGGTAGGATACTTGCTATCCTATCTTCTCTTCAACAATATTATTTATCTCTCAATTATACAGCATATATCTAGGTACAAAACGATGAAAAGTCACCATTTCATACCTGATTCTTAGTTAGTATCTTGGTCTACGATTTTGTTAGCTTTGATCCATGGCATCATACCACGAAGTCTCTCACCAGTTTTTTCTAGTTCAGTCTCTTTAAGATTTCTTCTCTCTGCATTCATTCTTGGGTATCCTGCTTGACCTTCTAGTACGAAGTCTTTAGCAAACTGACCATTCTGAATCTCTTTAAGTACATCTCTCATAGCTTGTTTTGACTCTTCATTGATAACTCTAGGTCCAGATACCATATCACCATACTCAGCTGTATTTGAGATAGAGTATCTCATATCTGCTATACCACCCTCAAAGATCAAGTCAACGATAAGTTTTGTCTCATGAAGACACTCAAAGTATGCCATCTCAGCAGGATAACCAGCCTCTGTTAATGTTTCAAAACCAGCTTGGATAAGAGCAGTGATACCACCACAAAGTACAGCTTGCTCACCAAAGAGGTCTGTTTCTGTTTCATCTTTGAATGTAGTTTCGATAATACCTGTTCTACCACCACCGATAGCTGAAGCATACGATAGAGCTACCTCTTTAGTGTCACCACTTGGGTTAGCACCTATAGCAATAAGATCTGGTATACCACCACCTCTTACAAATTCAGATCTTACTGTATGACCTGGTGCTTTTGGAGCTACCATCATAACATTAATATCAGATGCTGGATTGATACGACCATAGTGGATAGAGAAACCATGACCAAATGCAATAATCGCACCTGATTTAAGGTGTGGAGCTATTTGAGCTTCATAAATCTCTTTTTGATTTTCATCAGGAAGAAGAATCATTACGATATCACCTTTAGCAGATGCCTCTTCGATAGTAAGTACTTCAAAACCTTTTGCAGCAGCTTTATCCCAAGAGCTTCCACCTTTTCTTAGTCCAATAACAACGCTTACACCAGAATCTCTAAGATTTTCTGCATGTGCGTGTCCTTGACTACCAAAACCAATCATCGCAACTGTTTTAGACTTAATAAGGTCTAGGTTACAATCTTTATCATAATATACATTTAAATGTTCCATCGTTAATCCCTTGATGTAAAAAATTTTTCGCGATTATATCTAATTTTTACTTACTATGTACTATATATATCTAATTTATATC
>JADGER010000171.1 GCA_016744315.1 Sulfurovaceae bacterium
ATATTGGAGATTATAATGAATCATTCACTACTGCAAGAAAAACTTAAAGATATATCTGTGTTGTATGTTGAGGATGATATTAAAATCAGATTCTATATATCAGGATTTTTAAGACGGTATACGAAGCAAGTTATAGAAGCCTCTAGTGCAGAGGAGGGCTTGGTGGAGTTTGATAATAATGATATAGATATAATTTTATTAGATATTAATCTTCCAAATAAAAATGGTTTAGAATTTGCTCGAGAACTTCGCAGTGCTGGGAAAGATGTGCCTATTATTATCTCTACAGCATATACAGATAAAAAATTTATGCTATTAGCTGTAGAATTGAAGCTTACTCGTTATCTTGTGAAACCTCTTATTGGTGCAGATATACTTAAAGCCCTTGAAAAAGCTACTGATGAAATTGAACAGTCAAAAGAAGAGAAAAGAGTTGCCGTTGATTTAGGAGAAGGGTATATTTATGATGAGAAACGAAAATGTGTGAGATATGAGGGGAAAGAGATACTTCTACGACGAAAAGAGATGGAGCTTTTGGAATTTTTTATTAAGCATTCAGAAGAGACAGTTATCTATGATAGGTTACAGTATAGTGTTTGGGAAGGTATACCTATGACAAAAGATGCTATTAGATCACAAATACGAAATCTTAGAAAACAGACTCATAAAGGTATTATCAAAAATATAACATCTATTGGATACCATTTATATACAAAGGAACAGTAATGAAGAAATTGATAGATATTGCTTATAGTAAAGGATTTTGGCTCTCTAGTGATGCATCTATCTATGAAGCTATGGCTTGTATGATTAAAAATAAAAATGGTTCTGTAGTATTATTGAATGAAAATAAGCCTGTAGCTATAGTGACAGAGAGTTCGCTATTGGCTAAGATAGAGGTGGGTATAGATGTGACTCTTCCTGTTATTAGTTTGGCAAAATCACCTGTTATTTGTACACACTATCATCGTCCTATTGAGTCAGCGTTTGATTTGGTGGTGAGTAATAATATTCGTCGTCTGATACTGATAGATGATAATAACGATTATGCTGGAGTAGTGCTTCAAGAAGACCTTTTTGATTATCTTGAAGATGATGTATATAAAGTGGATTTAAAAGTAAGTGATCTTATCTCTAAGGATGCGATGCTTGTGAGTATTGATGAAGAGAGTTCTTTGTATGATGCACTTTATACTATGAATAAGCGAGGTATAGGTTCTGTAATCATAGTAAATAAAGAGCAACAAGCTGTGGGTATTATTACAGAAAAAGATATTATCAGTGCAGGGTATCAAAATATTGATATGAATAAAGGGGTAAAGCTTTTGATGAGTTCTCCTGTGTTGAGTGTGCAAGAGGATGAGGCTATTACAGATATTATAGCACTAATGAAAGATAAAAGAATCAGAAGAGTATTAGTGGTGGATAGACACTCACAACTTCGTACACTCCTTACCAATAGAGATATATTTCAGCATATCAAAGGGAATGTAGCAAGAATACTAGAGATCAAACTCCGCCATGCAAAAGAGATTATGGATCTTCTTCCAGAAGCTATTATTGAGATATTTATCTCCTCCTCACAGCAATCTATAGAGTGGATGAATAAGCGTGCAAAGTTGGTATTTGGTGAAGAGTTCCTTAGTAAATCACCCCAAGAGATGATGGGAGAAAAAGAGTGGATAGAGCTTTATGATGCGTTGATACAAAAAGGTACTATAGAGGGTTCAGTAGTTCCTTTCAAAGATAAAAGTATTGAATTTTCTGGAACAGTATCACAAAATATTAATAGTAAATATATCAAACTTATAGGGCGTGATATTACAGAACAAGAGAATATAAAACAAAAACTCCAACTAGAAGTAAATGAAGAGATACGCCTCAGAAGAGAAAATGAATACCTTATGATGCAACAATCAAGAATGGCATCCATGGGTGAAATGATTAGCCATATAGCTCACCAGTGGAGGCAACCCCTAGCACAGTTAGGGGGTATATTTATGAATCTACAAGCTTCGTATGCTTTTGGTGAATTAGATGAGAAAATTTTGGATGAGAGTGTGGATGATGGGAATGAAATGATCAAATATATGTCTCAAACTATAGATGATTTTCGTCTCTTCTTTTCTCATGATAGAGTAGAAGAGTCGTTTGATCTTTTGGAATATGTTCGCCGTGCTACACAGATTGTTTTGACATCTTTGGACTATCATCATATTGATGTAGTGATAGAAAGTAGTGATAGTAGCTATATGGGACAAGGCTACCCTAATGAGTTTGCCCAAGCTATTTTGAACCTGCTCAATAACTCTATGGATGCTTTGAGTAGCTTACCTCAGGTGGATAAAAAGATTATTATCAAGTTATCACATCAAGATGAGAGTGCAGTAATTAGTTTTTGTGATAATGGTGGTGGAATTTCAGAAGAGATACTCTCTCGAATTTTTGAACCATATATCACGACCAAACAAGAACAAGGTGGTACAGGAGTAGGGCTTTATATTACTCGCTTGATTATTGAACAAAAAATGCTAGGAGAGATTCGAGCATATAATAATGGCTCTGGAGCCTGTTTTGAAATAAAATTACCAAATTTTTAAGATTTCACTCCGATTACATTTCTTTTTACTATACTGCCATTTCTATTTAGAAGAGAAGGAAGCAGAATGAAGAAGAAGATAGAAGAAGCACAGATACTCCTTGATGCACTCCCCTATATCAAAAAGTATCGTGACAAAGTTTTTGTCATTAAATATGGTGGTTCTGCACAGATAAATCCTGAACTCAAAGAGAAGTTTGCACGAGATATTATCTTGATGTATCTTGTTGGTATCAAACCAGTGATTGTACATGGTGGTGGTAATGCCATAGGAAGAGTATTAGACAAAATGCAGATAAAAAGTCACTTTGTTGATGGGCTTCGTGTTACAACAGAAGAGGTGATGGAGGTTGTAGAGATGGTACTTTCTGGTAGTATTAATAATGAAATCACAACATTACTAAATATGCATGGAGCTAAGGCTCTAGGAGTAAGTGGGAAAGATGCCAATTTCATAAAAGCACAGCCTATAAATGAAGAAAAATATGGCTTTGTAGGGAAGATAACTGATATTGACCCTACTGTGATAGACAAACTTATTATTGAAAAATTTATTCCAGTGATAGCACCTATTGGATCATATGAAAAGAGTGGACACCCTGGATTTAATATCAATGCAGATACAGCAGCTGGACATATAGCCTCTGCCCTGAAAGCAAGAAAAATAATCTTTATGACAGATACAGCAGGTGTACTTGATAAGTCTAAAAACCTTATCCATACATTAAGTGAAGAGGATATATCAAAACTCAAAGAAGAAGGTGTTATAGAGGGTGGAATGATACCCAAAGTGGATGCTTGCTTGAAAGCTGTAAGAGGGGGAGTCAACAAAGCCCATATTATTGATGGGAGAGTAGAACATGCTCTTTTACTTGAACTTTTTACCAGTGAAGGTGTTGGTACGGTGATCAAATAATGCCACACTTAGAAAAAGAAGATACTTCACACAAAATGCTTCTAGGGCAGTGTGAAGCAATTATTCAAGAAGGACTCAAAAGCATCGAAAAAGTTGAGCGAGCATTTGCCATTATTGAGCAGATGCAACTTTACAAAAATAAAAGTGATGATTTTGAGACATACTACCAAGAAAACTGGGCGATGAAGATGAAACTCTTTTCTGATTTGCCTCAACCATATCAAATAAAGGAAATAAATGAATTACCCAAATCTACCTAAAGACTGTACATCTATGCTCTGTAAACACCTAAGCCCTGAGGTTTTTGAAGCACTCAAAGATAAAAAAACTGCCAATGGATTTACGCTTGAACAAGCTATTAATTCGGGTGTTCTAAACCTTGATAGTGGTATTGGTGTTTATGCTGGTGACGCAGAGTCTTATGAGCTTTTTGATGGATTGTTTGATCCTATTATAGAAGATTATCATGGATTTGGCAAAAATGACAAACACCAAAGTAATCTTAATCCTGATGACCTCAAAGCACCTAATCCTGATCCTGAAGGTAAGTTCATCGTATCTACTCGTATCCGTGTGGGACGAAATGTAGCTAATCTTCCTCTTGGACCTGCTATCTCTAAAGAACAAAGAGACTTCGTAGAATCAAGTGTAGTTGAGGGGTTGAATACTTTAGAAGGTGAGCTAAAAGGTTCTTACCATCCATTGCTTGGAATGAGTAAAGAGGTTCAAGATGATCTTATCAAAGATCACTTTTTGTTCAAAGAGGGTGATAGATTTCTTGATGCTGTAGGACTTAACCGTAATTGGCCAGAAGGCAGAGGTATTTATCATAATACTGATAAAACTTTTTTGGTATGGGTTAATGAAGAAGATCAACTAAGAATTATTTCTATGCAACAGGGTGGAGACATCAAAGAGGTATTTACTAGACTTGTGAGTGCTATCAAAAGTATAGAAACTAAAGTGCCATTTTCATATAATGACCACTTAGGATATATCACCTCTTGCCCTACCAATCTAGGGACTGCGATGCGAGCGAGTGTGCATATAGCTGTACCAAAATTAGCAGAAGATATGGACGCGTTTAAAGCTATCACAGATAAACATCACTTGCAAATTCGTGGTATTCACGGTGAACATAGTCAAAGTGAAGGCGGTGTTTATGACATTAGTAATCTGCGTAGACTCGGCATCACCGAAGTAGAAGCAGTGCAAGATATGTATGATGGTGTGGTAGCACTCATCACAGCTGAGAAGGCTTTGTAATAGAATATTTATGCTAATTCTCTTTAGACTTTTAAATAGGCTCTGATAATTATATTATATTAAGTTATTATATAGAAATTTTAAATAATTTTAA
>JADGER010000011.1 GCA_016744315.1 Sulfurovaceae bacterium
AATGCTCTTTTGCGTATTGATAAAGAATTATTTGGAGTTTGTATCTCTTGTGAAGAGGATATTGATATAGAGCGGATGCTTATTCGTCCTGAGAGTGTTCGCTGTGTCTCTTGCCTAAATAAAAAGGAGATGAAATGAGAAAAAATATTTTTATTCTATTTGCTTTTATTCAAACTTTTCTTTTTTCTATAGAATTAACACCTCCTTTATTAGACTGTAAAGTACATTTTGTTGTCACTCAATCTACTGCTTCACAGATAAAAGTGACTATTAGCCATGATGAAAACTGTACTGTTATTATAGAAGACCTTAATCGTACAATAACTATTACTAGTACAAAAGAGAGTAATGAAACTATAATTAAAGAGCAAAATATAAGTTTAGCTACAAAGATGATTACACTTGCTAAAACGAAGATAGGGAAATCTTATAAAAATGGAAAGGTAGGACCTGAGACTTTTGACTGTTCTGGATTTGTTTATTATCTCTTTAAAGAGAATAATATAAGCATACCACGCACCTCTCGCAATCAGTCAGAGTTTGGTATAAAGCTTTCACGAGAAGAGATAGAGATAGGAGATATTCTCTCATTTGATACAACAAATGCTGGTCATGTTAATCATAGTGGATTGTATTTGGGTGAGGGAGAGTTTATTCATGCCTCTTCAGGAAAAGCTTATGGAGTGACTACTTCTAAACTAGATAAAGGCTTTTATAAAGATAAGTTTCGTTGGGGCATTCGAGTAAAATAGTTGCCTATTTTACTTTTGAATTCTTTTCTTTGGCTAAGAGTACAAAGATATTTTCTCCCTCATCATAACGGTATCCTAGGGTATAATTGAGTTTTTTAAGAATGCTATGGACAATATAGAGACCCAAACCAAAGCCATGGCTTCGTTTTTCTTCTTGTGAGAATGGTTCTGTATAGTAAGAGAGTGGATAGAGTAGACCATCTCCTTTGGATATAACTTTAATAAGTTTCCAATCTTTTGCTTCTATTCTTACTTTCTGATCAGTACTATACTTAATACCATTATCTAATAAATTTTTAATGGCCAAGGAGAGAAGTTTACTGTCGGTTAGAAAAGAGATATTATCTATCTCTATGTTTACATTTACTTTTCCTGTATCTGCCATAAGGAGATGTTGGCTCTCTTTGAGTACAGTAGCAAGAGTTGTAGCCTCTATCATTGGCTCAAAAGTATGCGTTGTTATTCGTTCTACTTGTGCTAATTCTTTAATCAGCTCATTCATTCTATCAAAGGCTCGTATTAATACACCTTTTACCATTTCATCTTCTATAGATTCGACGACTATTCTTCCTTTTGTTATAGGGGTTTTAAGCTCATGCATCATATTTCTCATAAAGAGATTTTTTGATTCATTTAATTCTCTAATACGCATCAAAACATTATTATCAAAATTCTTAGCTATTTTGCCTATTTCATCATCATATTTATAACTAATTTTTACATCTAAATCACCCATAGCGAACTGTTCTATTTGGTCATGGAGTCTTTTGAGAGGATAGAGTTTCTTAAGAATTGCTAAGTAAAGTAGCAAAAGTGAAAAAATAAGAATAAAACCAATAGCTATAGCCATACCAAATGTATAATTTTTGGGACGATTATCTTTGAGCATTAGGTTGTATCCTAAGCGTTGTACATAAATAAAATGTTTAGAATCTATTTCAAAAACACGCACTTGACCATAAATAGATTTTCCACCAAAAACAGTTTTCCCTTTTTTCCTTATATCATTTTCAGTCTCATTTAAATCTATAGGTTTTACAGAAAAATTTTTATAAAAACTTTCTAATTTTTCTTCTGTAGGATTGAGTTGAACATTAGATAAAAAAGCATCAGCTATAAGTTTGTAGTGACTAATTTCTTCGAGTTTACGACGCTCTTTATCCCATGATATAAAAACAAAAAAAGTTACCATCAATATAGTTATCGCTAGTGTAAAAAGGATATGAATAAAGGTGGTAACAGATAAATTCTTCATATTCTATGGATTGGATATAAGAAGATACCCAACCCCTCTTACAGGTTTGATATAAATATTTTTAGAGTCTAAATCAGCTATCTTATGACGAATACGAGAGATGATAACATCAATATTTTTAATGGAGCTATCATCATCTATATGTTCACTCTCATAGAGAAGTTGTTCACGAGAAACAGAACCATTTTTATGTGCAATAAGCATAGAAAGAACATCAAACTCTGCTGCTGTGAGATTAAGCATCTTTTCTTGGAAAAGTATAGTTCTTGATCCTCTATCTACTTTGAATAGTTCTTCTTTTTGAGGTTTTTTATCTTCAAAAGTATGAGTACGACGCAAGATAGTTTTGATACGAGTTACGAGTTCTCTTGGGTCATAAGGTTTTGGCATATAATCATCAGCACCTCTTTCTAGACCTATTACTTTATCAGTAATATCATCACGAGCAGAAGAAATAATAATAGGGATATTTGAGTGTTCACGGATTTTGGGAATTACTTCTAATCCATCCATCCCAGGGAGAGTTAAATCCAAAATAACCAAATCAAATTGATGCTGTGTCAATAAAGATAAGCCAATATAAGGATCTTCTGCTCCAATTACTTCCATGTCATATTTTGTTAAATAATTAGTAAGGATAAGTGCTAGTTCTAAATCATCTTCAATAAGTAATATTTTTATCATAAATTTAAACCTCAATTCTTTTAGGCTCAAATAATATCATTTACTCCTTAAGAATGCTCTATAATTTGGTAGGCTCTTTGGATACATGCATCAATCATAGGTTTCTGTGCTACTACAAACTTAGCATTTGTTGGAAGATGGACTTTTGTGGCAGAGCCTATAACTACAGCCCTATAACTAGAAAGCCAAGAGAAGTTTTTTAAAAAACACTCAATTGTAGAGGGAGATGTAAAAATAATAATAGAATTTTCAGGGGGTTGTTGTGATATATCGTATTCTATACAAGAGGTTTCATAAATAATTTGCTCTTGTAAAAGTATATTCTTTTTGGCTAGATATTCTTTGCTCTGAAAGATAACTTTAGCTGGTCGAAGATATAAGATATTTCTATCTTGAAAAAAATTCTCTATATCTTTGGCTAATTCTTGACCATAAAACTCTTTTGGATGGTATATTACCTCTCCGCCTAATTGTTCTATTTGTTTTTTTGTGGCTAAACCTACAGCAATAGATGGAATATCTTTCCATCTTTTATCTATACTGTTTGCAGTTATTACAGCTTGTTTAGAAGTAAACATAAGTGTATCACATTTGGAAAAATCTATGCTATTTACAAGTTGGGTAAACTCTATCATAGGCAAAGACTCTACCCCCTCTTTGGGAGTAGGAGAGAGTAGGTATATCAATGGTCTAGTTTTAGACACTTGCAAGTCTTTCACCATGGAACATAGCTTCATTTATATCTTCATCATCATAAGGGTCAAAGTGAGGTGTAATTACCCATCTTTTTCGGCTATCTATAGCCATAATTTTATCTTCTACTTGGTCTGCAATTCTATGGGCTTCGAGTAAAAGCATATTTGGACGCAGTACCATATGAAATTCAATAAAATTTGTTGTCCCATCTGTACGAGTTTTGAGCCAATGGTAGCTAGCAACCTCTGAATGTTCAGAGATAATTTCACCAATTTTTGCAACTTGTTCACCCTCTAGGGCATGGTCAAGAAGTATTTTTATACCATCTTCAATAATTTCATAGGCAGAGTAAATAATATAAATACCAATAGCAATACCAAAAATAACATCTATAATATCCCAGCCTGTAAACCAAACTAAACCTAGAGAGATTAAAATAACTCCATTACTCCAAAGGTCTGTTTGATAATGCAGAGCATCAGATTTTATAACAATATTATCTGTTTGTTTTGCTATCTTAAGAAGATATACTACAAGTCCATAAGTAACAACTATAGAAAAAATCATTGCGATAAGTGAAGGCATAAGAAGAGTCGTTGTAGACCCCTCTATACCTTTTTTTATGGCAAGATAGATAATAAAAAGACCAGAAAGAGTAATTACAGTCCCTTCAATAACAGCTGCAATTGCTTGTATCTTGCCTTTACCATACTGAAATTGATGGGTTGCATCTTCTTCAGCTTTTTTAATGGCAAAAAAGTTAAAGATAGAGATTACACTATCTAGCAAAGAGTCTATAGCAGATGCCATCACTGCTACAGAACCGCTTGCTATTCCAATTACAAGTTTTACAACAACTAGAATAATAGCAACAGAACTAGAAACTACTGTAGCCTTTTTTTGTGGAGACATCTGTTGAGACATAATTATAGTGCTTTTGTAGCTAAATTAGCAATACGAGTAGAGAAAGCACCTTTATCTTTTGGCTCTAAGCCTTCAGATAATTTTGCAGAATCTAGGAGTATCCACGAGAGATCACCAAAGAGTGAATCATCTTCTAGTTTATCAAGTTTTTGAATCATCTCATGATCTGGATTAATCTCTAAGATAAGTGGAATCTCTGGCATATCTTGACCCATTTGAGCAAACATAGCAGCCATTCCAGCCATTGGATCTGAGCTATCTTTAAGCACACATGATGGGCTTGAAGTAAGTCTTGTAGAAATTTTTACCTCTTTTACCTCATCACCTAATACTTCTTTTATTTTATCTGTAAGAGATTTAAATTCTTTATTTATCTCTTCTTTTTCTTCCTCTGTTTTGCTATCAGGTGCATCTGTAGCTGTAATATCTTTGAGACTCCATTCGTTATAACTCCCAATCATAGGTGTTACAATCTCATCAATCTCTTTGTCATCCATAATAAGCACTTCTATACTTGCTTTTTTATAAGCTTCAAGTAAAGGAGAGTTTCTAAGTACTTGCTCATTTTCACCAGTAATATAATAAATCTCTTTTTTCTCGCTATCTCCACGACTGATATAACTCTCTAGTGACACAAGACCAGCTTCTGTTGAACTTTTGTATCGAACTATATCAAGAAGTATATCTTTATTGGTTTGATCCATATAGATACCCTCTTTGATAACTTTGTTATATTGAGCTGTAAAAGTTTCAGAATCTTCACCTTCTAGTTTTTTAATTTCTCTTAGAATCTTTTTAACAGAGTTTTGTTTGATATTTGCCAAAATTCTATTCTCTTGAAGAATCTCTCTACTTACATTCAAAGGTAAATCTTCACTATCAATAATACCTTTTACAAAACGCAAATACGGAGGAAGTAGCTCTTTATCATCATCTGTAATAAATACTCTTTTTACATAAAGTTTAATTCCTGATTGATAATCGGCTCTATACAAATCCATAGGAGCAGTTCTTGGGATATAAAAAAGTGTTGTAAATTCTTGAGATCCTTCTACTTTGTTGTGAAGATGTTTGAGTGGTTCTTCATCACCATGAGAAAGAGATTTATAAAACTCCACATACTCTTCTTCTTTGATTTCAGATTTAGGAAGTGTCCAAAGAGCAGTAGCTGCATTGACTTGTTCTGATCTTTTTACTTTTGTAGTTACTGCATCTTCTCCCTCACCTGTAGTTTCATCTTCTTCAAAATTAACTACAATTGGATATGCAATATGGTCAGAATATTTTTTGACAATTTCTTCTACTCTTCCTTTACCCAAAAATTCTTTTTCATCTTCTTTGAGCTTCATATAAATAACTGTACCATGTGAATCTTTTGTAACAGGTGTAATTTCAAATTCACCAGTACCATCAGTTGTAAATTTATATGCCTGTTCTTCACCTGCTTTTTTTGTAATTACATCCACTCTATCAGCAACCATAAATACAGAATAAAATCCAACTCCAAATTGACCAATAAGATTACTATCTTTTTGTGCGTCACCTGTAAGGTTTTCTACAAATGATTTTGTTCCTGATTTGGCAATAGTTCCTAAGTGATTGATGAGGTCATCTTCGTTCATACCTAAACCATTGTCTGCAATAGTTAAACTGCCATCTTCGCTATCAAGACCTATAGATACTTGACCTACCCAATTTTCTTGTTTAAATTCTTCATCTGTAAGTGAAAGATAATTAAATTTATCAATTGCATCACTAGAGTTTGATACGAGTTCTCGGATAAAAATTTCTTTATTTGAATATAAAGAGTGTGTCATAAGTTTGAGTAATTGACCTATTTCTGTTTGAAATTGATGTTTTGCCATTGTTAATGTCCTTGTGTAATATAATTTTTTGGGATTATAATACATTTTTCTTCTAATTTCAAGGGTTCTGATAGAATTTAATAAACAATCTTTAGCTAGTCTGACTAAACTTTACTTTCTATGTGCTACTACTTGTATAATTCTTTGCTCTCTTCTTAGGGCTATTTACCCTCTATTAAGCTTCTTCAGTTACAATTAAGTTAAAGAAATAGTCCACAATAGGCTATCTCTCTTAACTTTATATGATTAAGGATACATTATGAATAAACATATTGTTGGAAGACATTTTGAACTTACAGACTCAATAAAAGAGTATGTTGATGGAGCGGTTGATGGACTAGAAAAATATAATTTAGATATTATCTCTGTGACAACCCTTATTAATGGTAGTGCTAAAAAAGGTCTCTCTGTAGAATTTGTAATTAATTTAAAAGATAAAAATACTATCGTTATTACTCAAAATGATAAAGATGCTTATGCGGCTATTGATATTGCCATTGAACGAGTGAAAAAATCTCTTAGAAGACACGCTGACAAAATCAAAGGTCACCGTATTATGAGCTTCAAAGATATGGGTTCTGATGCAGAAGCTGTAACAAACTTTGATACTCAAGATATAGAGTTAGTTCCTATGGACTTAGAGCTTCATAAGCCATTAGACTTTGACGAAGCTATTGACGCATTAAAAGCAGAAGAGAAAAGACAATTTATTGTATTTAATGACCATGATGGAAATATGCGTGTTATGTACAAAAGAGCAGATGGTAAATTTGGTCTTTATTAATAGATAATTTATACAAAACTCTCTAAACACTTGTTTAGAGAGCAAATCAGATAATTTTACTCCTAATTTAATTTTTTTTATAGATTTTTTTGCTACAATCAGCTCACTAGAGACAAAAATAAATTTATTTAATCAAGGAAAAAATATGGGAAATTTACACTTTATCAAAGACGAAATGCTATCACATATACCAATTTGTACACATGCTGATCCAAAGAGAGTGCTTATTATTGGTGGGTGCGATAAACTCCAATTAGAAGTAGAAAAACATAAAAGTATTGATGCTATTGTACGATTATCAGAAAAAGAGGCAAGTGCTAAAATTGCTGATGAGCCTGAAGATAGTTATGATGTTATTATTGTGGCTTCTGAAGAGTTTACAAGTGATAGAGTTTTTTGGGGATTGCTTAACCGTGCACTTACTTCAAAAGGTGTAATTTCTACAATGTCAAGTAGACTTCTTACGCAAGAAGATGAGGCGAAAGAAGAGTTGGAGACTATTGGGGAACTTTTTAAAATAGTTATGCCTTATAAGTATGAAGCTTCTGCACATGGTACAGGTCTTTCGTGTCGTAATGCTATAATAGCTAGTCATACTTACCATCCAACAGCTGATATTAATCTCCAACGAGCAGATTTAACTGATGGATTTAATTATTATAACTCTGATATTGCTATAGGAACATTTCATCTTCCAACGGTAACTCGCAAAAAGTTTTTGGGTCTTATTAAACTCTAATGGCGTATGAATATGCAGTAGCCCTCACAGGAGGGATTGCTACAGGCAAGAGTTCTGCTACAGTTTTGCTCTCGTTGTATGGGTTTCGCTTTATTGACGCAGATAAAATAGCTCATAGTATGCTAGACCTCCATCATGAAAAGATAGCAGAGTTGTTTGGAGACTCTTTTGTGCTAGATGGCAAGGTTGACCGTGGTGCATTGGGGCAGTTAGTTTTTGCTGATTCCTCAAAACGAAAAGCTCTTGAAAATCTTTTGCATCCTTTAATTTATAATGAAATAGAGAGACTCTCTCAAGAGCAAGATAAATTTAAAAAGCCGTATATTATAGATATTCCTCTCTTTTTTGAGGGAGACCGTTATCCTATAAGTAAATCTATTACAACTTATACACCAAAAAGCAAACAGCTAGAGCGATTAATAAAACGAGATGGCTATGATGATGCAGAAGCCCTGCAACGCATTGAGAGTCAACTAGATATAGAAGAAAAACGAAAACGAGCAACATTTGTGATAGATAATAGTGGCGACCTTAAACAACTTCAAAGAGAGTGTGAACGGGTCAAAGAAGAGATACTCAACGCATTCTAAGGAGTCCTTATGACAGTAACAAAGTATAGTGCTAATGGTAATGATTTTATCATGTTTCACGCACAAGAGAAGAGTGATTATAGTTCCCTAGCACGCAAACTTTGCCATCGTCAAAGTGGTGTGGGTGCTGATGGTCTTGTGGTTTTACTCCCTCATGAAAAGTATGATTTTGAATGGGATTTTTATAATTCTGATGGAAGTTATGCTGCAATGTGTGGTAATGCTAGCAGAGCCGTAGCACATTATGCACATGAAAAAGGTATATCCAAAGATGATAAAGCTATCTTTCTCACGGGTGCAGGAGTTATCAAAGCAACTATTAATGGTTTGTATATTGTAAGTGATATGCTAGAGCCACAGATACAAAATCAAGAGATAGAAGAGTTTGGGCATAAGTGGTGGTTAATAGATAGTGGTGTGCCACATTTAGTAAGTATTCGTGAGAGTGTAGAAGCGTTTGATATAGCACAAATGAGAGAACTCCGACATAAATATAATGCAAATGTAAATATAGCAACTATCAAAGATGATAAGCTTTTTGTGCGTACTTATGAGCGAGGAGTAGAAGACGAAACTCTAGCCTGTGGTACTGGTATGGTTGCGTGTTATGTTAAAGCTCATAAAGAGAAGCTTTTGGCTGATATGGTTGCTGTATTTCCTAGAAGTGGTGATGAACTCTATGTTAGCTATGAAAATGATACTTATAGATTTGGTGGACAAGTCACCAAGACCTTTATTGCAGAGACTCTAATATAGTTATTCGGAGTAGATAATAAGTCTTTTTTAAGTCTCTTTGGGTTATTATGCTACTCCACAAATTAGTACTAGAAAGCTCGATTAACTCAGCGGTAGAGTGCCTCCATGACATGGAGGTGGTCACAAGTTCAAATCTTGTATCGAGCACCATAAATAGTATTTTTAATCTTCTCACTTATTATTTTTATAAATGTTTATCCCACCATAGCGGATGCATACTAAGATACTTTATCAAAGACTTATGCAAAAATTTATGATTTTGTCCTAGCTTATATCCCAAATACTTCATTCCATTTCGTATACAAAACTCTGGTATACGATAATAAAGATATTTTGAGAGTAAGTATTTAAATTCTGATTTAATATATTTTTTTCCCTCACCTTCTGCTTTGCCAAACTCTTTAGGTATCCACGCTTCTTGTTTATGAAAAACACCTATATCAAAATATCTTCTAAACTCTTGGAGTATACTATAGCTATGTGAATGATACACTTTGGCATCAGCACTATAGGAAAGACTATAGCCTGCTAAGAGCATCTTTGCTCCTGCGTAGCTGTCTTCTCCTACGATTAGTCCATCTTTAATCCAGTCGATTTCTTCTAAGGCACTTTTGCGATAGGCAGAAAAACTATCAGATAAAAATGCTGTTTTAATACCAAACTTTTTTTTATCTTCTAGGGTTCGCAGATAAGAGGTGTTGCCATAGTTAAAGCTTCTTAGATGTTTGCCAAAAGGATTTGTTTTGGGGTAGGGGAGTTGTCTTCCATATACAGCACCAACTTTTGGATTATCAAAACTTTTGATAATGTTCTCTATAGTTTTATTGTCATAAGGGAGTGCATCTTGGGTTAAAAAGACAATTATATCTCCTGATGCTTCTTTGGCGGCTTTGGTTCGTGTGCCTCCATGATCAAATTCATTTTGAGGAATTATAATAATATTTTGAGTGTACTCTTGGGCTATAGTTACGGTGTTATCTGTAGATGAAGAGTCAATAATAATAAGTTCAAATCCCACACTTTGATGTTTGAGTTTCTCTAAGAGTGCAGGAAGATACGATTGTGCATTATATGTAGGGATAATAAGAGAGAGAGACAAGTTAAATTCCTTTGATAGCTCTATTGTAGAGAGGTTTTTCTATATATTTATAGTACAAAAGACTAAATACTACAGAGATAAAAATAATTGAGAAGAGACCTAAGAGAGGTAAGAGTATTCCCTCACCCATAAAGAAAGCTCTTAGACCTAGAAAATAAAAGAGATTAATAATAATAATATGAGAAAGATAAAGAGTATAGGAAGCATCTCCTAGAGCTACTGCATATTTGTTGGCACTATAAATATTTTTTTGTTCGATTATAAGCATAGCAAGTGTAAGAAATAATGCACCCATTCCAAAAGAAAGTACTCGGTAGAGACCATTTTTACTTTCATGGCTTATGCCATAGCTATAGGCTATAAAAATAATTATAATACTCAAAGCCAAAATCCACCAGTGCATAAGATACTCTTTAAATTGATACAAAAGTACTCCAGCAAAAAATTCTAAAAGATAGGGTGAGTAAAAAAAGCTATTGGGTATAAGTGAGCTAAAGTGTGTGGTAAGGACTAGGGCTACTATAAGAGCAAATACAAAAGGTATAAGTTTATAGAGTTGTTGCAAAGAAAACAAAAACGAAAATAAAAATAGAAAATAAAAATAGAGTTCATAGCTTAGTGACCAAGAGATAGGAAGCATAAGCTCATTCATATTGGTATTAATAAGAAAAAAAGATCCAAATAAATCAAGAGATGGAATCTTGGCAGGGTCAATAAACCATAATACAAGAAGAGCAAAAAGAAAAAATGGCCAATATCCTAGATAGATTCTAAAGAGCCGATGTTTAAAAAAGGTTGTGGCATTTTTGTGAGTTCTTTCTTTGTGAAATGTGGTATACGCCATAATAAATCCACTAATTACAAAAAATATATCTACACCTATAAATCCCCAAGAAGATACTACATCTATAATTGCCAAAGTCTCTCCCATTACTTGATAGTGAGGCAAAGCATGGTGGAGTATCACCAAAAGAGCTGCAATAGCTCTAAGGAGTTGAATATTATTGAGTTTTATTTTTCTTTGCATAGCTTAAGGTGTTTGGAGTGATGCTATATGTGCTATAAGATTTTGAAGGTAGTCTTTGGATAATACTACCCCTTTGTTATATTCTTTTACTCTTAATGCAGGTGCACCCACATCAAAGACCATCAAAGGCATATCCATCATCATAATTTCACCTGTTGTATACGAGAATGTTTCAGGACATACAGAAGGTATCAAAAATATATCTATGGCTTCTTTTTGCACAAGAGAGGGGAGTGCATCTCTATCATATCTTCCTGTGACTTTGAATGTATCACTAGAGATATTTTTAGAAATCTCACCAATAAGAACGACATTTATATTGAGCTTCTCTTTATCAATTGTATGCACAAGAGACTCTATAATATTAGCCCCTTTAGCTTGATTGATAGCGCCTAATATACCAATTGTAATAGGTGAGCCTTTTGGTTTGCTATTGAGTGTGACAGGGGGTAGGGGAGCTACTTGATGGGGTATAATTTCTATTTTATTAGTATCAAGAGTTTTGTATGCACGCAATAAAATCTCTTTTGAAGAGCCAGAGAAACAGATTATTTTATCTGCTAAGGTAAGTATATTCTCCCAATCGCCTCTCCATTGACGCATATCTATCTCACCATTTACAAATGTACGCCATTCTAAATCATTTGTTTTCATACACTCTTGACATTTTTGCAATGAGTTAGGAACTTCACAAAAGACTCCATTAGGGTCAAGAAGAGTGTAGTTAGGGCAAAGAGCGTAGTAGTCATGGATAGGGATAATTAATGATGCTTGATGTTTATTTGTAAGCTCTTCTATCCATGCTAAAAGCTCTGGAGTTTTTTCAAATGAGACAAGATTATTGACAAAAATTTCTTTAAATTTAAGATAAGAAAAGAGCTCTTTTATTTCTTGGAGTCCTGTGAGAGTAAAGGAATAATGGTACTCTTGGTAATCAAAATGAACAATATAGCAACTTGCATAATAATCATAAATAAGATGGAGTACTTTTTTGTTCTCTTTTATATACTCTTCTTTTCGTGCTGTAGTATAGTGGTTTGCTCCTCCACCTAGGGCTTGGTCTATAATTAGATGCAGAGGCTCTTTATCGTGAGAAGAGGCTACTACTACCATAAGTTGTCGGAGTACTTTATGTGGGTCTTTGCCTACATAGCTTTGAATATCTTTATCATAGTTAGGATGCTTATGCAAAAGCTTAATAGCATTCTCTTGCATGAGTTTCTTTTTATCTTCAGCCGAAAAAGAGCCACCATGTTTGTGATAAACAAAAAGGTTTGGAACCATAAGATTTTCATAGCCATGAATAATTGCTCTTTGACACCAATCATTCTCTTCACCATAGCCTCTTCCAAACTCTTCTTCTACAAAAAAGCCTATCTCTTGGATAAGATTATAATTAACTCCCATACAAAAGCCAACACCTGTAGGAACTTTACTATAAAAATTATCAGGATTTACTTCTTTGAAAATAGCATCCAAAGCATCCACACTCATTCCCTCAAAAATATTATTATCTGCAATAAAATTAGGAAAACTTGCTATCTGTCCAGAGTTTGTAAAAGGTGTAGTTGTAGAAATTTTATCCATATTCAAGATAGGATACATCAATCTTTCTACCCAAAGTTCTGGAACTTCTGTATCTGTGTTGAGGATAAGAAAATGATCTTTGGTATAAGTATAGGCTTCATTCACACTTTTTACAAAGCCTAAATTAGTTTCATGGTCTACAAAGATAGCAGTTGGGTGTTTTTCTAATCTTTCGAGTAAGAGTGATTTGACTCTTTCATCAGGGCTACAATCATTAACAACTATAAGTCTATGAGGAGCAGAGGTATTTCTCTCTAAACTATCAAAAAGTGGTATCAAAAATTCATATCCATTATAAACAGGAATAATAATATCAATGATTCTATTTTCAATTTTATATTTATTGTTATCATAAGGTTTAAAGAAGTCCTTAGGATTGATAGAAGGTATATTGGTTGAGGATATATTAGTTTGTTGTGTTTTTTCTTTGGTTTTATTCCATAAATATGCTATCTCTCCTCGTTTGAGGTAATAGAATACTTTTTTAAGCAGTACAGGATTTTTTTGGACTGCTCGTAGAGGAGAGAGTAGTTTCTGTGGTGCAAGGCGTTTGAGTCTATTTTTGATTCGTAGAGATTGGGCTATATCTTGAAGCTCTTTGATTTGATTAGTGAGAGTCTGGATATGATTATGTTGTTCTTGCATAAGTTGTTCTTTTTTTCCTATCTCTTGGGTCTGTTGTGTAATGAAATTATCTTGACTCTCTATAGCTATTTGTTGCTCTTGTATCTGTTGGCTTGGGTCTATTCTATCTTTGAGATAGTAGTGTTGTATTTGATAAAAAGAGTTTCTATTAAGAACATACCCCAGTAAAAAAGCATCCTCTTTTACTCGAAATTCTTGAAGCTGTGTAGGATTAAAATATTTTTCTAGAAGTCCCTCTTGGTTCAAAGAACTAATAGCTCTAAAGTAGACATACTCCAACATAAGTGGCATATCAAAAACCCATTCATAATCTATAATATAAATATCTTCATTCTTATAGATAATATTAGAAAAAATAAGATCTATATTAGTACTATCTTCAAAGTAAAGAGAGTTTGTTGAGAGAGGTCTATTATTTCCAAATATTTTATGGTACTCCTCATCTATAATACTACTATTTGTAGTCATCTTAAAACTACTAGCTACAAACTCTTTGTATTCGTCAATAACTTCATATGCTTTATTTGTACTTACTTCCAAAGCTTTATAAAACTTATTTTCTAGGCTCACTCCATCAATAAACTCAAAGACAAGGCTTGTTGCAGTCTCTTTTATGATTTTGGCGAGTTTAATTTTGGGATTGATAATACTCTTAGTAAGAAGCTCATAGTTTCTTTTCATTTGTTCTAAATGAGGTATAGATTCTTTGCAAGATGCCTCTTTTTTAACATACTTTTGACCATCTTCTTCATATACAGTGGTGGTTAGTTGGAACTCTTTTGCTCTTGCACTACTGTTTTTTACATAGTATATTTTCATCTACTCTCCAGAGATAATCAAAAATGAGTTTGCAAAAAATTCAAATTGATTATTTTTTATAATGCCTTCAAAGGCTTTTGTTTCATTAAATAGTTCATAGCGTTGGCTATCAAAATTAGGAGCAGAAGAGAGCTGTGAATAATGGCTAGGGAGCCACTCTTGGCTATATATCTCCAAAGGCATTTTATAATCAGGATGTGGGTAGTAAAAATCTTGTTGCGGGTATCCACTTTGTGTAAGGAGTGTTTCTATTTCAGTTTTACCAAAAGTTCGTACACTATTATTCCCCTCATATCCTGTAATCCCATCAAATATCTTATTTGTATGATCTTCTCTTGCTCCTGCAAAATATTTAAGACCATAACGATTTTCAATAGCAATAATAAGTTTGCCATCAGGCTTTAAATAAGTTTTAATTTGTTTGAGAAAATCTTTATAAGGTTCTTCTGTATGAGTAAAAGACCCAGCATACTCTAAGACACCATTAAGTGTAATATAATCAAATTTTTCATCAAACTTTATATCATTAAGATTCCCAACAAGTATTTCGAGATTAGAATGCTCTTGGTGTCTTGTATAATTGATTAATGCGCGTCTTTTGGAGAGTTCTACTACTTTGACACTTTTTAGTTTCTCGCATAATGCCCCAGTAATAGCACCACATCCACCACCTATTTCTAGACAGCTTGCACCCTCTTTAAAAGGATACCAGTTGATAATATTTTGACGAATAGGAGAGAGATGGTAGAGTATAGCCCAGCGACTCTCTTTGGAGAGTACTGTATCATACTCTTTGTTGTTTTGTACAATATTGAGAAGTTCATCTTCAATATCCCCATCACTATAAAAGTCTTGACCACTATAAAAGTCTAAATTAAAAATTGCACTCATAGTTACCTCTGAAAGAAAGTTAGTATAAGCACATCATAACATAATATTGGTTAGAGAGATTTTGGAGAGGTGAATTACGCAGTCACCATGTCAAAGAAACTCTCTACTTTAAGTGAAGCACTTCCTACCAAAACACCATCAACATTATCTATAGAGATAATCTCTTTAATATTAGCTGGTTTTGCACTTCCACCATATAATAATGGTTTAGAAACTGATTGTCGTAATGCTTTATGAGTAGAAGCTATCTCTTCTACAGTTGCAGATCGACCTGTACCAATAGCCCAAATAGGTTCATACGCAATAATAAGATTTTCATAAGTTGTATCTATTCCCTCAAATTGAGCTAAAAGATATTCCATAACAGCTTTATCACCTTGTTCTCGTATTTCTAGTGGTTCACCAATACAATAAATAATTTCAAATCCTTCATTTAGAAAAAATGAAAATTTCTCTGCTACTATTTCTTGGCTTTCTCTAAGGTGTTCTCTTCTTTCGCTATGACCTATAAGAATTGTTTTGATAGCAAATTCATCTAATTGGTCTACACCTATTTCACCTGTGTATGCACCATTTTTGGCTGGATAGGCATTTTGTGTTCCTACAGTGGCTTTAGTCTCAAACTTATCCAATGCCGTAGCAGGAGGAAAGATATAAATATCGTTATTAGTAGATGTTGCTTCTATTTTTTGATTAAGTTCTTGGATATAAGCTTGTGTAGTAGCTCTTGTATGGTTTGTTTTGAAATTTGCTGCAAAAATCATTGCGTTCCTTTTGATTGTAATACTGAGATTGATTATATTTGGTGGGAGAATCCCACCATTTTTTATAGAAAGTTAGTTTTGTAAAATATTATTTAAGAGCTTCAATTCCTGGAAGAAGTTTTTCTTCAATGAGTTCAAGACTCGCTCCACCACCTGTACTTACAAATGTCATTTCATCTACATCGCCAGCTCTTTGAGCTACATCAGCAGTGTCACCACCACCTACGATTGTAGTTGCATGTGTATCTGCTATGTCGTGAGACATTTTCATACTACCTTTTGAAAACTTATCCATTTCATAAACACCCATTGGACCATTCCAAATGATAGTTTGTGCATCATTAAGAGCAGAACGGAAGAGTCTACTAGAAGCAGGACCAATATCTAGCCCCATCCAATCTTCAGGAATTTCTTGGGCAGGAAGATATTTAGTAATACTGTTTTCAGAAAATTCAGGAGCTACTACTACATCTACAGGAAGATAGAATTTTACACCTCGTTTTTTTGCTTTATACATGATGGCTCTTGCCTCATCTAGTAAATCATCTTCAACAAGTGAATTTCCTATCTCATAGCCTTGAGCTTTGAGAAAAGTAAATGCCATACCTCCACCAATAATAACTTTATCAACTTTTTGAATAAGGTTAACAAGTGCTTGGAGTTTGCCAGAAACTTTACTCCCACCTACAACAGCTACAAATGGTCGTACAGGTTTATCAATTACCTTTTGAAAGAAGTTTACTTCTTTGGTCATCAAGAAACCTGCTGCTTTATGGTCTCTATCAAAATGTTCTGTTATAGCAAAAATAGAAGCATGTTTACGGTGACAAGCACCAAAAGCATCATTAATATAAAAATCTGCATAAGAAGCTAACTCTTTTGCAAGCTCTGCATTATTTGCTGTTTCACCTGCTTCATATCTGAGGTTTTCTAGCAAGAGAACATCTCCAGCCTCCAAAGAAGCTACTTTGGACTTGGTATCTTCACCCACAACATCTTTTGAAAGATAGAGGTTCTTTTTGATTTTTAGTAGCGTATCAAGACGCTTGGCAACCGTAGCTAATGAATATTTTGGATCAAAATCACCAGCTTTTGGTCTCCCGAAATGTGAAGCAAGGACAACCTTGCAATTTCGGTCAATACAGTAACGAATAGTTTGAAGTGCAGAACGAATGCGTCTATCATCAGTTATGTTGTCAAACTCATCTTGTGGAACATTAAAATCACAACGAATAAAAACTCTTTTTCCTTCTATTTCCAGATCTTTAATACTTCTCATAAACTATCCTTTACTATTTATTGTTTTTGACTAATATGAACTGCCATATCTACTAATCTACACGAATAACCCCACTCATTATCATACCATGAAAGAATCTTTACCATATTCTCATCAATTACTTGAATAGTATCCATAGCTACTACTGTACTATGAGCTTCACCTACGAAGTCTTGAGATACACGATACTCTTCATCTATTGCCAAGATACCTTTGTGAGATCCTTCACTTGCTGTTTTAAACGCAGCTTTAACATCTTCTAAAGTTACATTTTTGTTCAATGTTACTGTTAAGTCAACAATTGATACATCAGGAGTAGGAACACGGATAGCTTGACCATTAAGTTTACCAAGTAGATTAGGTAAAACTTTTGCAATAGCTTTTGCTGCACCTGTTGTTGAAGGTACAAGGTTTAATGCACCTGAACGACCTTTTCTAGGATCACTCTTGTGTTTACCATCAAGAATAGGCTGTGTTGCTGTATAACTATGAATAGTAGTCATTAGTCCTGCTTGGATACCAAAGTTATCATCTAATACTTTAGCCAAAGGAGCTAAACCATTCGTTGTACAACTAGCATTTGAAACAATAGCTTGACCAGCATATTCTTTCTCATTTGCACCAATAACAAATGTTGGTGTATCATCTTTAGCTGGAGCAGAGAATAGTACTTTTTTGATACCATTATCAATATGACACTGTACGCTTTCCATAGTCAAAAATGCACCAGTACACTCAATTACAAGTTCAGCACCATGTTCTACAAAATTTATTTTTGCAGGGTCTCTCTCTGAAAGAATTTTTGCTTTCTCATTTCCTATCATCAAATAACCATCTGCAACAGTAATATCATCACGGTGTCCTTGAACACTATCATAACGCATCATATATTGTATTGATTCTTCAGTACCACTAACATTTACTGCTACAAGTTCTACATCGTCTCTGTCAGCGATGATTCGCGCGACACATTTACCAATTCTACCTAGACCGTTGATTGCAACTTTGATTGCCATTATTTTTCCTTTTGACGAAAGAGATTTCTATGAAAATTAGCATACGAGTATCATTAACCCTAATCTTTAGGGTTTATAGAAGTGCCCTTATGATAAAATTCACTATATTTTATAGTAAATGAGGTTATTATTTGATTAAAGTTGCAATATTTGGTGGTAGTTTTGACCCTCCTCATCAAGGGCATCAGGATATTGTCAATAGGGCTTTAGAGTTATTAGATATAGATAAGCTAATTATCTTACCAGCTTTTCTAAATCCCTTTAAACGCTCTTCTTTAGCATCTGCTAAGCAGAGACTAGATTGGTGTCATAAACTCTTTGATTCTATTGATCGTGTAGAAGTGAGTGATTATGAAGTATCCTTAGCAGAACCTATTTATTCAAGTGTAAGTATAAAATATTTTCAAAAGTTCTATAGTGTTGATTACTTTATTATTGGAGCAGATAATTTAGAATCTATTACAAAATGGAATGCATTTGATTGGATAAACCAAGAGCTTACATGGGCTATAGCTACACGAAAAGGATATCAACTAGATACACAAAAACTTTCTCATTGGATTTCTTTGGATATAGATATGGATATAAGTTCAACAAAGATTAGGGCATGTAACGATTTGAAGCATGTAGATAAGCGTATCAGCAAAAGTGTAGATACGATAATACAAAATAAAATAAGGACTATAATGACAATAGATGAAAGAGTAGAAGCAATTGTATCGCTATTAGATAGCAAAAAAGCTGAAGAGATAGAGGTATTTAATCTCGATAAAGTAGATTATATTGCCCAAAGAGTAGTACTCGCAAACTCATTAGGTGGGAAACATACTGAAGCACTTTATGAGCAGTTAAAAAGTACTCTAAAGCCCAAAGGTGAAGAGTTTCTTATTGCTGATGTAAGTGATTACTGGGTTGTAGCTGATTTGGGAGATATTCTTATTCATATAATGACACCTGAATACAGACAAAAATATTCTATGGAAGACTTTTTGAGTGATTTAGCAAAACCAACTGATAGCTAAGGAGAGAATATGGGATTAAAATCAGATAAATGGATTCGAGAAAAATCTCTTAATAATGAAATGATTACACCCTTTTGTGAAGGTTTGATAGGAGAGGGTGTTGTAAGTTATGGACTCAGTAGCTATGGATATGATATTCGTGTAAGTGATGAGTTTAAAATTTTTACTAATGTCAATTCCACAGTTATTGACCCAAAAGATTTTGATGATAGAAATGTGGTAGATTTCCAAGGTGATGTTTGTATTGTTCCTCCCAACTCTTTTGCACTCGCACGGACAGTAGAGTACTTCAAGATGCCAAGCGACACGCTAGCAGTATGTTTAGGTAAAAGTACTTATGCAAGATGTGGTATTATCGTCAATGTTACACCATTTGAACCTGGGTTTGAAGGGCATATCACTATAGAAATTAGTAACACAACACCATTACCAGCTAAAATTTATGCCAACGAAGGCATAGCTCAGGTACTATTTTTGCAAGGTGATGAACAATGTGAGACTACCTATAGTGATAGAAAAGGTAAATACCATGGTCAAACAGGGATAACTTTACCTAGGATTTTGAAGAAGTAATACAGATATTATTATTATTTTTAGCTAGTCTATAAAATTAGAGTATTCTTATTGTATAATACACTTATGAAACAGACAAAACAAATATTTTTATGTGCTATTAACAATATATTAAGTGGAAGTTGCAAAGAAGATTGCAAGTTCTGTACACAGAGTGTTAGGTATAAGGCTGATATTGATCGTTATACCTTTAAATCTATAGATACTATTGTATCTGAGGCAAAACAAGCAAAATCATTGGGTGCATTAGGGTATTGTCTTGTTACAGCAGGAAAAGGCTTAGACGACAAAAAAACACAATTTGTTGCGAGCGTTGCTTTGGCTATCAAAAAAGAAGTAGAGGGATTAAACCTTATTGCTTGTAATGGAACAGCAAGCAAAGAGCAATTGTCTTATTTGAAAGCACATGGCGTAGATAGTTATAATCATAACCTTGAAACATCACAAAACTATTACAAAGAGATATGTACTACGCATAGTTGGGAAGAGCGATACCAAACATGTGAAGATGCTAAGTCTGTGGGACTTACACTTTGTTCTGGAGGAATATTTGGGATGGGTGAGAGTAAACAAGATCGTGATGAATTACTCCGAGCCATAGCTTCTTTGAGTCCTGAATCTACCCCACTAAACTTTTATCATCCAAATGAAGCTTTACCTATTAAGAGTAATACTGTCTCACAAGAAGAGGCTATAAAGATTATCTCTACAGCACGAAATTTATTAGGTGAAGAGACATTATTAATGGTAGCAGGAGGACGAGAATTACTTTTTGCTGGAGATGAATCAAAAATGTTTGATGCTGGGGCAAATGCTATTGTGATTGGTAATTACCTTACAACCTCAGGAGAGAATCCAAGCAAAGATCATCAAATGCTTTCAAATTTAGGATATGAAGTTGCAAGTAGTTGCAGTGCAGAGTAATATATCTCTGATATTAACACTTTCTGTATTAATATGGATAAGTCCGTTTATATCTAGGGTAATCAAAATCCCTACACCACCTGTAGAGATTATATTAGGCTCACTCTTTGCATATATGGGTTTAGTAGCCCATCATGAATATTTTGACTTAATTGCTGAAGTTGGATTTTTATATTTGATGTTTTTAGCGGGTATGGAGGTTAACCTGAAGAGTATTCTCTCAAGTTCCCGCTATTTAATACAAAAGTCTATACTCTTTTTAGTTATTATGGGATTCTTTTCTCTTTTCTTTGGATGGCTTTTTAATCTTAGTATAATAGTTATTATCTCTTTACCTCTTATCTCAATAGGTTTACTTGCGTCACTCTCTAAAATATATGGTAAAGACCAAGAGTGGCTAAAGCTGGCTTTTATTGTAGGTGTATTAGGAGAGATTATTAGTATTGCTGCATTAACAACGCTAGAAGCAGCGAGTAGTGTAGGTTTTGGCTGGGAATTATTTATAAAAATGACTTATTTAGTACTATTTTTATCAGCTATTTTGGCACTTTACCGTCTTTTCCATCTTCTTTTTTGGTGGTATCCTGAACTCAAAAAGACACTTATTCCAAAGCTTGATACTTCTGATCAGGATATTCGTTTGGCTATTTTTCTATTTTTTATTATGATTGTAGTAATGTTACAACTCAAACTAGAAGTGGCACTAGGTGCATTTATTGCAGGTGTTGCGATTTCTGCTTTTTTCCACCATGAAAAGGCTCTTGAAGCAAAGATGTCAAGTTTTGGATTTGGATTTTTAGTCCCACTATTTTTTATTCATGTAGGTGCGTCATTTGATATTAATGCATTAGCTTTAGATGGAATAGTCAGTGGAGCTTTATTGATTACTGTTTTGATGATTTTAATTCGTCTTTTAGCAGCGATAGTACTCAAACATATTTCAGGCTCACGCAATGCACTTTTGAGTGCATTAGCTCTCTCTATGCCACTTACATTACTTGTAGCTGTTGCTACTATAGGATATGAAACACATTTAATTGATCTATTAAGCTATTATCAGCTTATTCTTGCAACACTTTTTGAGATTATAATTGCAATGATTGCCATAAAAATACTTCAAAAAGTTAGAGTGTAGCCTTTTAGCGAACACTATTAATAGCATCTTTGAGTGCTTCTTGATAGAGTTTTTCAGCTTTGGCTTCATCTTTTATTTTTTGAACTTTTTTCTTTTCAGCTAAGATAGCTCTTTTTTCATCTAAACTTAATCTTTTTGGTTTTTTAGTACTCTTTTTTGATTCTTTATCAAGTTTCTTTTTTTCTTTCTCTTTCTTTACAACATCAGCGATTTTTGTTTTTTCTTTACTTGGTTTTATATTTTCTTGTTTGATAACATCTTCTATTTTAGTCTTTTTTTGTTCTTTAGTTTCATTAGATTGGGCATATATAGAAGTGTAACCCCCTAATAATAATGCTCCAACTAATATCTCTTTGATTATTTTCATTATTCTCCCCTATTTGGTTCTAAGTTTTTTAGTTCAAAAAACTCTTTTTGTAGTTTTTGGTTACTATTTTTTAGACGAATTGCTTCTTGTGTCAAACTTTTTTTCTCTTCTCTAAGTTGTGTTAGGATGACAAAAGAGTTTTTGCCAAATAGTATAATGCCCGTATAAGTACTCAAAAGAAGTATAAGAAGTATGATAATTAGTTTTGTCTTCAAAGAGATTTTAGATCTCTTTGAAGTTTTATTGTTGTTTTGTGTAGACATTTATAACTTTAAAAAAGTTCTGTAGCCAAAAATTCAACTTGTCCAAGTTCTCTTTGTATTTCTAAAAGTCTATTATATTTAGCAATTCTATCACTTCTGGCTGTTGAACCAGTTTTGATTTGACCTGTATTCAATGCTACAGCAAAATCAGCGATAAATGTATCTTCACTCTCTCCTGAACGGTGAGACATAACACAAGTATAACCACTTCTTTGTGCAAGTCTTACTGTTTGCATAGTTTCAGATACAGAACCAATTTGATTTGGTTTAATAAGAATAGAGTTAGCAATATTTTTTTGGATACCTTCAGATAATATAGCAACATTTGTCACAAAAAGATCATCTCCAACCAATTGAATTTTGTCACCTAATACTTCTGTAAGCTCTTTCCATCCGTCCCAATCATCTTCATCTAGTCCATCTTCTATAGAAACTATAGGGTATTTACTACATAAATCTGCATAGTATGCTGTTAATTCAGAACTTGTTAATTCACGGCTTTCTGACTTAAGAACATATTTCCCTTCATCATTTGTGAGTTCACTCGCAGCAACATCTAAAGCAATTGCAATTTGTTCTCCAGCTTTATATCCAGCTTTTTCAATAGCTTGTATAATTACTTGAATAGGTTCTTCATTACTTTTTAGGTTTGGAGCAAATCCACCTTCATCACCTACAGCAGTACTCTCACCCATTCCATCAATGATCTTTTTAAGAGTATGGTACACTTCTGCACAGGCTCTAAGACCTTCATCAAAATGATCAAAACCTACAGGAACAACCATATATTCTTGAAAATCTACAGAATTATTTGCATGCTCTCCACCATTTATAATATTAAGCATTGGTACAGGGATAGTTACAGCATTAGCACCACCTAAATAGCGATACAAAGGTACATTAAGACTAAGTGCTGCAACTCTTGCAACTGCCATAGAAACACCAAGTACAGCATTTGCTCCAAGATTAGCATAATTATTTGTTCCGTCAAGCTCTTTCATTACCAAGTCAATTTCTGCTTGATTAAAAGGGCTAAGACCCATAAGTGTTTCAGATATTTGTGTATTAATATTTTCACATGCTTGTAAGACACCTTTACCCATATATCTATCGCCACCATCGCGAAGTTCTAAAGCTTCTCTTTTTCCTGTACTTGCACCACTTGGTACAATAGCACTTGCACTTGTACCATCACTAAGACGAACAGTTGCACGAACAGTTGGGTTTCCTCTACTATCAAGAACTTCATCAGCTATCACATCATCAATATATATCATTTCCTACACCTTTAGTTATGAATTTAATAATATTTTAGCGAAATTATCCCTAAGTTATGATTTTATTCTTCACTTATATCTTTAGTATCTGTAGTAAGCATAGTTTCCATTCCCAAAGCTTCTTTAATTTTTGTTTCTATCTCTAGGGCTAGTATTTTATCTTCTTTAAATATAGTTTTTGCATTCTCTTTTCCTTGCCCTAGTTTTTTCTCTCCATAGCTAAACCATGCACCAGACTTATCAATAATATCAAACTTAACACCATAATCTACTAATTCACCTTCTTTAGAAATACCTTCTCCAAACATAATATCAAATTCTGCTTGTCTAAAAGGAGGTGCAACTTTATTTTTGACAACTTTGGCTTTTACTCGATTTCCTATTGAGGAATCTCCCTGTTTAAGTGTTGCAATGCGTCTTACATCTATTCTAACAGATGCATAAAATTTCAGAGCATTTCCACCTGTAGTTGTTTCAGGTGATCCATATCCCATTGTTCCAATTTTCATACGAATTTGGTTAATAAAGATAACAGTGGTATTCATTTTGTGTAATATAGCTGTAAGTTTACGAAGAGCCTGTGACATAAGGCGTGCTTGAAGCCCTACATGAGTATCTCCCATATCACCTTCTATCTCATTTTTAGGTGTGAGTGCTGCAACAGAATCAATTACTACAAGATCAACTGCTCCACTTCTTGCCAAAGTCTCTAATACATCAAGAGCTTGTTCTCCAAAATCAGGTTGAGAGACCAAAAGATTATCTATATCTACACCCAAATTCTTAGCATACACTACATCAAGAGCATGTTCTGCATCTATAAATGCACATACTTTATCTTCAGCTTGGGCTGAAGCAATTGTTTGGAGTGCTAGCGTTGTTTTCCCAGAAGATTCTGGACCATATATTTCTATGATTCTCCCCTGAGGAATACCACCAATACCAAGAGCCATATCAAGACCTAATGAACCAGTGCTTATTGCCTCTATAGGTTCAAAAGTTTTGTCTCCTAGACGCATTAATGTGCCTTTACCGAAAGTTTTATCTATCTG
>JADGER010000012.1 GCA_016744315.1 Sulfurovaceae bacterium
TAGTAAAATCAAAACTCAAATAGACGTTGATTTATTGTTTACTTATATTTAGTTGTCAAAGATCATTCAACTCAACTCGCTAATCAAACTCTGACTAGATCTCTGTGTTGTTGGACGCGTATTATAGCCCCTTCTTCTTTCTTTGTCAAGGGTTTTTGTGAATTCTTTTAAATTCTTTTGCTTTTCTTTGTATTTAATACTTTTACTTACATTATAATTATCTATCTTTTCTTAACTTTTTGCTTAAAGTTACAAAATATTTTTATATTTTCGCTCATATCTAGGTAACATACTTTCATTTCCAATAAGTCCACCTTGATGAATATAGAGTATTGGCTCCGAAAAAAGTTCTCTATTTTCTAATAAAACTATCCAGCCTTTAGGATCATAGAGTAAATCAAACTCTATCGCTGTTTGAGAATATAAGTTCTGCCACATAGTATAAAATTCTTTATAGAGTTTTCCAAAATGATATTTTTTTACTGTATTAAGAATAATAGGGTGATTTAATTCATTATTATCTAGCATCAAAAATTGTTTTTTAAGATACTCACTATCTCCTACGCAAGGAGTGGTATAGACTCTATTAGAAGAGTTTTTATTGAGATATAAAGCTGTTGTTCCTGTACCTGAGGGAAGGAAAATATTTAGCTCTCTAATACCTTGTGATACTTTCCACTCTTCGATCTCTTGTGCTAGAATCTTGATTCCATATTCCGCTTCACTTTGTCTTCCACCCTCTTCTACATAGAGTATATTCTGCTCTGTAGTTATATTTATACTATCTGTAATAAGCATACCATTTTCTAATGCTCTAGCATAATTACCATGAGGATTTTCTTTGAGATACTCAGGAATATGATCTACTTTATATTCAAATTTCCATCCTCGAAGTTTGGAAAGTACAGATAAAGAGTACATAGCATTTGATTGATTAGAACCATAAGAGATTATTTTTTCTATATTTGAGAAGTCATTTGAGAGGTAAGTATGAAATTTTCGTGCTTTATTTCCTGAAAAGTCAGGATGAATAAGGTCATCTCTTTTAAGATAAAAGAGTTGTCCATCAAAGAGAATCTCTTCGATGGGACTAGGTAAAGATAAAAAATTGATTAATTTCTTCCTATACAATTAAGGTCTTCAAATGCTCTTACAAGTCTGCTAACCATTGAATCTTCAGCTGCTCTTAGCCATTTTCTTGGATCATAAGAACCTTTATTTGGCTTATCTTCACCATCAGGGTTTCCTATCTGACCTTGAAGATAGTCATGTTTTTTTGCTTCATATTCACGCACACCATCCCAATAAGCCCATTGTGTATCTGTGTCTATATTCATCTTGATAGCACCGTAACTAATAGCTTCACGAATCTCATCTACACTAGATCCTGAACCACCATGGAAGACAAAATTAACAGGTTTTTCAACTGTATTATAATTCTCTTGAATATATCTTTGAGAGTTATCTAAAATTTTTGGTGTTAACTTAACATTCCCTGGTTTATACACTCCATGAACATTACCAAACGATGCTGCAATAGTAAACTTATCACTTATTTTACTAAGCTCTTCATACGCATAGGCTACTTCTTCTGGCTGTGTATAGAGTAAAGAGTTATCAATCTCAGTATTATCAACACCATCTTCTTCACCACCTGTTACACCTAACTCTATCTCTAGTGTCATTCCCATAGCACTCATGCGTTTGAGGTACTCTTTACAAGTTGCAATATTTTCTTCAATTGGCTCTTCTGAGAGATCAATCATATGTGAAGAAAAAAGTGGTGAACCTGTCTCTTTGTAATGTGCTTCACTTGCATCAAGAAGTCCATCAATCCATGGAAGTAACTTTCGTGCAGCATGATCTGTATGTAAAATAACAGGTATGCCATAAGCTTTTGCCATAGTATGTACATGTTTTGCTCCAGAAATAGTTCCTAGTACAGCTGCGTTAGCTACAGAGAGTCCTTTTCCTGCATAAAAAACACCTCCTCCATTACTAAATTGAACAACTACAGGAGAATTTACTTTTGCTGCTGATTCCAAAACAGCATTAATAGAGTTTGTTCCCACAACATTAACCGCAGGAAGTGCATACCCCTCTGTCTTAGCAATTTCAAAAACTTTTTGAAGATCATCACCAGTTATCACACCTGCATTTACTATATCTAAAACTTTTGTTGACATTTATTCTTTCCTTTTGGGGTTATTTTATTATTACTTTAGCATTTTTCATCAATTTTTTTGCAAATTTTTGTTGTTTCATTGTCATTTTAACATAATTTTCAACTTTTGCATACGGAACAGTTTTACCATCTTTACGCTTAAATGCTTTTTGATTTTCTTTATAAAATTTCTTCGCTTCAGCATCAGAAATTTTAATCTTCTTCATCTTTTGTCCCATCCAGTATTGTGTAGCTAATTTATTCTTTTCTTCTTTTGAAACTTCTTTTTTGGCTTTTGCCTCAATTAGAGTTGTAGAAGCAAGATTTTGAACTATCTCTCTTCGTTGTTTTTTTGGAAGTCTATCAAAATCACTCACTTTACCTTTGGTTGCCATCTTCAAAAATTTATCTGCTGTTCTTTTATAAATTTTAATACCATTTACTGTTCCAATAACTGCTTTTCCTGATCTAGATTTTCTAGGTGTCGCTACTGGTCCTGGTCTTGCCCCTACATTTAAATTATCAAGATTTATATTCGGTTGTGAAGGTTTAGATGCTACAGGCATAAGACTATTTTTAAGATCATCAGCTAATAAATTAGTTGCCGTAAGTGCTAGAAAAGCACCTACTGTAATAATAAATCTTTTCATTATTTTTCTGTACTCTTAGGAGCTTCAGAATAACTTACTTTTGCTTTAGACTTTAACTCTTTGGCTACTTCACTTAGTTTTTGTTGGAACTGCTGTTGTTTAAGTGCTTGTATAATTTTTTCTTTTACTTCATCAAAAGATACTGTGCTTGACTCTTTTGTATCATCTAAGTAGATAACATGAAATCCAAATTGTGTTTTTACAGGTGCTAATGTAATTTCACCTTTTTTTAGAGCAAATACTGCTTTATCAAACTCTGGAACCATTTGACCTTTTGAGAAACTTCCAAGATCTCCACCTTTTGTTCCTGTAGGACCTGTTGACTTTGTTTTAGCAAGTTCTATAAATTTATCTTTAAGTGCATCACCTTTAAGTTCTTTGAGTTCTACAATAATCTCTTTTGCTGTTTTTTCATCAGGAATAAGAATATGTCTTGCATTTACACTCTCTGGTACTTGAAATTTATCAGGATTATTTGTATAAAAATCTTTTGCTTCACTATCACTTACGATTGCATTTTCCATCTGTTTCTTCATCCAAAGACTTACAAGCAATTCTTCTTTGAGTTTCTCCATATTATCTTTAAACTCAGTCTCTTGTTCTACACCCTCTTTTTGTGCTGCTTTTATAAAAAGTATTCTTTCTACAAGTCTTTCAGATATCATCTTTTGCTGTTTCTCTGGTAATTGATCAAAAGTTGCTTTGGGTGCTGTAGCACGAACGAATGCCTCGGCATCTTGTGTAGTAATATTTCTACCATCAACTGTAGCTAATATATCTGATGCCATTAAACTTGTTGTAATCATTGTAGCAGCTATTACTGATACTTGAATCAATTTTTTCATTTTTTTACCTTAATATGTAAGTATTTTGCTTGTGATTATATCGCTCAAAAGTAAATCATTTATTAACAATAATATAGCTGTATATTAAAAAATTATGTTATTATAATTTAAAAAAGTAGGGGTAATATATGGGAGAAGTAAGAGCTAATAAATCAAAGAAATTTAAACAAGTTAAAAAGGCTACAAAAATAGAAATAGAAGCTATCAAAGCACTCTTCTTGGAACAGTACCCCAATAGCGTAACAGAACTCGAATACAAAAACCTTTATGAACTCATCATATCCGTAATGCTCTCAGCACAATGTACAGATAAACGCGTTAATATTATTACTCCTGCTCTTTTTGATGCCTATCCCAATCCAATATCTCTAGCAAATGCTAATCTTAATGAAGTGAAAGAATATATTAAAAGCTGTTCATTTTTTAATAATAAAGCCAAAAACCTTATCAAAATGGCACAAGCAGTTATTGAAAATTATGAAGGGAATATACCCCTAACGCAAAAAGAGCTTATGAGTTTAGCAGGAGTAGGTCAAAAAACTGCAAATGTAGTGATGATAGAATATAGTGGTGCTAATTTGATGGCTGTAGATACACATGTCTTTCGTGTTGCTCACCGTCTAGGACTCAGCAATGCTACAACAGCTACCAAAGTAGAAGAAGAACTAAGTAAAAAATTTAAAACCCAACTCCATCTTTTACATCAAGCTATGGTACTCTTTGGACGCTACCGTTGCAAAGCAATTAAGCCTGAATGTGAAGGGTGTTTTATGGAAGCCTATTGCAAGAGTAAAGAGGGGTTTAAAGTATAACTCTCTTATAAAAGAGAGCCTGTTGATTGTTTTTTTGTAGTCACAATATCTATTGTATCTGGGTCTATAAATACTTGGCGTTGATAGGCTTCTAGTGCATATCTTCCTACCATTGCAGCATTATCAGAGCAATATTCTAAGGGTGCTGTATGTAATTTTTTATTATATTTTGTACATAACTCTTGATAAGCTTCTCTAATATACAAATTAGCACTTGCTCCCCCAACAATCGCAAAATCTTCTATAGACTCTTTTTGAAATATCTTTTTGCTTTTTTGAATAAGATGCAACTTTACAGATTTTTGAAAAGCAGCAGCTATATCACATTTATCTTGATACGCTATAGTACCATCCTCATCCTTACATTTTTCTACAAGTAAACGAACTGCATTCTTAAGTCCAGAAAGAGAAAATGCTATAAGTGGTGAGTGTTGCAAAGGGATAGGAAGTGCAAATCTATCTTCATCACCCTCTTTTGCCATTTGCTCAATAATAGGACCTCCAGGGTAGCCAAGCCCCATCATTTTGGCACTTTTATCAAAACTTTCTCCTACACTATCATCTATACTAGAAGCCAAAATCTCCATTTTATCAAAAGATTCCATACGAATAATCTGTGTATGTCCTCCCGAAATCAAAAGCACTAAGAGTGGTGATATTATCTCTTTTTCAATAAACAGAGAGTAAATATGAGCTTTGAGGTGATGTACGGCAATAAGAGGAATCTCTAGCATCACACTCAATGTTTTTGCCATAACAATTCCTTCGAGTAGTGTCACTCCAAGACCTGGTTGATTAGTAACAGCAATAGCTTTGAGTTTAGGAAAATATTCTTTGACCTCATCAAGTATCAAAGGCAAAGCAACCGCGTGTAATCTACTTGCCAACTCTGGAACAACACCCCCATATACAGAATGTTCTTCTTCTTGGGATATTTTTTTGTGATACAAAAGTTTCCCTGTACTTATTTGTGTAATAGCTATAGAACTATCATCACAACTAGACTCAATACTAAGAATCATCTCTTTTCCTTTTTACTCTCTCTTCTATCCATTCCCATCTTCCATAGCCACTATCAGCATTCAGATGTCCTGCATCAGGAATAATAGTAAAAGCAATAGCATAATGCTCTGCTATTGTAGTAGCCTCTTGTATTGTAATATACGGATCCGTATCAGAAACTACCATTTCAATATTTGTAGCTTTCAAATCTTTTGGCATCTGTACAGGAAAAAAGGTTTTAAGTGTATCTATTTTACAATTGAGACTTGGTGGGGCTATCATATAAAGATTTTTTATAGGAGCAATATCTTCTTTACAAAGCCAAAACCATAAAGTATTTGCTAAAGAATGGCAAACTACAGTGTCTGGCTGAAACTCTTCCAAAATCTGCTTTACTTGTTTTAGCCATCTATTCTTACTAGGGAAATGACAATTATCCAAAAGAGGAAAGCTTACAGTCCCATAATCACTAGCAAGCGTTGATGCAAGGAGTGATTGCCAATGAGGGTGATCACTCCCTCCCCATCCATGCAGTATAAGAGTCTTCACTTTTAGCTCTTCTCTTGAAATAGTGTAATATTTGCTACTATTCCCTCTAATAATTTTATTCTAGCTTCAATACTTGACCAAGCAATATGTGGAGTAATCAAAAGTCTCTCTTTATTTTTGACCAACATAAGAGGATTCTCTAGTGCTATAGGCTCTTTAGATATAACATCTACTCCTGCATAAATATCTCTACGGTCAATTGCAACAGCTAAATCTTTTTCATTAATGATTCCACCACGACCAAGATTTAAAACAATTGCATTTTCTTGGAGCAAAGAAAGATTTGTGACATTCAGAAGATTGAGCGTTTGATCATTGAGTGGGGAATGGATAGATACAATATCACACTCACTTAAAAGTTTTTCAAGAGAATAGTGCGTATATTTTTGGTCTAAATTATTGCCACTAGTAGAATAATAAACTACCTTTGCACCAAAGGCTGTAGCCACCTTGGCAACCTCACGCCCAATAGCTCCAAGCCCAATAATTCCCCATGTTTTATTAGCTATTTCACCAAAGGGTCTTGATACATCTGTAAATAATCCTGAATTACTCCACTCTGCACTCTTAACAACTCTATTATAATATGCCATATTCTCCAAAAGATATAATGCCATAGCAAAAGTATGCTGTACCACACTTTGCGTAGAATATCCTGCAACATTCTTTACACTAATACCTCTTGTTTGAGCTTCTTCTAAATCAACATTATTCATACCAGTAGCTGCAATACATATAAGTTTGAGATTGGGAGCTTGTGCCATAATATCTGCTGTAATCAAAACCTTGTTAGTAATAACAATATCACTATTGATAATTCGTTCTAGCGTCTCATCACAAGAGGTAGTAGCATAAGTTGTTAGATTTCCTAACGCCTCCAAAGAACTAAGGTCTAAATCTTCTCCTAAAGTTTGTGCATCTAATAGAGTAATGTTCATATCTGTTTTCCTGTTATTTTAGTAATTTATGATAATAATTATTGAGTTTTATTTCTGTATCAAAAAGATATAGTACCTAAAAAGCTTAGATACTATAAATTTTATTTTGATAAATTAGAGTTTTGCTTTTTGAGCAATCTCTCTAACTACCATATCCAAACTTTTATCTTCTATATCTATAATACTATCAGCTATAGAATAATAAGCTTTTTTTCTCTCATTATAAAGTTTTTCTGCCTCTTTAGGTTGCGTAAAAAGTGGGCGTTTTTTGAGTTTGTTTTGAGCATTTGGTGCAGTTTTAAGACGATTATAAATCCATTCAAAGGAAGCATCCAAAAGAACTACTGTACCTAGTTTAGAAAGATTATCTACTTTGTAAAATCCTCCTCCACAACTAATAAGCGTTCCATTTACATGATTTTCAATCCAATTAGCAGATTCTTGTTCTAATGCACGAAAATACTTCTCTCCCTCACTAGCAAAGATTTTTTTTATTTTACGATTCTCTTTTGATTCTATAAGATCATCTGTATCAATATTAAAAACCCCATACTCTTTGGCAAAAGCTCTAGCCGTAGTGCCTTTGCCTACACCCATAAACCCTATAAGTATAATATTCTTTTTCAAGCCATCAAACCGTATTATATCGTTCTATAATCTTTTTGACTCTTTTTCTTAGGTTTTTTAGTGCAGAAACTGCATCTCCACCCTCTGCTACAAGACTTTCAAATTCATCAAACTGTATTTTTGCTACCCATCCAATTTTTTCATGGAACTTGATACCTACAAAACGCACTTCACCAAAATGACCTTTTGCCATTCTGTGAATTCTTTCAATTCTAAAATCAATAGTTTTTACTTCTGGTTCTAGTTGCTCTGTCATTAAACACCCTTTATTTTGATTTGATATATTATATAACTTCTACCTTTAGATTATCGTTATGGTAACAATAAAGAGGTATTTTGTTACCATTTACTTATTCCCTAAAACCTATATCCTATCAAAATAGTTACAAATCCAAAATATTCACTATCTTGAGAATGAAATCTTTTGGTCTCTTTGGAAAAAAGCATAGAAGCAGTAAAATCATAATATGCCATAGCAAACCCTGTAGTAAAAGTAGCAAGTTGATGATGTTGGGGTGTACTTGGATGATCTATAGAAAGGTCATTATCTATATACTCTATTTCAATACCTCCAAGAGCGTAGGCATGCAAAGTATTTGTAGGGTCTTGGTAATTGATAGATTTAGATAAATTAGAATACAAACCAAAATCATTTGGTAAGTTCCACCCTACTCTCCACTGATACCCAGCATAAATATTAGATTGAAAATTACTAAAACTCGCACCTATATTAGAGATAAGATCTGAATACCCATCACTAAGAATATAACGATTCTTTTGACTTATTGAGATTCTACCCAAAATGCGTGTAGGTATTTGATAGTCCCAGCCTCCAAAAGTAGGATTAGAAGGCAAAAGACTATGAAGAGCATCCATAACCTCTTTGGCATAAGTATACTCTCCTGTATATCCAATTCCAATATCCAAACTCAACATACTCCCATCAGCAATCACAGAAACTCCAAAATTCCCCTCAACTCTTCCTGTATATGGATGATCCCCATACTCCACAAAACTTATCTCATGGTGAGCAGGAGTATACATATCTTGAACAATCCCAAAATTATAGATAATATTTTTATTATATGCCAACCACTGCAACTTTACGCTATTTGTATAATATTTATCTGTCTCATATGCAAAATCATTTTCAAAATAAAAATTAAACTGTGAAAGTCGAGATGCTTCTATAGCTTCTTGATTAAGTGAAGAGAGTAAAGTAAAATAAAGAAGATTCTCAAACACTATAAAACCCTAAAAAAACTACTTCCACTTCCAGAAAAATACCATCCCTTTGGAGCATACTCTTCTAAGTTAGGATAAAGTTCTCGTGCAGAGAGGTAGAGGTCATTGAGTAAGAGTGGATTTTCAATCTCTTCTAAAATCTCTTTAGAACCTTTCTCTTCCCAACCATCAAAGGAATTTATATCTATTTTGGATAAAAACTCCTTTTTAAATGTTTTATATACAAGAGTCGTATCACATCCTATAGCTGGAGTCATTGTCTCTATATCCAAAGGCTCTTCTACAAACTCTTCTACTATCTCTCCAAACCCTTTTACATTTGCAGAGGAATAGTTATGAATAAAAAATGGCAAGTCTGCTCCAATAGTACTCCCAATAGCCGAAAGTTCTGTTATAGACAAACGAAGATTACATACATCATTGACTAGTCTCATAAAAGCAGCAGCATCCGAACTCCCACCTCCCAAACCTGCTAATGATGGAATCCGTTTGCTAACAACAACTTTGTGTTGAGTAAAAAACTGCTCTAACTCTTGGCTATTTGTTCGCTCTTTAAGAGCCTGATAGGCTTTGTAAATAGTATTTGCTTCTCTAGCAATACCATCACAGCCCTCAATACTAAAACTATCACATCTTTGTGCTTTGATAGTAATCATATCATAGAGCCTATCAACCAATACAAAACGAGATAAAAGAGTGTGATAACCATTGTGATGTCCTGTAATTTTTAGAAATATATTAACTTTTGCATGGGCTTTTATTGAAGTCATTACGCATTTCCTTTTTTAATAATATATTTAGCGAAGTAAAGAGCAGTAAATAAAGCGAGTAAATAAGCAACACCATACCAATAAATTTTTATAAATCCTAAGTCAAAAGCGATAGGATTAAAGTAATAATAGATATGATTCCAAAGCTCCATTACTATCTCCATTACTATTAATTTTTTACAATTATACCTTAAGGCATATCAAAAGTATTAATAATCAAGAGCTATAAAGTAAATTTTAATCTAAAAAACAGTAGATGTTTGAAATAATTATGAGCTAGGAGAATATATTATGATACATATACAACAACTTGATAGATATAATCAAATTAGAGAGTGTTTAGCACATGCATTAGGCAATACAACAGAAATTATCAGTATTTTAAAAGAGGTCACATTAAGTGATAATATAGACCTTTTATTTTATGATCCTACAGAGCAACTCTTTTATGATAAAGTTAAGAAAAATACCATTTCTATACAGTTTTTAGAACAAAATAATAGTATGATAGGCAAAGCCTATGTCTCACAATCTCCTTACTCTAGTTCACATATTCTTTATGACCAACACTATAATATTTCTATAGATAATCCCTTTAGACTCTCTTTGTCAGCTCAGGTTATTATACCTATTATAAATGAAGAAAAAGTTGTAGGTATGATTCGTTTTTCAAAAAGTAAATATACTTTTGATAAAGATATTTTAAAATCCCTGCATATATTAGAAGGCTCTTTTAGCGATATATTCTCTGTAGAGATGGATAAAATTGCAGAAAAACTCAATAGTACTTTCTTTTCTATAAAAAAAGATGCCGTCTATGAAATAATTGATGACTTCAAGAAAAAAACTAATCTTTTATGTATGAATACAGATAACCCTGAGATAAAAAAGCTTATACATAATATAAAAGACCATATAGAATCTATCTCTGATTATATACATTTTGATGCCAACCATATCCCAATACAACAAAAAGAAAAAGAGAGTGAAAACACTTCTTGTATGCGTGTTCTTATTGCTGATGATGTGCAGATGAATGTAAAAATACTCAATGCTATGATAAAAGACAATCCTCTATTAGATATATCTTTTGCCTATGATGGGATAGAGACTCTCAAAAAAATTAGACAAGGCTACAAAGATAAACATAGTATAGATATACTCTTTTTAGATCACTATATGCCAGGAAAACTAGGTCTAGCTATAACACAAGCTATACGAAAATATGAGAGTATGAATAACTTAAAATCTCATCTTATTATTATATCTATTACCAATGATCCTTCTGCCATTGAAGCAAAAAAAGATTTATATGATTATCATATCTCAAAACCATTTGCACGAACAGATATTAGCACTGTAATGGAGAGTATTAAAGATTCACTAGAGATGGATTAGGAAGATTTTCTATATAAAGTGATTGCGATGGAAATGCAAAAGTAGAATGATTATTTTCTACAATTTTAATTATTTTGATATTAATATCTTCTCTAATATCCAAATATTGCCCCCATTGTGCTGTATTGGTAAATGTATATATAAATATATCTAGCGTACTCTCTCCAAAATTATTAAAATTTACCAAAAGTGTCTCTTTTCGTGAAACCTGTGGATGCTGTTGTAACATCTCTCGAATCTCTTGTACAATTTTTTCTATTTGCTCACTTGTTGTATCATATGTTAATCCTATATTCATTTTAATTCGTCTCACCCCACGACGAGAAAAGTTTTCTATGGGATTATTCGCAATAAGATGATTGGGTACAGTAAAAAGTGATTTTTCAAATGATCGAATCTTCGTTGTACGCATTCCTACAAGCTCTACAACCCCTTCAACACCAGCAACTTTTACCCATTCTCCTTTGGTAATGGAGTTATCAAGCAATAGTGCTATAGATGCAAAAAGATTTGACGCTGTATCCTTTGCTGCCAAGGCAAAAGCCAGTCCTCCCAAACCTAATGATGCAAAAATTCCTGTTACATTCACATTCCAATTATGTAAAACCATTCCAATTCCAATAGTAATAATAATCCACTTCACAACTCGAATAACAAAAGCACTTAACTCTTTTGAATGCTGTTTATCTAGACCTTTATAATTAAAAACATGATCTCTAATAGCATCAACCAATGCAACAATAGCCCAAAATATAGTATAAATAATCAGAGATTCAAGTATTCGATTAATAATTCCATTATCCACAAAAATCAGTTTAAAAAAGAGATGAATTCCCACTACAATGAAGCCAAATCGAATAGGATTTCTTAAACCTATAATAATCTGCTCATCTAAGCTTGTTTCAGTTTTTCTTGCGAGAATAAGCATAGCTTCAATCACTACTTTAGTAAAGAACTTTTTAAGAAGTATAAATAATATAAATACCATAAAAGCACCTATAAAATTGGCTATAGGCACACCTCCAATAAGATACGACCAAAAAGAACCATACTCACCACTATAAAGATGGTTAATAATAGGCTGTATTGTATCAGGGACATCCATATCCATCGTATTCATAAGGTTAGTCTGTTGGGTTTCATTTTGGTCAACTATAAGTGTTTGGGGCATCTTGCTACTTTTTATGCCATTTTATCCAAAATAAGCTATACTTTTAAAACAAGGATTAGAATAATGTTATATAAATCAGCTCTTTTATGGATAGTTTTACTCAGTACTTTTATACATGCCAAAGACCTTCATATCAAATATGAAATAAGTTTTGGTATTTTCGGAAAAGTTGGCACAGCTTTGGCACATTTACATACAAATAAAAATAGCTATAATATAGAGATAGAAGGTGAGGCTACAGGCTTAGCAAAAAATATAAGTGGAGGAAGAAAAGAGAAACATACTAGTAAAGGCTCTCTAAAAAATGGTCTATTTATATCAAACACTTATCAAGTCACAAAATTTTATAAAGGCAAAAAGAGTCAAAAGACATATACTATAAATCACAAAACAAAAAAAGTAAGTAAAAAATATATCAAATCCCAAAATGACAAAACTTTTTATACAAACCAAAGAATCTTAACATTTTATAGCACAAATGACCTCTTAACACTCTATTTTAATATTGCTTCTCTTATTACAAATAGAGACAAACAAGCCATCTATAATTTTCAAGCTGTAGGTGCAGAAAAACAAAATGGAGTAGTCAAAATTATAGTTCCTGCTTCATCTCAAAAAGGTAACTACTGGCATATTTCTGCCATTATTTATCAAAAAATATTTGCAAGTAACCAAGGAGAACTCCAACTCTATATAGACAAAGATGGCATAACTCAAAAAGCCATACTTAAAGATGTATTACTCTTTGGAGATATTACAGTAAAGAGAGTTCAAGAGTAGCCTAAGAACTTACTTACTATAATAGCGAAAAAATCAGGACAAATAATGAAATATGATGTAATCGTCATCGGTGGTGGACATGCAGGGATTGAGGCTTCATTAGCATCGGCTAGAATGGGAGCAAAAACACTTCTTATTACAATATTAGCCGAACAGATAGGAGCTTCTAGTTGTAATCCTGCTATTGGAGGACTTGCCAAAGGGCATTTGGTCAAAGAACTTGATGCTTTAGGTGGTCAAATGGGACTAGCCACAGATGCTACAGGAATACAATTTCGTATACTCAACGCTTCCAAAGGACCTGCTGTTCGTGGATCTAGGGCGCAGATAGATATGGATAGATACCGTATTTATATGCGTGAAGTGGTGATGAATACTCAAAACCTTGATGTCAAGCAAGAGATGGTTACAGCTCTTAGCATAGAAGAAAATAGTATCAAAGGAGTAGAAACACAATTGGATAACTTTTATGAAGCTTCCAAAGTTATTATTACCGCAGGAACTTTTTTGGATGGAACTATTCATATTGGAAAACAGCAACAAAAAGCAGGAAGACAAGGTGAATTTGCATCTATAGAACTTGCGCAATATCTGCGTGATTTGGGTCTTAATATAGGCAGGCTCAAAACTGGAACTTGTGCTAGAATAGATGGAAAAAGTATTAATTTTGATGGATTAGAAGAACAAGGTGGAGATATTCCTCCTCAACCATTTTCATTTCGTACTCCAAAAGAGAGTTTTAATCCCAAACAACTCCCTTGTCATGTTACTTATACCAACGAAGAGACACATACACTTATAGAGAGTAACTTTCATAGAGCACCTCTCTTTTCTGGACAAATAGCAGGAGTAGGTCCTCGATATTGTCCTAGTATAGAAGATAAGGTAAGCCGTTTTAGAGAGCGACCACGCCATCAAATTTTTGTAGAACCACAAACCTTAGAAGCTACAGAATATTATATCAATGGCTTAAGTACTTCTTTGCCTACAGATATACAACTAGAAATGATTCATTCTATAAAAGGTATGGAAAATGCCAAAATAGTCCGTTATGGCTATGCTATTGAATATGACTTTGTGCAACCAACAGAGTTAAAACATACTTTAGAGACCAAAAAAGTAGAAGGGTTATACTGTGCTGGACAAATTAATGGAACGACAGGATATGAAGAAGCAGCAGCCCAAGGACTTATGGCAGGTATTAATGCTACGCTAAAACTCCAAGGCAAAGAGCCATTTATATTAGGACGAGATGAAGCATATATAGGTGTACTTATAGATGACTTGGTCACCAAAGGCACAAAAGAACCCTACCGTATGTTTACAAGTCGTGCAGAATATAGACTATTATTGCGTGAAGATAATGCAGATATTAGGCTTTCTCATTATGGTGTAGAATTAGGATTATTAGATAGTGAGTATGCGTCAAAAATAAATATCAAAAAAGAGGCTCTAGCAGAAGCTATCAGTTATCTTAAAAAAGAGTATGCTACCCCAACAAAAGAATTTTTATCCAAATTAGAGCAAATAGGTCAAATAAAAATTAATGATAAAACATACTGGATAGATGTACTAGGAAGAGGTGAATTTGATACAAACAAACTTTTGGCACTGCTTCCTGATTTTGCTAAATACAATAATGATGTACTAGAACAACTTATTATCGAAGCTAAATATAGCAGATATATCCAAAAGCAACAACTTCAAATTGATAGAATGAAAGATATGCTCAAAATCAAAATACCAAATGGATTTGAATTTAAAAAGGTTTCGGGATTAAGTAATGAAATTGTAGAAAAACTAGAAAATATACTTCCACCTACCCTCTTTTCTGCGTCACAAATATCAGGGGTAACTCCTGCTGCACTTGATATACTTCATGTCTATATCAAAATGGCTCAAAAAATGAAATAGTTAGCATGGATAGGCGTAAAGCCTATCTTACGCATCACGACAAGGATGATCAAGACCTTTTGTATAAGATTCATATACCTCTTGAGCTGGAATATTATTTTGATATATTTTTAAAATTTCACGAATAAAGTCAATAGGATACTCTACAGTATAACCATTATCTTCTTCATAATATCTATCTAGCGTATCATACATCAATTGATACACTTCAGGATTATCTGCTTCTAGTCTTTCTAAATCCTCTTGAGCTTGTAATAGCGTTTTATCATTAAATTCTCCACGAGCATCAATAGATTTTCGCTTCTCAACATACTTCTTTAAACTCTTTTTATTTCTTACATAATCTGCAAATAGTTCAATAAGTGTCATATTATCTCCTTTTAAAATATATTAGATATGGAATAATATCATCTTCTAGCTAATATATAAATCTCCATTAAACTTACAATAATATCTATACTCTTTTCACCATTAAAAGTTTTTAACAATTTTTGTCTTTTGTAAAAATCTTGAATCTGGGCAAGAGGCTCTGTATAAATTTGCATTCTATGGTTAAAAACTTCCATACTATCATCAGCTCTTACTACTTCCGATTCAGCTATTCGTCCTACTACTCGTTCTCTAGCAGTCTCTTCACTTACATTTACTTCAATAACAGAAACCAGTGAAATTTCTTCTTCTTCTTTTAAAATCTTATCAAATTCAATCATCTGCTCAACACTTCGAGGATAGCCATCAATTAATAGCACATCAGCAGGAGCATTTTTGATAGAAACCATTATTGTATCTAAGATAATATCCAAAGGTACCAAAGCCCCTTTTGCAATAAAACTCTCAATAGTTTTCCCTAATTCACTCTCTTTAGCTACTTCTTCTCGAAGCATATCTCCTGTAGAGTAGTGAACTATATGATCACTATGTCTTTTTGCAACTATACTTGCGTCTGTTGTTTTTCCTGAACCTGGTGCACCTATGAGTAAAAATACTTTTTTCATTATGATATAATCCTTTTAGTCTTGGTTTTGCTCTCTTTAGTATTATGGCATTGAACTATAGCATTAACATAGCATGGAGATAATTTGCTTTAAATTATGTTATAAATTAAAAAAAATAGTGTTTCATTCATTCACAAAGTTTTATTTGATAGATAATAAGCCCTTAGAGTTACCTCTTTGTAATATCATTGCTCTACACTAAGTTTATGAAAGCCAAAGTAAAAAAACATATTGAAAAAATATACCAACAATCAGATAATACACTCCCCTTTAATCCAAGTAATGTAGCCAAGAGACTAGCTAAAATTCGTGAAGATGATATAGGACTTTTTTTTTCTAATCTTAGTAAACTCAAAAATCAACATCTTGGTGAAGTTCTTTTGGAATTACCATTAGAATCTTTTATTTGTGCATTAAGACGAATTCCACCTCATAAGCTAGCTTCTGCAGCAGAAAGTATAGAGAGTGATGAAGCTACAGACCTAATTCAATACATTAGTAATAATAACCAAGCACTAAGCCAAAAAGTACTCTCTCTTATAGAACCTGAAGATCGTAGTGAGATTGTAGAACTCTCTAAATATAATGATGAACAGGCGGGAGCCTATATGGAACGAGAGTTTCTTGCAGCCAAGATGGATGATACTGTTGCTACTATTCAAAAATTAGTAAGAAAGTTTAGAAAAGAAGAACCTGCAACCCCTATTATTAAACTCTTTGTAATAGATAGCGTTGGCAAACTTCTAGGTTCTGTACATTTTAGTGATTTGATTCTTTTTGATAAAAATACAAGTATAAAAGAGATTATGAATACTCTACAACATAGACCTCCACTAAGTATCCGTCCTCACTCTCCTGTTAATGAAGTGGTAAGACTTTTTGAAGAGTATGATCTTAATATTATTGCTGTAGTCAATAAATCAGGCAAAATTATAGGACGGATTGTGTATGATGATATATATGATATGATTCGACACATTGAGACAGACCAAGCATACGCTCTTGCAGGAGTACGAGAAGAAGCAGAAGAAAGTGGATTACTAGATGCTTCAAAACAACGCCTTATTTGGCTTCTTGTTAATCTAGGTACTGTTCTTATAGCCTCATTTATCATTAGCCAATTTGATGAAATCATCACTTCTTATGTTGCACTTGCAGCTCTTTTACCTCTGATAGCAGCCCTTGGTGGCAATGCAGGAATGCAAGCACTCACCGTTACTATCCGTAAACTAGCACTTGGTGAAATAGAATATGCCAACACTATCACAACACTCAAAAAAGAGATGCTTATCGTCTTATTAAATGGTATCGCTATAGCCACAGTGACCAGTATTATCGTTTATCTTTGGTTTGGTGATCCTAGGCTTAGTCTTATAGTCGCTATGGCTCTTCTATCCACACTTATCATTGCAGGAGCTTCAGGTACTCTTATACCTTTAGGACTTAATAAACTAGGGATAGATCCCGCTGTCTCTTCTTCAATATTTTTAACAACCACCACCGATATTTTAGGCTTTTTTATCTTTCTTTTTATGGCAGATATGTTTTTGTAGTATAATAAAAAATCAAAGTACAAGGCAACAGAAATGAACATCAAACTAAACTGTGATATGGGTGAGAGTTTTGGTATTTATACCATGGGTCTTGATGCACAAATAATGCCTCATATAGATATGGCAAACCTTGCATGTGGATTCCATGCATCAGATCCTGTAACTATGCACCGTAGTATCAAATCTGCTGTAGCTCATGGCGTAGAAATTGGGGTACATCCTTCTTATCCTGATTTAGTTGGCTTTGGTCGGCGAAATATGCTTTGTAGTAGCGAAGAGATAGTCTCTTTTGTTTTGTATCAATTAGGAGCCTTACAAGCTCTTTGTCAGAGTTATGGTACAAAAGTAAGCTATCTCAAACCACATGGGGCATTATATAACGCTATGATGGAAGATGAGCAAATATTTCGTGCTATCGCAAAAGCCATAGCCAAATATGATATATCTATCAAACTTATGATACTCTCTTCAAGTAAAAACAGATATTATAAAACTCTGGCAAAAAAATATGGTATTAGCCTCCTCTATGAACTCTTTGCAGATAGAGCCTATACAGATAAAGGTTTTCTGGTCTCTAGGCAAGAAAAAGGAGCAGTAATCACTGATAGCAAACAAGTACTCAAACGGATGAAGCGACTGCTTACAAAAGGTAGTATCAAAAGTATCAATGGGAAAAAACTCAAACTCAAAGCAGATACTCTCTGTGTCCACGGAGACAATGAATCAGCCCTAGAACTTATAGAGGCATTAGCAAAGCTTAGAGATGACTCTAGAAATTAGCTCTGTTGATTCAATAATCATCTATTTTGAAGCATCTATTAGCCCAAAGATACTCAATCAAGTGCAAAGAGCTTATAAGCTTCTCAAACCTATAGAGGGAATTATAGATCTAACTCCCTCCTATAACTCTTTGCTTATTGAATATGATATTATGCTCTACGACTATCAAACTATCCAAAAAAAAATCAAAGAGATACTTACGCAACATTCCAAAACCCAAAGTAATATTTCTAATGAAAACAAACTTATAAAAATACCTACACATTATAATACAATCCTAGGTATTGACCTAGAAAGAGTAGCCAAAATAAATAACTTGTCTATAGATGAAGTGATAGAGCTTCATAGCCAAACTATCTATCGTGTTTATGCTATTGGCTTTATGGTTGGATTTGCTTATCTAGCAACTGTTCCTCAGCAAATTATCACTTCGAGACTAGCCACCCCTAGAGCCAAAGTTCCCAAAGGTTCTGTAGCTATTGCAGAGTATCAAACAGCTATTTATCCACAAGATTCAGCTGGTGGATGGAATATTATAGGACATACAGAATTTGATGATTTTGAGAGCTTTGAAGTAGGTGATAGTGTGCAGTTTATGAGGCTAAGATGAGTGGATTTAGAATACTCAACGCAGGAATATTTGCTACCATTCAAGATAGAGGACGCTATGGCTATACACATTTAGGAGTTTGCCACTCAGGAGCTATGGATGAGTATGCCTATCTCTGGGGTCAAATGTTACTCAATAATCACACTCAAAATTCTATAGAACTTATGACAGGTCTCAAACTTCAAGCAACTGCACCCATACAAATTGCTATCACAGGAGCAAATCTTAGCTTTAAAATCAATGGTATTTCTAAGCCAATATGGCAAACACATCAGATATATAATGGAGATATTTTATCTTTTGAAAAACAACTATCAGGGCAAAGAGCATACCTTTGTGTACAAGATGGTTTTATCTTAGAAAAAAAGTATGGGAGTTATGCTACAACACTTAAAGAAGGTCTAGGAATAAAGCTATGCAGAGGAGACTTTTTAGCTTGTATTTCTTCTAGCTCTTCTCACAAATACAGAGTCAAAAACTCAGAGATACCAAACTATCAAAAGCCCCTCATACTGCGTGTTTTATTAAGCTATCAAGAAGCATTTTTCTCTCCAAAGATGAAAGAGAAATTCTTTGACTCCTCTTATGAAATAACTCTGCAAAGCGATAGAATGGGATATAGACTCCAAGGGCAAGCCATCACTCCTAACAAAACAGATATTATCTCTGAGGGAATTGCTTTTGGATCTATACAAATACCCCAAGATGGACAACCCATAGTGCTACTCAAAGAGCGACAAACTATAGGAGGATACCCAAAAATAGGCACTGTTCTTCCTATAGATTGTTATAAACTAGCACAAGCAAATATAGGTTCAAAAATAAAATTTGAAGTGATAAATATAGCTGTGGCTCAAAAGAAGTTACAAGATTTTAATAGATACTTTAGAGCATATCTTATATAATATTTTACTTAGGAGTAATTATGAAAAATATAATTATAAAACTTATTATAATCATAACACTTTTCAATACTCTGCTTAGTGCTATAGAACCCTCTTTAGAAAAAGTAAAATTACAACTCCAATGGAAGTTTCAATTTCAATTTGCTGGCTTTATTGTTGCCAAAGAGTATGGATTTTATCGTGATCAGGGTTTAGATGTAGAGATACTAGAATATAACAATAGTAATATTATTGAAGATTTAGAAAAAGGTATTATAGACTTTGGAATCAATAATAGTATTATTGTCTATCATAAGAAAAAGCTCAATGCCGTTACTCTCCTTGCTAGCTACTTTCAACGCTCTCCTTTAGTATTGATTACACAACCCAATATCAAATCAATGCTTGATTTAGAAGGCAAAAAAGTAATGATGAGTGAAGGGAATAGGTATAATAGCTCTCTTACAACTCTATTAGATTATTTTAATCTCAATAATACTCGAATTAATTTTTTGGAACCATCTTTTAATATTAATGATTTCATTAATAAAAGAGTAGATGCTATCACAGGATTTAGATCCAATGAACTCTATGAACTTGATAAAAAGAATATACCTTATAATATTATAGACCCTGTTTCTTATGGCTTCTCTACAAATGCTATTAATCTATTCTCTTCAGCAAAAAAAATGCAAGAAAATCCCCAACAAATAAAAAAGTTTCTTCAAGCAAGTGAAAAAGGCTGGGAATATGCTCTCTCTCATATAGAAGAAGTTGCAAAACTCATACACAAAAAATATCAAACAGACAAAACAGTTGCACACCTTATCTATGAAGGAGAAAGTACAAAAAATTTGATGTTAACACATCTCTACGAAATAGGTGAGATTAATGAAGCCTTTGTCTTAAAAACACTTAAACACCTTATACACCAAAATAAATTAGATCCAAACCAAAGTACAAATCATCTCTTTATGAGTAAAGTTATCCAAGAGTTACCTAATCTTAAAATTCAACTTACAAATGAAGAAAAAAAATGGCTTAAAGAACATCCCTCTATGCCTTTTACTGGAGACCCTAATTGGATGCCTTATGAGCAGTTTAACTCTGATGGTAGCTATATAGGTATCGTAGCAGAACATCTTAAACTTATCAAAGAGATAAGTGGACTCTCTCTGGATCCTATTCCAACCTCATCATGGACTAATGCAATAGAGTTAGCTATGAATGCTGAGGTGAAAGTAATATCTGGGGATATATCCGATACTACTCTTAATCAAAAATTTAATCCTGTGAATCCCTATATTCATAATCCTGTAGTAATTATTATGAATATACAACAAGACTATGTTGAAGATCTCAATATGATAGCAGATAAAAAAATTGCTGTCATCAAAGATTATGGTTATACCACTGATATTTTCAAGACATACCCCAATATTGATTTTATAGAAGTCGAAAATATTCAAGAGGGTCTTCAAGGTGTTGTCAAGGGAGAGTTTGACGCTATATTATCTACAATAGCTTTAGCTAGTTATGCCATACATACAATGCAACTAAATACACTCAAAGTTGTTGGCAAAACAGCTATTACCATGCACCTAACACTTTTTGTTTCCAAAGATGAGCCTATACTCTATAGTATTATCAACAAAACTCTCTATGCTATCACAGAAGAACAACAGTATCAAATAGTAACTAAATGGATAAAACACAATTATGTAGAACGAATTGATTACACTTTACTTTGGCAAGTAAGTAGTATTTTATTTGGATTATTATTAATAGTATTTGCATGGAGTTACCGCATGCGTATAGAGATACAAAAGCGTACACAACTAGAAATAGAAAATAAGAGAATTCAAGAACGGCTCTCTTTTGCACTAAAAGGAAGTAATGATGGATTATGGGATTGGAATATTAGTACAAATAATATCTACTATTCCCCAAGATGGAAAGATATCTTAGGGTATAAGGACAATGAACTTAAAAATCAAATTCAAGAGTGGGAAGAGTTACTCCACCCAGATGATATTCAATCCTCTTGGGATGAACTTAGTCGATACCTTCAAAGTGATAATTTATTAGACCGTTTTTCAATAAACTTTAGAATGCGACATAAAGATGGTCATTTTGTACCTATTTTATCTCGTGCAAATAAGATTACAGACAAATCTGGAAAAGCAATAAGAATGGTTGGTACACATGTAGACCTAACAGAGCTTATCAAAGTACAAGAAGCCTATAAAAGAGAACGAGACAAAGGGGAACTCTATTTGGATACTGTAGAAGTACTCCTTTTGGCACTTGATGATCACGCTCGTATCACAATGATTAACCGCAAAGGTGAAGAGCTTTTAGGATATACAGAAGAAGAGCTTCTTGGAAAAAATTGGTTTAAAACAGGTATATTACCAGCAGAAATATCAGATAAAATGTCATCAGTTTTCGATACACTTATTTCTATGGATCAGCTTCCTCGTGAAGAGTTTGAACATTATCTTATTAGTAAAAGTGGCAAAAAAATACTCTTTAGTTTTTATAACTCTCTACTCTTTGATAATGAACAAAACTGTATAGGGCTTTTAAGTTCAGGGATGGATATTACTGAACTTAAAAAAGTGCAGGAATCTCTCCAACACCAAGCAGAGCATGATGCACTTACAGATTTACCAAATCGAATACTCTTTAAAGATAGCATAAATAAAGCTATCAAAAATACAGAAGAGTATAATAAAATTGTAGCAATTTTATTTATAGACTTAGATCATTTTAAAGAGATTAATGATTCACTAGGACATAGTATTGGTGATTTACTTCTAAAGCTAGTTTCTCATCGACTCAAAAATTGTATCCACAAAAATGATACTGTTGGGCGACAAGGTGGAGATGAATTTACTATTGTTTTGGATAATGTTGAGAATATTACTAATATTACAACTATTGCACAAAAGATAATAACAGCATTCAAAGAACCTTTCACTGTAGAAGGGCATCAGCTTTATATTACTCTTAGTATTGGTATATCTGTTTTTCCTAATGATGGAATGGAGTCTGAAATACTTCTCAAAAATGCAGATGCTGCTATGTACAAAGCCAAAAAGAGTGGGAGAAATAATTATCAATTTTATACAGAAGATATGACCCAAAAAGCTTTAGAGCGAGTTACCTTAGAAACACAACTACGCCAATCCTTAAAGAAAAATCAGATGCAAGTATATTATCAAGCCCAAATAGATGCTAGAGATAACAAACTTCTTGGTATGGAAGTTCTTTTACGATGGCATCATCCTACAATGGGACTTATCTCTCCTGCTAAATTTATACCATTAGCAGAAGAGACTGGTTTTATTGTCCAACTTGATGAGTGGGCTATGGCAAAAGCTTTAACACAATTTAAAACATGGTATCAAGAGGGATTTAACCCTGGTATTATCTCTTTGAATCTCTCTCCTCTTAGATTAGAACAAAAAGATTTTATACAAAAAATACAAAAAATAATAGAACAAAGTGGAGCTAATGCCTCTTGGATAAACCTAGAAGTTACAGAAGGTCAGATTATGAGAAATCCTTATGAATCAATTAAAACACTCCAAGTACTCAATGATTTAGGTATAAAATTAGCTATAGATGATTTTGGTACAGGATATTCTTCTCTCTCTTACCTTACAAAACTTCCTATTAATAAACTAAAAATAGATCAATCTTTTATTAAAAATCTCCTAAAAAATAGTAATGATGCAGAAATTGTCAAAACTATTATCTCTATGTCAAAAGGACTAAATCTCTCTGTAATAGCAGAAGGTGTAGAACAAATCGAACAAAAAGAGTTTTTAGTTAAAAATGGCTGTTATGAAATACAAGGCTATCTGTATCATAAACCATCAAATGCACAACAAGTCCAAGAGCTATGGCTTGATAAATAATATCTAAGAAAGTTTTAAATAGTGATATGCTATAACCCTTTAAATAAATATTAGGAATAAAAAATGAGCGAAATATTAAAAATTGGAAAATATGAATTAGGAAGTAGACTTATTGTAGGTAGTGGAAAGTATGATAGTTTTCAAACTACACTTGATGCAACCTTGGCAAGTGGGAGTGAACTTATTACCGTAGCAGTACGACGCGTAAATATTACGAATCCTAAAGAAGAGAATTTAATGAGTTATTTCAAAGACACAAAGGTTAAGTTTTTGCCCAACTCTGCTGGATGTGTAACGGCTGAAGAAGCGATTACTCTGTTTAGACTTACTCGTGAAGCTACAGGCATTGACCTTATCAAACTAGAAGTTATTGGAGATACTGCAAAAACTCTTTATCCTGATGTATTAGAAACAATTAAAGCATGTGAAGTTTTATCAAAAGAAGGCTTTACTATTATGGCATACACAAGTGATGATCCTATTATGGCAAAAAGATTAGAAGATGCTGGTGCAGATGCTATTATGCCTTTGGCATCTCCTATTGGTAGTGGTCTTGGAATTCAAAATAAGTTTAATGTTCACTTTATCCGTGAAGCTATCTCTGTACCTATGATTATTGATGCAGGTATTGGCTGTGCAAGTGACGCAAGTGTGGCTATGGAATTAGGTGCTGATGGTGTACTTACAAATACAGCAATAGCACAAGCAAAAAATCCAATGCTAATGGCAGAAGCTATGAAACATGCAGTTATAGCAGGAAGAATGAGCTTTCAAGCAGGAAGAATCCCAAAAAGACCATTTGCTACAGCATCTTCACCAGTTGATGGAATGATATTTTAGTAGATGTATAACCAAAAGAGAA
>JADGER010000013.1:0-5739 GCA_016744315.1 Sulfurovaceae bacterium
ATATTACCCTCTAATGGATTAATATTTATAGATTCTATATAATACTCTATTGATTCCTTATGATTATCCTTATTACTATAAATTGCTCCTATTTTAAACCAAGCATCACTATTTTTTTCATTTAGTTTAATAACTTTATTATAAGTATCTTCAGCATTTTTATAATCTGGTAGTTGATAATAAGCATTACCAAGAAGATAACATGCTTCTTCTGTCTCCTTTAAATCAATACTCTTTTTAAATAAGAATATTGCTTTTTCCCAATTACCATCTGTAATAAATTTTCTTCCCTCTTCTAAATATGTTTTCCAAGATTCTACATCATTTAAGAGCTTTATTAAATAATATGTTATTTCCAATTCTTCTATATTATTGACACTATTAAGTGAAAAGGTGCTTTCTTTATCTATATATTCTTTATTTAAAAATTGAATAATTCTTCGTAAAGGGTTTGAAAACAAATTTTTAACAAAAACTTTTGTTGATTCTTCTGTTTTAAATATTTTTGCAACCAATACATAAAAATAATTATCTTTTTTTCCATTTGGACAAGAATAACATTTAAAAGAAAACTCCTCATCATCAAACACAAACAAAATTTTTCTATCCTTGGATAATTGGTAAAGTGTTTTTATTTTAAGCCGTCGATGCAGAGGAAATACTTTGACAAGATAATCAATAGCAAGTCTCTCTTTTTCTTCTTCTCTTGAAGTGTATTCAATAAAATGATTTTCTAATATACGAAGATATAAGTTTTCATTACCTGTAACAATTGGGATAATATAAGGAGAAGTTAAATATTTTCTAATCACTTCTAATACTTGAAATCCTCTATCTAATGCCATATCTACATCATCTATAAGTAAAACCAGTCGTTCCTTTTTTAATATTTTTGTAATCTGATAAAAAAAGTTATGTAGATACTCTTCCAGTTTTAGGCTTGTTTGCTCTTGAGAGATATTTTCAAGTGCTGTTCTATGTCCATTTTTATTATTAATCGCACCATCAATAGCTTTAGATATATTTGATAAGAGCTGATAAAAGCTTTTTTGTTTATCAGAATCTAATTCACAAAATTTTTTATTTTTTTCAAAATTATTCAAAATCTTAGCAATGATAATCGTTAAAAAACTTTCATTCTCATGAAGTAGTGTGGGGTCTATAGGAGTAAAAAAATAGAGTTTTTTTAGTGAATTTTCTTCTGTAGCATTATTTTTAACATAATTCTTTATACTCAATAAAAACTGTGTCTTTCCACTTCCTCTTTCACCATTGACAAAGATAGTATTATGAGTTCTTTGATTATAATATTTATCTTTTTTTGTAACTTTTTTCTTTACATCATTTTCTAAAAATTTTATCAAATCATCAAATGCTTCATACTGTACAAAGTTTTCTGTTTTTACTATGGCTTTGGTATCTATATTTTTTATATCAATTTCAATTATATCTTTTATATTTTTTTCACTCATATAGTCTCCTAAATTTATTATTTACAATTATAATCATAAATTAAAACTAATAGACTTAAATTTTATTATAAGAGAATTTTTATATAATATTGTATAAAATTCATCCTAAGATAAGGTAGCATATAACAATGAATATATTTAATAAAAACAGCGTCTACCTCACCCAAACAGATACAACTATTGGTTTTATCTCACAATCTCCACAGAAACTTAGCAATATCAAACAACGCCCTCCACATAAGCATTATATTATTGCCCTTCCTTCATTGGAACAACTCAACTCATTTACACGAGTGCCACAAAAACATAAAAATAGAGTGAGAAGATCTCAAAAGACTTCTTTTATCTTTCCAAATATGCACTCTTATCGTGTTATCAAAAATTCACCTCATACACACTTACTTAGTAAATTAGGCTGGGCGTATACAACTTCTGCTAATTTGAGTGGTAGAGAGTATGATGAAGTTTTTGCCAAAGAGAGTGCTGATATATTAGTTGGTTTTCCTCAAACTAAAAATAACACTGCTTCTAATATATTTAAACTAGGAGTCAAAGGGATTAGGAGAGTTCGATAAGGCTATTTCATACTCTCTTTAATCTCTTCTGCTATTGCTTGGGCTTTTGTGCCTAGGACTATTTGGATAGTTTGGTTTGTAGGTCGGATAACTCCTGAAGCACCTAAGGCTTTGAACGCTTCTTCTTTGAGTTGGGAGCTATCTTTGAGTGTCATTCTAAGGCGAGTAATACAAGCATCTGTTTGTATAATATTCTCTTTGCCTCCAAGGGCTTGGATAAATGCTTTAGCTTGATTGGTTTCTTGACTTTTCTCTTCTTGTATATCTTTATCAAAAAGTCTAAGAGGCATAAATCCTAGAAGTATATAAGATAATACAAAATATAAAAAAGCCATAAATAAGCCTAAAGGAAGTAGCAATATAGGATTTGTTGCAAGTTTGTAATTGATAATATAATCAATAAATCCCGCAGAAAAACCAAAACCATGGTGTATATCCAAAAGCTGTGCCAAAGCTAAAGAGAGACCTGTAAGCAAAGCGTGCATTACAAAAAGCAAAGGAGCTATAAATAAAAACAAAAACTCAAAAGGCTCTGTAATTCCTGTGAGAAATGAGGTAAATGCTACTCCTCCTAGGATAAGTCCTGCTTTTTTGCGTTGTGATTTTGGGGTGCGAAGATAAAGTGCTACTCCCATAGCAGGCAAACCAAACATCATCACAGGATAAAAGCCAGACATATAAAAACCTGCACTCTTGTCTCCTGCAAAAAATCGGGATAAATCTCCATGGGCTACCAAGGTTTTACCCGCTTGTATATACTCATAATCACCTAATTGAAACCAAAAAATAGAGTTAAGAATATGATGCAATCCTAGTGGGATTAGGAGACGATTGAGCGTACCATAGATAAAAGTTCCTATCTCATTTAAGCCTATAATTGCCGTACTAAAACTATTAATACCATCTTGTGCAAAGTGCCAAAAATATCCTGCAAGTACTCCCACAACTATGGCACTCAAAGCCGTGACTATAGGTACAAATCTTTTACCTCCAAAAAATCCTAGAAATTCGGGAAGTTTGATATTATGAAAGCGATTATAGAGCAGCCCTGCAATAACTCCCATAATAATACCAATGAAAACTCCCATATTAACGCTCTCATCAATAGTTTGATAGACATCTTTGGCTATTAATAATCCAACAGCTCCTGCAAGACCTGCTGATCCATCACTATTTTTTGCTAACCCATAGGCAATACCTACAGCAAAAAGTAAGTCAAGATTGCTAAATATAGCTTCCCCTGCACTCTTCATAACCATCGCTATTTGACCATCAAAAATATCTCCAAATCCAAAACGAAGCAAAAGTGCAGCAATAGGAAGTACTGCTATTGGAGTCATAAGAGCCTTACCTATTTTTTGTAAAAAGCTAAACATTGTATCTTCTCTCTTTTATGGAATTGGTATATTTTTGAGGATTGTAGAGATAACTTCATCACTTGTAATCCCTTTGGCTCTTGCTTCGTAGCTTAAAACTATACGATGACGCAATACATCATACAAAACAAAACCAATATCACTTGGAGTCACAAAAGTATTAGCTCGCAAAAATGCTTTGGCTTTGGATGCTTTGTAGAGATCTATTGAGGCTCTTGGCGACGCACCAAATGCTATAATAGTACCCAAAGAATCCATACCAAATTTTGCTGGTTCTCGTGTGGCAGAAATAAGGGTTATAATATATTTTTCTAACTGGGCATCTATATGAATTGTTGCTAATTCATTTTTGATATTTTCTATATCTTCTAAATTTAATACTTCTGTAATCTCTTCAAAACTATTAGTTGCAACTCTACGCATAATCTCTAGTTCTTCTTCTTCACTATTATGTCCAACCACTAGTTTCATCATAAAACGGTCAAGCTGTGCTTCGGGCAGAGTATAGACACCTTCTTGTTCTATAGGGTTTTGTGTTGCCATTACCAAAAATGGTTTTTCTAATATAAAACTCTCATCACCTATGGTTACTTGTCGCTCTTGCATAGCTTCAAGAAGAGCAGATTGTACTTTGGAAGGAGCTCTATTGACTTCATCTGCTAATAATAGATTCGTAAAAAGAGGACCTTTTTTGATTTTGAAAGAGTTATTTTGTGGGTCATAAATTTCTGCACCTATAATATCACTAGGCAAGAGATCAGGAGTAAACTGAATGCGTTTAAAGTCTAAACCCAAAGCTTTGGAGAAAGCATTAATTGTAGTTGTTTTTGCTAGTCCTGGTACACCCTCTACCAAAATATGCCCATGACAAAGAAGTCCAATAATAAGACCATCTATCATCTGCTCTTGACCTATAATAACTTTACATAGCTCTTTTTTAAGAGTTTGAATCTTTTGGTTCATTATCATTGCTCTTTTTTATAGTTTCCTTGATTATATCCTAAATTTAACAAATTTCTACTAATAATTTGTTATAGTAATAGATATTAATTTTAAGGTGTTTATTTATGATAAAAAGAATATTTTTACTACTTCTTACTCTTGTAGTAGCCGTTGTGGGCAAGGATGCTATTGTTCTTCCTACGAGTTTTCAAGCAAATTTCAAGCAAACAATTACCAGTGACAAAGGCAAAAAAATTCATTACACAGGTTCTTTACTTTTCTCTTCACCTAATAACTTTAAGTGGAACTATAACTCTCCTACAAAAAAAGAGGTTTGTACCAATGAAGTAGAACTTTTGGTAGTTGACCATGACCTAGAACAGATTTCAACTTATCTTATAGATAGTGATCTAAATCTTGTAAAAATCCTCAAAAAGGCAAAACAGCATAAAAAATTAATCTATGTAGCCAAACACAAAGAGATAAATTACACGATTAGACTCAATAATAAAAAACAACTTCAAAGTGTGGTGTACAAAGATAATTTAGATAATACAGTAGTGATTATTTTTTCAAAAGTACGCTATAAAAATACAAAAATAAAGCCATCACAACTCAAATGTAATTACCCTGCTCATTATGATGAGATCAGAGGATAAGAATGAATATATATAATATAAGTATAATTTTATTTATACTCTTTCTTATTATAGTTTTTTTGGCTTTCCAATACTTTTCACTTCAAGAGAAATACCATCAACTCCAAACTAATAATGCTATGCTAGAGGTCAAGATAGAAGAACAAACTAAATATAACAAAGAAAAATCACTTCTATTAGAATCACACAAAGCAGAACTTAAAGAAGAATTTGAAAAGGTAGCAAATCGAGTATTACAAAATAATGCCCAAACATTTACATCCTTAAGCACCCAAAACTTAGATAAACTTATCAGCCCTTTACATCAGCAATTATATGAGTTTAAACAACAAATTGCAAGCGTTTACACCCAAGAGAGCCAAGATAGAGCCGTGCTTAAACATGAAATAGGCACACTCAAAACACTTAACCAACAAATAAGCCAAGATGCCATTAACCTAACCCAAGCACTTAAAGGTGAAAACAAAAAACAAGGAATATGGGGTGAAATGGTGCTTACACGCGTATTAGAAAATTCTGGTCTTAGAGAAGGCAGTGAGTTTGAAAGAGAAGTAACTTGCTACACAGAAGAAAACAAAGCCTTTCGTCCTGATGTAATAGTCAGACTCCCTAATGAAAAAGATATTATAATAGATGCCAAAACATCATTAGTAGCCTACGAGCAATATACTAATACCCAAGACCCCACAGACAAAGCCCAATATCTTAAAGCCCA
>JADGER010000013.1:5839-24361 GCA_016744315.1 Sulfurovaceae bacterium
AAAGCCCAATATCTTAAAGCCCATATAGACTCTATCAAAAAACATATTAATTCCCTTTCAGAAAAAAATTACGAAAGACTCAAAGGTATAAATACTCTTGATTTTATATTTATGTTTATGCCAATAGAAGGTGCTTTAGCCACAGCCTTAGAACATGATACAACTTTATATGAGTATGCCCTAAACAAAAAAATAATCCTTGTCTCTCCTACAACTCTTTTTGTGGCTATGCGTACAATAGAAAATATATGGAGACAAGAAAAACAAAATAAAAATGCTCAAGAGATAGCCAAAAGAGCAGGAGCCATGTATGATAAGTTTGTAGGCTTTAGTGAAGATATGATAAAGATATCCAAACAACTTGATACTGTACAACAAAGCTTCCTCTTGGCAAAAAACAAACTAAGTAACGGCAAAGGCAACCTAGTCCGCCAAGCCCAACAACTCAAAGACTTAGGAGCTCAAAGTAGTAAAGAGATTTCTAGGGAGTTATAATTTAAAAAGCTCTTGAGCATTATTAGTAGTTATTTTTGCCATCTCTTCTATGCTTATATCACTTAAAATACTCATTTTTTCTAAAACATGTGTGGTATAAAGTGGTTCGTTTCTTTCTCCTCTGTGGGGATGTGGGGTGAGGTATGGGGCATCTGTTTCTACTAATAATTTTTCTTTGGGGATTTTGGGATAGCTATTTATAAGTTTTTTTGCATTTTTAAATGTGAGTACTCCACCGATACCAAAATAGAAATTCCTAGAAGCCAAAGAGAGGAGTGATTCATCTGCGTTATAACAGTGTAGCACTCCTCCCTCCTCTCCTGCATACTCTTCTAATATCTCTTTAGAATCTTCACTTGCATCACGAATATGAACTATTAGTGGTTTTTGCAACTCTTTTGCCCAGAGAATTTGATCTATAAATACCTCTTTTTGGAGTTTTTTTTCTTTTTCTATTGCTTCAGGTTCTTTGGGTAATCTATAATAATCCAATCCACATTCACCTATTGCCACACACTTAGCATGTTCTACAAAAGGCTCTAAAAATGCTCTATCATAATTAGAAGCATCATAAGGGTGTACTCCTGCAGCAAAATATATTTCATCAAATCTTTCAGATAAATTAACAGCTCTTTGCAATGTCTTGGGGTCTGCTGCTGGGATAATAAACTGCTCGACTCCTTTTGCTTTTGCTCGTGCTAATACTTCTTGAATATCTTCATCATAACGCATATCATCAAGATGGCAATGTGTATCAATAATCATAATTTTCCTTCAATAATTTTTGGGCAAAAGCTATGGCTTCTTGGTCTGGATTTTTACCTCCGATAATACGAGTGATTTCGGCTATTCTCTCTTGTTTATCTAATATTCTAGCTTTGCTAGAGTCTCCCTCTTTGCTAATAAGTATATGCTGGTTAGCTTTGGCAGAGAGATGGGCTTGATGTGAAATAGCAAAAACTTGATAAGCTGTGGAGAGTTTGGATATCATAGATGCAATTGCAATAGACTCGTCACCACTTACATTGGCATCTATTTCATCTAATATTATTACCCCCCCCGTACCTTTTTTATTTTGCATAGAGACTACCAAAAGTGCTAATCGTAAGCGATTAAACTCACCACCACTAAGTGTTAGAGTAGTAGAGCTTCCTAGTTTGAGATCAATCATATCTCTTCCTAATTCAGATAAGTCACAGCTATCAAAAACAAAAGAAGCTTTAGAGAGTTTGAGGTCTTGTAGGTATCCATCAAGCTCTTTTTCAAACTTATATGCCTCTTGCTCTCTTTGCTTTGATATTTGTTCTGCTAAAAGAGTTAGCTCTTTATATTCTTTGAGTAAAAATGATTCTAGTTCACTTTTATCACTCTCTATATTCTTGTAACCCTCTAGCTCTGCTTCTTTCTTTTTTTGGTAGGCAAGCGCTTCTACAATAGAGCCATATCTATTTTTGAGTGCAGATATTTGCTCTAGTCTATTAAGAACCTCTTCTACATTAATATCCAAAAGCTCTTCTGTCAACTGCTCTGTTTCTTCAAAATCTGCACGAAGATGATTCATAGCATCCGTAAAATAACTATCATCTTTTTCTAATAAACGAAATACTTCTTGCACAGATGATTCTAGCTGAAAAATAGCATTTGCCTGTGCTAAAGAATCATTTATTTTATCTATTTTTGAGAGTTGTTGTTTAATCTTGATAAGCTCTTTATCTTCACCCTCTTTGGGGTTTATTGCTTTTATTTTTTCTATCTCATAGGTGGTAAATTCGACTAATTCACCTAATTTTTTTTCATCTTCAAGCATTTTGATAAGCTGATTAGATTTAATTTTATAATGTGTATATCGACTTTTATAAGTATCAATAAGCTTTTTATATGCTCTATTACTTTGGATAATAGACGCATCAAGTAACTCTATAAGTATTTTACTTTCAAATCCACTTTTATCGCGTACACTCAAATAATATAAATACGAACTAAACAAATTTTTTAGTGATTTTTTAGAGATATTTTGATTATTCAGATAAAATCTTGCACGATCTTTTTTGAGACTTTTTACAACTAGTTCATTATCTAACTCATACATATCAGAAGTAAGCAAAGGGGGCTTAGAAAGTGTAACTTCACAAAGCCTTGCTTCTCCTCCTGCATATCCAAAACTAGAAAGAATACTTTGTATTAATACAGACTTCCCTGCCCCACTCGCTCCACTCAAAACAATAAGCCTAGGATCAAAATCTAAAGTAACTTCATCAAAACTCAAAAGTTCTTTTAAATATAGTCTCTCTATCATACTTTCTCACCCCAAGAGAGTTTTTCGCGTAATACAGAAAAATAATTTCTCTCTTTTTTATGCAATAATCTTGCTCCTCGAATCGCACCTTTTATTACAAGCCTATCACCTTTGTACATCTTATAATCATCTTGACCATCAATAACTGCAATAGTTATTTCATCAGGAGAATCTAATTCTATTGTAAAATCAGCAGGCACAACAAGTGGTCTTTGAGTAAGAGAATGCGCACAAATAGGAGTCATAATAAATGCTTGTGTCAAAGGATACATCACAGGTCCACCTGACGCAAGGTTATACGCTGTAGATCCTGTGGGTGTAGAGATAATTAATCCATCGCCTCGATAAGTATTAAACCATACATTATCAATATACGCACTAATATTAGCCATTTTAGAGACAGTAGGTCGCGTAATTACCACATCATTAAAAGCAAAAAATTCTCTTTTACCCCCATCTTTATTTTGGATAAATCCTTCTATCATCATTCTATCATCTATACGATAATTTCCCTCTAAAAGATTATCAAAAAATAATTCCACTTCATCAATCCCAATATCAGCTAGAAATCCTAAATTTCCTGCATTAATACCTAGCACTGGCTTATTATATCCATAACTACGACGCACTAATGAAAGAAGTGTTCCATCACCACCCAAAGAAATCAAAAAATCAACTTCTTTGCACATATCATCAAAATCCATACCTTCTTCACCTATCATATTGGCAGAATTCTTAGCTAAAAGAATATCAATTCCTCTTGCTTGAATTTGACTAGAAATTCTCTCATAAAGAGGTTTAATCTCTGGTGTATTTGGCTTTAGGATAAATCCCACTCTCTTAATTTGTTGTAATTTTGCTTCTGACATAAACTAACCTTGTCACTATTTTATATTATGGTAAGATTAGCATAAAATCACTTCAAAGCCTACTTACTCTTTGATTTTAAAACTATTTTTTACTAGATAACTAAGAGAAATAGTTACAATAAATACCCACACAAACAAAAGAAAAAGTTATCTAAAGTATAAGTACACTAAAATCAGTTACTTTCTGCTACAATCAAAATAAAAAATAATCCCTATAAAAGGAAGCCAATATATGAAAATCTTACTCCTTATGTTTGTATTAGCCATAAATATTTATGCTAATAATGCAACGCATTCTTTTGCTCCAAGCACAGACTGCAAAGAGTGCCATAAAGCTATCTATAATGAATTTTCTACCTCTGTACATAAACACTCTACTCCTCAAAAAGACCCTATCCACAAAGCAGTATGGGATAAACATCCACAAAAAAACAAAAAAGAGCAGTATGGTTGTGGCAAGTGCCATACGCCTACTGCAAATAATTTAGATGCTATGATAACCAAAGGTAAAAAAGCACTTCCTGATGCCAATAATACAACACATCAAGCAGGTATTAGCTGTGCATATTGTCACAGAATAGAGTCTATAGAGCTTCATAAAAGATCTAATACAAATATTATAGCCAAAGAAGGAAAAAACTATTTTGGTACACTCAAAAATCATGTAGATTCTCCCTATCATAAGATTAAAACTACAGGCAATGAGCTTATGAAAAATGGAAATGTCTGCATTGGCTGTCACTCTCACAAAATGAACAAATGGGGGCTTAATGTCTGCTCTACCAATATAGACAATGAAATGAATGGCAAAAACTGTGTAAGTTGTCATATGCCAAAAGTCAAAGGGAGTGTGTCTGATTTCAAAGATACTTCAGAACATGCATTCCACGGCTTTGCAGGCACACACCACTACTCTGATATGCTCCAACAGTATGTCAAAATAGATTTTAAAAAGCATAAAGATAGTTTTGATATAATTATCCAAAACCACTCATCTCATGCACTACTGCTACACCCTCTACGCCTAGCTGTTTTCAAAATAGTTATTACAAGAGCCAATAAAACTATACCACTCAAAGATACAACATTTGCACGAGTCATAGGCAAAAATGGCAAACCAGCTATGCCTTGGGTAGCAGATACTACACTTAAAAATACAATGATTCAAGGTGCTGAGAGTAGAATTATAAATTATGATTTTACTTTACAAAAAGGTGACAAGATAAATACTGTTTTAGGCTACTATCTAGTAAATCCAAAAGTATTAAAATCTCTAAATCTTCAAGATGATAATAGCTCTACAAAGTTTTATGAGTTTAAAAAGAGTTTATTCAAGTTTTAGAACTTTTAGATAGAATAATTAAAAAATTAAGGAGCGTTCATGTCTATTAAATGTGCATTTTTATTCCCTGGTCAAGGGTCTCAAGCTATGGGTATGGGGAGAGACTTTTTTGATAATAGTCAAGTAGCCAAAGATATGATAAATGATGCGAGTCAAAGAACAGGTATTGATTTTGAAAATCTTCTTTTTGAAGAAAATACTGACTTAGAAAAAACAGAATTTACACAACCAGCTATTTTACTTGTAAGTGCAATTGCTAATAGACTCTTTAGTGATGCGGTTGATATTACTCCATATTATGCTCTGGGACACTCTTTGGGTGAATTTTCTGCACTTGTGAGTGTAGGTGCATTGGATGCTATTGACGCTGTAGAGCTTGTAAACTTACGCGGAAAGCTTATGGCTAAGGCATGTGAAGGTCAAGATGTAGGAATGATGGTATCATTGGGTCTAGGTGATGATGTAGTAGAAGAGATTTGTACAAACCAAAGAGAGCAAGGACTTAGCGTCTGGGCAGTGAATTATAATGCCACTGGTCAGATAGTTATAGCAGGTATTAAGTCAGACCTAGAAAAACTCGTACCAATCCTCAAAGAGGCAAAAGCCAAAAGAGCTATGCTACTGAATATGTCTGTAGCAAGTCACTGTCCACTCCTTCAAAGTGCCATTGAGCCACTCAGTAATAAGCTTGTAGATATGCTCAAAGATAACTTTAATGCTCCTGTTATCTCTAATGTAACAGCCAATAGATACAATACAAAAGCACAAGCACTAGATCTTCTAGCCAAACAACTCGTCTCACCAGTACTTTATAAACAATCAATTGCTTCATTTGATGAAGAGGTAGACTGTTATATAGAGTTTGGTCACGGTGGTGTACTCAAAGGTCTCAACCGAAGAGCCACAAAAAAACCACATTTTGTTATTTCTGATATGGCATCACTACAAGTAGCTATTGATGAAATTGGAAAATTATCAGACTAATACAATGATAGATACAGTAGCCTATATTAGCGATATATTCTACCAAGACCACGATACAGGGTTCCAACACCCTGAATCTTCTTATCGTCTACAAGCTATAGAAAAAGCCATAGCACCACTCAAAAAGCAACTTCTCCTCCCCAAACCCATAGCTGTATCTCAAAATATTCTACGACTTGTACACTCTCAGGAGCATATTGATAAAGTCTATGATGCAAGCCAAGCCTCTTTGGCTATAGATGCTGATACTATCTGTTCTCTCAACTCCTTCAATGTGGCAACTATAGCTGTGGGGGCTGGTATCGTCGCTATAGATGGAATCAAAGCCAAAGAGTTTGAGAGAGCCTTTTGTGCTGTTCGTCCCCCCGGTCACCATGCCACACCTACAGAATCTATGGGGTTTTGTCTCTTTAATAATATTGCCATTACTGCACGATATGCCCAATCTCAAGGTTATAAAAAAGTTATGATTATAGATTTTGATGTACACCATGGAAATGGTACACAAGATACATTTTGGAAAGATTCTACAGTTTTTTACTTTAGCTCACACCAAGCATTTACTTACCCAGGAACAGGAGTAGAGAGTCATATAGGTGAAGAAGAAGGCAAAGGCTTTACCTCAAACCATCTCTTAATGCCAAATAGTAGTGATAGTGAACTTTTGGAGATTTATACCCAAGAACTACCAAAAGCATATAACTCTTTTCAACCCGATATTCTCTTGGTCTCAGCAGGATACGACCTACACGAAAGCGACCCACTAGCCTCATTAGATGTTACTACTGATGGCATAAAGCAAATGGTACGAACTATTCTTGATTTAGATTCTATCCCTTGTATATTTTTCTTGGAAGGTGGATATGATGTAAAAGCTCTTGGAGAGAATGTCAAAGTGACACTGGAAGAGATGCTAGTTTTTTCATAATTTTTTGGCTAAATCATATACCAGCAGTCCCAAAGTCTTAGGGATATCCTCCAAGAGTTTTCAATATTTCTTTATTATACTTACTCCTGTAAATAAAAAATTATTTGTATATATTATACAATAATTAGTTCATTTATTAAAATTACTTCTTCACTCTCAATATAGCCTTTATAGCTAATATGAGTACCACAAATTAAGTTTTTAGCATTTTTTAAAATCGACTGAAAATTATTATCTTGTGTATCAAAATGTAATCTCACATCTTTACTATCTTCTTCAACAACAATAACATATCTATTTTTCCGACTTTTTAATTGACCTTCATAATATCTAACTTTTGCTTTTCCATTCAAGGCTTGACTATACATATCTAATCTATCTAAAAGTTTTAAATTACTAATGGTATATTCTTCTCCTTTAATAATTATTTGAAATTTTTCTAATCCTTTAATACTTGGTAACTCTTGTAATGTTTTTATAATCTTTTTATATAATAGTGAAAAATTTTCATTTGCTTGAATATATTTAATATCAGCTTTACCTTTATTTATATCATTTATTATTTTAATTAAAATTTCAATGACACTCTTATCAATTCTTTCTGCCTCAAAAGGAATAACGGTACTACCAGCATAACTTTCCATTTGATATACTTCTCCAAAATCTGTATTATTTGCACATATCTTAGATATGAGTTTGGTTGTAATATTACTGACCTTATTTGCATTTTTTGGTAACAATCCATCAGCTAAATTCAAACTATGTCCTTCATATCTGAAAGATAGCATTGGTTCTAATTGAATTTCTTCTGATTTCATTGTTATACCTACTAATTGATTATCAAGAGTTTCTGCTTTTTGTATATTCTCAATAGCACTATTTTCATTAATTTCAACATATTGAGGGGTTGCTTTCTCCTTCTCTACAAATGTACTTTTATCAAAATATTTTACTCTCAATTTGCCTTGAATAATTCTAAGAAAAAGATTTTTATAATTTTCATTAACTCCAAATCCTTCAATAGAAATAAGTCTATACGAAGTAGCATTAACCAAAAAAGCTCTAAATACAAGAATATTAGTATTATTAATAAAAAATTTAATATCATATCGTTTATCCATTATTTCCTCCTCATAATTTGTAAAACATTGGTTCCGCTGTGACTAAATCATTTTTTCTCAACCATTTAGAAAAAGTTATTTTATTTTTAGGCACTTTATATTTTTTAAGAACTTGTTCAAAATTATTTGTTTTATGTATAATTTTAGTTCGTTCCTCCTCAGATATTTCATCAAAAGTTTCAACAAAATATTCATACCATCGTATCATAAGGTTAGCTTCTGTACTCTCATCTAAATAATGATACCCTAATGAATGCCATACAATAATTCCATCTTCTATGGCATCAAGATGAATTTCATTAAAATCATTGTTTCGGTAAATATCTAGTTCTTTCCAAAATAAAGAAGTTGCTAAACCTAATTTCTGATTCTCTTCTTGCAAAAAAAATGTCTGATGCAATACTACTTTTCCTAATGTTGATTCTGTAGTGCCTCTCAATTCATAATTTTCATCATATTCTCTTGTAATATATGTAGTATTTAATCGTTTACTGTCTTTAAATATATCTATTTTAGCTGATTTTTTAGATTTATCCAAACAATCAGTAACTATATCAAATGATGAAATCTTTGGAATATCATAAATTTTTTCAATATCTTCATCAGATATTATAGAGTGACAAGGCATATATTCTCCATTATTTTATATTCTATATTCTATCTGTAATTTGATTAGATGGGTATTAGAAGATAGTTTATATACTAAATATTTTTCCCTATAAAGGGATTTATAAGTGATGCAAGTGTATTAGATAACTGCGTATATTTGTAGGGTGGGAGCATCCCACCAGAATATATCTTAATCTACAATATGTCCTACAAATTTTGACATATTATCCAAGATGAGTCCGCCTTTTCTAAAGCCTAGACTGCATGATTCATATACATAGAATAGTCCTGCTTGATAGGAAGCTCCTGTACTATCTGTTGGAAATGCTGTGTAGGCTTGATATATCATTTTGTGATTATCATAATCACCCTCTTCACTTGCCACTGTAGAACCATCAGTATCCAAAATACTCACACTTCCTCCTTCGCGTCCAAAGATAGGTTTTTGTACCTGTTTTTTGCCTACTAATGGCTCATAAGAAGTTTCTAGTAATAGAGGATGATGAGGATATAAATCCCATAATACTTTGAGTATAGCTTTGCTTTGGAACATAAGTGTATAGGCGGGGTTAAAAAGTATGGCTTTTTGATTATGTACAATATTTTTCAAAATCATAGCCAAGTCTGACTCTTCTAGGGCTATATCTTCCCAAGGAATAAGCTTGAACCAGAGTTCATAGATTTCATCTTGATAGATAATACCCTCTTCATCACTAAATCCTATATCATCAATATAAGCAAACTCTGTCTCATATCCTGCTTCATCTGCAATATGTTGAAGGAGTTTTACTGTTTGTTCTTCTTCTATATTATCTCTAATAGATGTAAATAAAAATTTCCATCCATCATATTTTTCTTCAAATTCTTCTACACTTTCATCAAGAGTAATAAGTCGTTGGAAATTCTCTATAAGAGACTCATATAAAGAATTAAATTGATGACTCTCTTCTAGGTTATTTTGTTTGAGCATTGCCCATTGGATTATAGCTGTCTCAAAAAGTGCTGTAGGTGTATCTGCATTAAACTCAATAAGTTTAATAGGCTGACCATCTATACCACCAGCTAAATCAAATCTACTATAAAGATGCCAATGAATATCACTCTCCCATGACTCCTTGATAAGGTCTACAAGATTAAAAGGAATACCTATCTCATGAAAAAGATTATTTTCAACTATATGATCTCCAGCAGATACAAACATTTCATAGAGTTCATTTCCTGCTTCATAATAGGCTTCTGCCTCAGCTTCACTTATTACAACAAGTTCATCAGAAATATATGGCGTTTCGTCGGTATCTGTATGCCATATAAATCCTAACTCTTCTAAGTAGTCTAAATCTAAGGGTTGGGTTTGTTGTAATTGTATCATCTCTTAGCCACCATTTCTTGTGCTACTACTAGAAGCCGTACTTGATTTAGAACCAAAGAATCCACTTTTGGCTTTGCTACTACTACTTCCTGATGATTTACTTCCAAAACTTTTATTACTTTTAGAATAAGTAGAAGGAGATTTATAGCCTGCTTTTCTATTATTTTGGAAATTCTGATTCCCAAAAAGTTTACTTCCTATCCACGCACCAAGCATAGCACCCGCAGCACTTGCTAAAATAGTTTCCCCTAGGCTCATTCCTTGGTTGGCTACTTCTGGATTTTGTGTATTATCTTTGGTTAGATTTGATGTACCATCATCTATTTTGGCAGCTTCTTTTTTGATAAGAGCATCCATCTCTTCTTTGGTTAATACTTTTTCTGTACCATCTAATTTTTTAAGTATAATACGAGTCTCTTCAGCTGGAAATTCTTCTTTAATTTTATATTTTCCTACAGCTGTCTCTTCAATAATAACAAATGCTGCCTCTTTGGTCTTCTCTTGAGCCTTGGGTTCTTCTTTGGGTATATTATCTTGACATCCTGCTAGTCCTGTCACAAGTAATGCACCTAAACCACCTACAGTAGCATAGTCAGAGAGTTTTTTGAGATATTTCATGGGGTATTTCCTTCTTAAAATTATGTGTATAATAATAGCAGAAAAAAATATAAATTTATAATTATGAAAATGGAATTATGGAGAAGTATTGGGGGAAGAAGAGGGGTAGAGAAAATTCTCTAATCCATCTGTCTTCTGAGGAAGGTTGGAACATCAAGCATATCTTCATGGCTATCAAAATCACTTCCAACTATCTTTCTTGTCATTGGTGGTTTTTTTGGCATATTAGGTGATGCTTGTCTATTTGGACTTCTACCAGGGAGAGTACTTGTCTGTGTAGATGCTGTTGCGACGGCTGCTGTTGCTGCTGCTTCTGCAACTCCCATCTTTTCAAATCCTGTTGCAATAATTGTAATTTTAACTTCATCAATATTTAAATCAAAGTTTGTTGTTGTACCAAAGATTACATTTGCATCTTCATCAGCATTCTCTTCTACTATATCCATAGCTGCTGAGATTTCCAAAATAGGATAATCAGGGTGAATATCAAAATGAACTAATACACCCATAGCTCCATCAATAGAAACATTATCAAGAAGTGGAGATTCAATAGCTGCTTTGGCTGCATCATATGCTGCATTTGTGCCTTGGCTATAACCTACACCCATAAGTGCTAAACCTCTATGGTTCATAATTGTTTTAACATCTGCAAAGTCAAGGTTAATATCATTGTCACCATGTGAAAGAATAACATTAGAGATACCACTCACTGCTTGAGAGAGAATGTCATCAACAAGTTTAAAGCTCTCTTTAATACCAAGGTTTTTCTCTACGATAGCTAAAAGCTTTTCATTAGGAACAACAATAATACAATCACTCTCTCTTTTGAGTTCTTCAAGACCTGCTTTTGCTAGCTTAGCTCTTTTGCGTCCCTCAAACTTAAATGGACTTGTTACAATAGAAACTGTAAGTGCACCCACTTCTTTGGCTGCTTGAGCAATGATAGGAGCTGCACCTGTACCAGTACCTCCACCAAGCCCAGCAGATATAAATACTATATCTGAACCATCAAGCATAGCTTTAATCTCATCAAAACTTTCTAATGCAGCTTCTCGACCCTTCTCAGGTATCATACCAGCACCAAGTCCACGAGTGGCACTGATTCCTAGTTGCATTTTAAAAGGAGCTAATGAAGTTTGTAGTGCTTGTGCATCTGTATTACTTACAATAAGGTCAATATTTTGAATACCACCATTAATCATATGATTAATCATGTTTCCACCACCACCACCAACGCCTATAGCCTTGATTTTAGCACCTGTTACACTAGATCTTGTTTCTATTACTTCTATCTCAAAGTCTTCCATCTTCTCTCCCCCCTTATATAAGGTTTATTATACTCTATTAATGTCATCTAATTATCAATTATTCTATTCTTTAGAATAGTTGTCTTGCCCAATTTGCTAATTTATTAAATGGATTCCCATTTCCTGTCGGTATTTCTGGTAAATCTTCAATTGAAAAATCTGTTCTTCTTCGTTCTCTCTCTTCTTTTTTTCTTTCCATTGTATAGTCAACTTGTCTTTGCTGTAACTCTTTGACTGTACCTCCTAGCTCAATATCACCTAAATCAATTCTTTCATTTTCTTTGATAGTATCCTCTTTTTGAGGAATAATAGGAATAGAAGAAGCATCTTCACTTGGCGGAGAATATTGTGTATACAAAAGATCATTATTATTATTAATCTCATATTCTGTATGTTTGCCTGCACTATGAAACACAAGACCAATAGCAGTAGAATAGATTGGATCTTTTAACTCATCAAACAAGCCACCAATATCATTTGGTTGTGCTATTCTTACTGGCATATCTTCAAATATTTCTTGTGCTAATTCACGGATTCCTTTGAGCTTGGTCATTCCACCTGTAAGAATAATACCTGCACCTACTTGATCTAAAAGTGAACTTTTTTGCAATGATCTTGCAAGTAACATAAGAGTTTCTTCTACACGAGACATAATTACTGAATGTACAATTTCTAAAGAGACTTCATTTCTATTATCTTCATCACCTATAATTGGGAGTTCGATAAGATCATTTGAAAGTTCAATTAAATTTCCATGACGAATTTTAACATTCTCTGCAATTTTTAGGGGAGTATGCAGTGCCATAGAGAGGTCATTTGTGATATGATTTGAGCCTACAGCCAAAAAGTCATTATATCTAATAGAATTTCCTGCATGGACAATAATATTACTTGTTTGTCCACCCATATCAATTACTGCTACACCTAACTCTTTTTCATCTTCTGCCATAGTAGCAATTGCCGAAGCATAGCCATTTAAGACAATTCCACTAATCTCTATTCCTGCTGATCGAACTGCTTTTTTAAGATTATTGAGGCTAGACTTTTGTGTAATAATAATATTAACATCTGCTTCCATACGACTAGCATTCATATTTAATGGATTTTCAATAAAATCTTGATCGTCTACTTTGAAGTTATAAGGAAGGACATGCACTACTTCATATTCATTAGGAACATTTGCATTATATAAAGCTGCTTGGATAACACGATTAATTTCTTTGAGAGAAATATCTTTGTGTAAGATATTAACTATCCCCACAGAGTTAAGACTTCGTGCATATGCATTTGAGATTGATATTGTAGCAGAGGTAATAGGACTACCTGCAATTCTTTTTGCATCAGAGACAGCTTTTTTGATTGCTTTTGAAGCGAGTTCTATATTAGTAATAACACCTTTTTTTACCCCTTGGGATGAGGCAATACCATGTCCTGTAATACTAACTTTATCATATTTTATCTCGGCGATAATGGCACAAATTTTTGTGGATCCAATATCAATAGCTAAAATTGTTGTGCTCAACTTAGAGTCCTTCCACAAAGATTTGAGTTTTATATCTCTTATCTAAACTTTTAATAAGATTAGATTCAAAATCTCTCTTTTTTATCTGATTTGCTACAGCGTTAATTAAATCACTTGTTTGCTTATTAGTAATAATCTTTTGTTCCAAAATTTTATATACAACAGATTTATTTGTAACCTCAATAATACCATTCTTTTGCTGAGATATAAATAATTGCTGTATGAACTCCCTGCTCTCCTGAGCTGTAAGCGTCCCTATAGGCTGAACTCTATCAAGTGTAATAAAGTCTGATACCTCTGTACTATTGTTATCAATATTTTTAAGACTTTCTTCAGATAATTTTGCTAATTGCTCTTTTTGTTTCTGCACTGTAAATTCTGCTGTAACTTGAACTTTTGCTTCTTCAAAACTCATCTCTCTAGGTGTAATAATCTCTACTATTTTAATAGTTGCATAACGATTATTCACTGCTTTTGGTTTCAAAATACTTTTAGCATCTTTTGTTTGAATCTCTTTCCAAATAGCTATTGGTAATTGTGTATCATTCAGTACTAGTTCTATAGATTCACTCTTTGTTACTTTCTCTTTTTTGAATGCTATATAAGCTTTTTGTGCAGATTTTTTAGATTTTTTCATTTTAAGGTCAATAATTACTCTCTCTTTAGCATCAGCAAGAAGTTGTTGTTTCCCCTCTGCATCTACATAATTAAAGCTATTTTGTGCATAAAAATCTGTTATCTCTTTTTCGTCTACTGTAGTTGCATTACTCTCTGTCCAAAGAACATCTAATTTATAAAGTGTTTCTGTCATATAAGAGCTTTTTTGACTTTCCCAATATTTTTTGAGATCATCTTCTACCACTGTAATAGCAATATCATCCATATTCAAAACTTTGAACGCGATTTTATCTGCAATGCTCATAGCATTATGCAGTATATCTTTTTCATATTCTAAGGCATCCACTCCAATAAGAGCTAATAATTTTTGGATTATAGTCTCATCACGAATAACTGCTTCAAAAGTCTTGGCTTTAAGTCGTTGGCTTGTAAGGTATGTTTGGTAGATAGCTTTGCTAAAGTTACCATCATTTTGAAAAGATGGAATTAATGATAATTTTTGAGCTAATTCATCATCAGATACAATAATACCAAACTCATTAGCCAAATTAAGAAGCTGTGCTTGAACGATAAGTGTATTTAATGCTTGCTTTGCAAGTCCCATCTCTTTGGCTTTCTTGTCATCTAGTTGACCTTTAAGCTTTTCATTATATTGTTGATAAATATTACGGTAACTCATATCAAGCTTAGCCTGACTAATCTCAATATCCCCTACTTGTGCAACACTTCCTGCTTTTGAGCCATACTGATAACTTCCCCAACCTACAAATCCTGCACCTATAAATGCAATTGTAGCGATCCAAATTGTCACTATAAGATATTTATTATGTTTTTGCATCCAACTTATCATATTTTTTGCCTTGAATTAAATTATTTTTTTGATTTACTAATGAATTCTATAATTTTAGTCAACTTGTGGTTAAATGTTGTTGATAAATAGAGTAATAGAGTAGAGACTTTTTTTAAATTTTAGACAAAAGAGGAAATAATAATGAACCATTCGCTTGTAGAAAAAGATTTCAATTACATTTGGCACCCATGTACACAGATGAAAGATCACGAACAATTACCAATAATACCCATCAAATCTGGTGAGGGTGTATATCTTTTTGACTTTGAAGGAAATCGTTATATTGACGCGATTAGTAGCTGGTGGGTAAATATATTTGGTCACTGTAACCCCAAAATTAATAGCAAAATTAAAGAGCAACTTGATACCTTAGAGCATGTACTTTTGGCTGGGTTTTCTCATGAACCTGCTATTTTATTGGCAGAAAAATTAGTGCATATTACACCAAAAGGCTTAAATAAAATATTTTTTGCGGATAATGGCTCAAGTGCTGTAGAAGTAACCCTAAAAATGAGTTATCATTATCACCGTAACCGTGGAGAAGAGCGTTCTTTGTTTTTGTCACTGAGTAATAGTTATCATGGTGAAACTATTGGAGCATTAAGTGTAGGGGATGTACAACTGTATAAAGAGACTTATAAACCTTTGCTTATATCTTGTATCCAAACACCTGTACCAAAAGATCAAACTATTCAAAGTGCAAAAGAGGCATTAGTAGAACTTGCCGTTATTTTAGAAGAACGAGGCAAAGAGATTGCTGCTCTTATTGTAGAACCACTTATACAAGGTGCTGGAGGTATGCATATGTACCACCCTTATTATCTTATAGGTGCAAGAGAGCTAACAACTCAGCATGGTATTCACCTTATCGCAGATGAAATAATGACTGGATTTGGAAGAACTGGGACAATGTTTGGCTGTGATCAAGCTAATATCACTCCTGATATGATGACACTTTCCAAAGGTCTAACTGGTGGCTATTTACCTCTTTCTGTAGTAATGACAACTGATGAAATATATAACGCTTTTTATTGTGACTATAATGAGCATAAAGCATTTTTACACTCTCATAGCTACACAGGAAACCCTTTGGCATGTTCTGCTGCACTGGCTACTCTTGATATATTTGAGAATGAAGATGTATTAGGTGAAAACCACAAAAAAAGTGAATATATAGCCCAAAAACTAAAAGAATTTACTACTTTAGCAAATGTTAAAGAGGTACGACAACAAGGTATGATTACAGCGATAGAACTCAAAGGCTATGACCCAAAAGAGCGAATAGGTCTACAAGTATATACTTATGCTCTCTCCAAAGGTGTTTTATTACGACCACTAGGAGGCATTATCTACTTTATGCCTCCTTATATCATTACTTATGAGCAGATTGATACAATGATGGAAGTAGCATATAATGGAATTAAACGCCTAATCAAGCAAGATACACCCTAATGCGTTGTTTCTCTTGTCATCGTTTGAGCCTATCTCTTATTTGCCAAACTTGTCAAGAGAGACTCTTTAAACCCAGCATCAAAAAAAGGCAAGTAGGTCAGCTAGAGGTCTATAGTTTCTACCCCTACTCCACCATAGAGTCTCTTCTGCTTCTCAAACACAAACCACAAGGCTATAGAGTCTTTAATTATCTAGCCCAAATAACTTTTAGACCCTTTATCCAAGCATATATTGCAGAAGATTCTAGGGATATTGCCATTATAGGTGTAGATGAGAAGATAAAAGAGGGCTATTCTCATATTGCCTGCTTAAGCAAACAGATGCAAACAGCTCATTCACATCCACAATATGCCTCACTTCTTTCACAAAACAGTATAAAATATGCAGGAAAAACGCGTAAATATAGAGAAAATAACCCTAGAGATTTTTTATATACTGGCAAAGAAAATATTGATGCTATTTTGATAGATGACATTATTACCACAGGCTCAACCCTAAGTCAAGCCTATCAAGTGCTACAAAAACATACTGTTAGCGTAGATTTTGCACTTGTTTTAGCAGATGTAAACGAGTAGTTTTTACTCTTTTTCCACAAAATCTAATGATGCAGAGTTAATACAATATCTCTCACCTGTAGGTGCTGGTCCATCAGGAAAAAGATGCCCCAAATGAGACCCACAACTTCCACAACGAGCTTCTGTACGCGTCATACCAAAAGAGCTATCTGTAATAAACTCTACAGAGCCTTTGCTAATAGGCTGAAAGTAACTTGGCCAGCCTGTACCTGAATCAAATTTACTTTGAGAATCAAAGAGTGGACTATCACAGCATATACAGTTATAAATTCCCTCTTTTTTATTATCCCAATAGATATTTTGAAAAGGTGGTTCTGTGCCATGGTTTAGGCATACGCTATATTGAAGAGAGCTTAATTTTTCTTCTAATTTCTCTTTATCAAGTTTAATTTTATAAGACATAAGTATCCTTTAATTTTAATCTATGTGTCAAGAATATAATAGCAAACTTTTCTAAAATTAACTAAGCCCTTAGCAATATTTATCTATCATACGGTTATATTTTTTGGAGTAGATTATGACATTTTTTCAACTTATTCTTTTTGCCCTTTCAGCATTTATATTCTATATATTTTTTAAAAAACTCTTTAGTGAGGATTATCCTAAACGAGGTATAGATTTTGAAGCAAAAAAAGATAATGCACAAATAGGCGGTATCAATAGACCAGACAAAACTTTCTCTGAACCTACTGTAGAACCTAGTAGATTAGAACAGCTAATTGCTATGACTGATGAAGCTGTAGCAAAAGGAGATTTATTAGAAGCAAAAAAAGCGATACAAAGTGCTTTGATTGTAGATAAAGAGAGTAGTGAGGTTATTAGCAGATATGCGTATATACTCAATGAGAGCAAAGAGTATGAAGAGGCAAAAGAGTATTACCAAAAAGCCATAGACTTAAACCCTAAAGATGATATGCTTTATGCATCCTGTGCAAATGTACTGCATAAACTAGGAGAAGATAGCAAAGCCCTAGAGTATCACCAAAAATCTATTGAACTTGACGCAGAGTATGCACCACACTACTACAACTATGCAAATACACAGTATGACCAAAAAGAGTATACCCTAGCACTCGAACTCTATGAAAAAGCACTTACAATAGACTCAGAGTTAGCCGTAGCACAAGAGATGATTAGTAAAATTAAAACGGAAAAATCACTATGAATGCACAATGTTTTGTAGACCAAGTAGCCACCAAAGATATTCTCCTAAGAGTAACTTCTGTCTGTACAGAATGCTATGATACACTTCAAGTAGGAGAACATATCTATTATGACTTACAAAATTATCGCTATTTATGTCATAACTGCTACGAGAAGCAATCTACAAAAGTAGAATACAATATAGACGAAGAAGAGGGAGGGCTTTTTGCATAAGGCTCTTCTATAAGATACTCATTCCCTTATATTTGGCTTGCGTCATAATATAAACAGACTTCCAATCCCCATTTTCCATCACTGCATCAGCACTCATCCATAGAACTCTATCACCATTGATAGTGCTACTCTCCAACACTTCCCACTCTGCTTTCTGCTCTTTGGGGATGCCAGTCACATCTACGAGAAA
>JADGER010000172.1 GCA_016744315.1 Sulfurovaceae bacterium
AGTATATGTAGGTTTTTTAACAATTTTAAATTATTAGTATTTATTTTTTCATTCATAAAGGAATTGTACCATTTAGGGGTTTCAGTAAAGTTTCAAAAGAATTTTTGTTTTGAAATTCCGTTGAAACACGAGTATTGTATAATATTTCAGTTATCAAGATAGAATAATTTGATAGCAGATTTTAGATGTTTTTGATTTAGTAAAATCATTCAAGCGTAACCATAGACTGCGTCAATATCAATGAATTAAGAATTATTGCTCTTGGGAAGTGATTGTTTCAGCCTCACCAATAGCCGAAGCTAAAGCATTGGTTTTGAAGAGTTTGATATTTTACTTAATTTATTAGGATTGATAATATCTGTGGGAACGAGAAAGAAATTATGGATTTGGTGCGTATAAACTATAAAAGTGTATATTCGCCTGACCCGTAAATTAAAAAAAGGAAAAATAATGTTTTGTAATTTAAAGTTTAAAAGTGACAAGGATTCTTCTAGAGAAGTTTTTGAAACAATCTCTAGTGAATTGCTTGATTTAAGAAAAAGTGTAGGTTCAGCTGTAAATGATTGTCAAAGTACGATTGATGATTTAAATCAAGACTCAGGAGGATTTTTCGCTGATCATATTTGGAACCCTGACAATCCTAAAAGAAAACAAAAAGCTATCACTTTATTTAAAAAGTTAAAAGAAAAATATGAAACTAGTGAAAAATTAATTGATAAAAATATTATAAATATAAAAGATTTAGAAGATATATACATAACTACAAAATCATGGGATAGTTATCTTACAAAGTTAACACCAATTGCTGAAACTTCATTAGTATTAAACAATACAGATAGCAATACTTTTAATTTTAAATTTATCAATTCAATAATAGCAATAAATGCAGGTGCCGCTTGGAAGTTACTAAATTGGGCTAAGGGTACAAAGGGAAGTTTTGGAACATCTGCTGTTGTTGTTTCTTTAGCTTTAGGATTTATAACTTCTATATTTTCAGGTGCTTCACGAAAAAAGAATTTTGAAGAAATGATTACTAGTGCAACAGAAGCTATTGAATCTGTTGATAACTTAAATAACGAATTAATAAGTATGGATAGAGATGCAAGAGATAAGTTTTATGAAATAAGTACTGTATTAGAAGAAGGTTCTTTTGTTAAAAAAGGTACTTTTACTAAATTATTTGATGATAAACTAGAAATTACAATGGATAATGCTCATAGAGAAGAATTTTTTGTGGCTTTATATAATGCTACTGAAGAAATGAAAATTTGGTCAAATGGGTATTCTGGAATGTTGTTATCTATAAAAAGAAGAAAACTAGAGGTTCTTGCTGCAGCAGATATGGCAGCAGGTGATTTAGTATATGAATTTTTAGCAAAAGAATTAGGTTATGATAGTGTTTTAAATATTACAGATGAAGATGAAAAAAAATATGAAAAAGAAATACTTTATTATACTGCTAATGTAACAAAACTTTTTGTATTAACATATGAGATAAATATAATTAAAAATGATGATGATATAAATAAAGAATTTGATGAAGATAAAAAACTATTTTTAATCAAAGAAAAGATAAATGAAATAACTAAATTATTAACATTAAGTGATGAAGAGAAAAATTATATGTTAATTAGAGCTTTATTATTAAACAATTTTAATCCACATGAGATAATAGAAATTGTTGATCTACCAAAAGCTAAAGTTGAAGAAAAAATAGAGAGTATTCAAAATTTTGATGAGCGAGTAAATAAGAGTGATTTTGAAGCTGCTTAATAACTTTTAAATTTAAAATTTACGGGTCGAATTTACAGGTCAGGCGTTGAATATACACTGAAATTATGCTATACTACCAATAAAAAAAAGTCAAACAATGCCAAGAAGACCAAGGATAGACTTAGCAGGGTATCATCATATAATTAATCGTGGTGTCAATCATAGTGATATATTTATAGATGATAGTGATTATGAAATGTTTTTGAAGATGGTGTGTAAGGCTTGTAAATCATATCAAGTGATATTACACGACTACTGCTTGATGTCAAATCATTTTCATCTGCTTGTAGAGACAAAGATAGATAATTTATCACTTTTTATGAAACATATCAACTCCAATTATGCTATTTATACTAATAAAAAGCATAACCGTTCAGGTCACTTTTGGCAAGGTAGATTTTATTCTCGTTATATTACTAATGATGAGTACTACTATACACTTATACGATATATAGAACAAAATCCAATAGAGGCTAAAATAGTAGAAAAGGTAGGAGAATATCCATATACTTTGGGAGCTGTCATAGTAAATAGGCAAATACCAATATCATGTACACATCACTCAAAACTACTGCAAGAGTTAGATTATGAAAATATACAGGATATGATAGGAGTCAAACTACAAAAAGAAGAGCTAAAACTATTGGATGAGATACAAAAACAAAAAGTTATAATAACAGAGAGTGTAAATAGACCTGCCTATCAAAAAACACTTAAAGAGCATTTTGAGAAAGAAGATAGAAATAATGCTATAATATCTGCAATAAAAGATGGCTATACACAAGCTAAAATTGCAAAGTTTATTGGTGTCTCTAGGTCTTTGGTTTGTAAGATCCTTAAGGGGAATTAGTGAATATTCAACGCCTGACCTGTAATGATATCATTAGGCGAAGAGATTTCAGTAAAGTTTGCATCTATATTTACAATATTCTCACCTGCTTGAGTATATGCAGTTAAAAGCAAAAACAGCATTATGGATTTAATTATTTTATTCATTATCATAGATTAGCATATATCCCATCTTTTTTATATTGACAATAGAGTAGTTGCAAAACAAGTAAAGCTTAAATAGATATAATAAATATCAAAAAATACCATAAATTCAGTTACTATTAAGCTGTAAATCACTCTTGAAAGGCTTTTCTTTCTTCAAAAAGAGTTTGTTCTTATAAAAATTGATTTTAGAGCCTCTTCGTTTAAGGATTGTATTATTATGCAACTACTCTAATAACTCTTTTGCCTATTTTCACTCTTAGTCTATGAATAAGGTTTTTAATCGCTTGTTGGCTTAGACCATCTCTACTAACATTATACTCTATTAAATCATTGCTTACTAAGCTATTTTTCTTTTTCAAAAACAGTTCCAAGAGTAAAATCTCATTTTTTGTAAGTGAAATCATCTCATCCCCATTTTTCAAGATTTTACTTAGGTAATGGTAACTTATATCTTTCGTTATCCGTTCACATACAAATCCACTCTCTTTTAATCTTTGAAGCATATTTAACAAAACACTCATCAAGTTTGCGTAGCCAATAGGTTTGATAATATAATCTGTGAGATTTAAAGGCATCAACTTTAGCAGTTTTTCATTCTCATTATAATTACTCATTATTGCAATAGGAATATTTTTGTTGGTGAGTCTAATTAGCTTACAAAGCTCATAGCCATCCATAAGAGGCATAACATAATCAGAAATAATCATATCCACAGGAGATTTATCAATGATTTCCAACGCCTCTTTGCCATCTGTCGCCGTATAGACATGGTTACAAAAAATCTCTATAGTAGCTTTAATATCCAAAAGCAAGTCTATATCATCTTCAACAACAAGTATATGTAAGTTTTTTAATAATTTTAAATTATTAGTATCTATTTTTTCATTCATAAGGGATTGTAACATTTAGAAGTTTCAGCAAAGTTTCAAAAGAATTTTTATTTTGAAATGCCGTTGAAACACGAGTATTGTATAATATTTCAGTTATCAAGATGGAATAATTTGATAGCAGATTTTAGATGTGTTTGATTTAGTAAAATCATTCAAGCGTAACCATAGATTACGTCAATATCAATGAATTAAGGATTACTGCTCTTGGGAAGTTATTGCTTCAAGCCTCAGCCGAAGCTAAAGCACCACTTCCGAAGAGTTTGATATTTTACTTAATTTATTAGGATTGATAATATCTGTGGGAACGAGAAAAAGAAATTATGGATTTGGTGAGTATAAACTGTAAAAAGTGTATATTCATCACATGGTACTTAAGTTTGAAATGGTAGAACATTTAAACTTGACAACAAATAAAAGGAAAGAAAATGAAAATAGTAACAAAACTAGCATTATCATTAATTACAACATCAGTAGTTGCTGTAGCATGTGCAGATATATTTATAAACAAAAATAGTTATCATGTTACAGCTCGTTCATTTGAATTTGGTCTTAACTTAGCAAACGAAACTATAGCACGCTTTATTGGTCAAAAGCAGACAAGTAACATTATTATGAACCTTGATAAGATCCCAGCTAAAGATATAAAAACTTGGACATATAAAAATGGTTTTGTAGGTCGTGGTGATGAGTGGAGACCAGACTTTACAGCAGATGGAATGAACGACAAAGGTGTTAGTGTCTCTCTCCTTTATGCACCAGGTATTACAACATATCCTGAGTATAATAAGAATGACGGACGCAAAGTTATGAGTGTTTATGATATATCAACTTATGTTCTTACAATGGCAGACTCAACAAAAGATGCAATAGAGATAATTAAAGAAATTCAATGGGTAAATGCAGGATTTGAGTTATACACAGGTGTATTTGTAAAAAATCTTCCTATTCATCTTAGTATAAGAGATAAAAATGGTGACAGTGCTGTTATAGAATTTATAGACGGCAAAACTATTATATATGAAAACGCTAAAAATGTTATGACTAACTCACCATCATACCCAGAACAACTAAAATATGCTG
>JADGER010000173.1 GCA_016744315.1 Sulfurovaceae bacterium
GCAGTTTGAAACAAATGTATTTGGATTGCATGAATGTACACGACAAATACTCCCTATTATGAGAAAACAAGGTTTCGGAAAGATTATCCAACATAGTTCTGTACTTGGGATTGTCTCACTCTTTAGTAGAGGTGCTTATAGTGCAAGTAAATATGCCATAGAAGGGCTAACAGATACACTTAGACTAGAGCTTGAAGATAGTAATATATATCCTATACTCCTAAATACTGGTCCCGTAACAAGCCTATTTAGACAAACAGCTATGCAAAAATTACAAGAAAATGTTGATATAGAACATTCTGTTTTTGCTAATAAATATCAACAAAGTCTCAATGGTACAAGCCGTAAAGTCCCTTTTAATGAAGAAGCAATTTCTGTAGCCAAAATAGTTCATACTATTATTAAAGCCAAAAAACCAAAACCAAGATATTATATTACCAAAGCCACTTATCTGCTAGGGTATTTAAAAAGAATTTTAAGTACGAGCCTACTTGATAAACTTTTGCTCAAAGCAGGATAAACGAGTCTTGATGTCTCAACAAACAAAACTCAAAGAGATTACCTTACTCTTTAGTACTTTTATTATTGCTATATGTGGCTTAGTCTATGAGTTATTAGAAAGTACTATATCTTCGTATCTACTTGGTGATTCTATTTATCATTTCTCTTTGGTTATTGGACTTTTTATGAGTTCTATGGGTATTGGAGCATGGTTATCTCGCTTTATTGATACACGGTTAGAGAGAGCTTTTGTTCTTTTGCAAATGACTATAGCACTTATTGGTGGTTTTTCTGCTCTTTTGCTCTTTTATGCTTTTGCGTATATACAAAACTATCAAGCATTTTTATATTTTATTACTATCTCTTTGGGATCAATGCTTGGCATAGAAATACCTCTTATTATTCGTATCCTCAAAGAGAGTTTTTCTCTCAAAAGTAATATCTCCAATGTATTTACACTTGATTATATTGGGGCATTATTTGCTGCTTTGCTTTTTCCTATGGTATTAGTCCCACAACTAGGTCTTATGCAAACAAGCTTTCTCTTTGGCTTATTAAATCTTTTTGTGGGTCTGCTAGCATGGAGTATTTTTAGGCATTTATTAGGTAAAAAATATCTTCTTGCTATGCTAGCTATTGCCATAACTCTTATAAGTGGTTTTATACAATCCAATCAGCTTATAGATATAATTGAAAAAAAATTATATCAGCATAATATTATCTATACGGAACAAACTCCTTATCAAAAGATTATTGTTACAGCTCAAAAAGGACGCATACAGTTTTATATTAATGGTGCTATACAATTTGATAGTATAGATGAATATCGCTACCATGAGTCACTGGTACATCCTGTTATGAATATTGCTCAAAAGCATGAAGAGATACTTATTATAGGTGGTGGAGATGGTATGGCACTTCGTGAAGTTTTAAAGTATCAGAGTGTAAAAGCAGTTACTCTAGTAGACCTTGACCCCTCTATTACAAAACTTTTTAAAGACAATCCTCTCCTTAGCCAGCTCAATAACAATGCTTATGATAATCATAAGGTTACAGTAGTTAATAAAGATGCTTGGAAATTTATAGAACAAAGTAAGCAACTCTATGATGTTATAATTATAGATCTTCCAGATCCAAATAACTTATCACTCAGCAGACTCTACTCCCAAACATTCTACCAACTTCTCAAATCACATCTTGCATATACAGGTGCTATAGTCACACAATCTACCTCCCCTATATTCTCCAAAAAAGCCTTTTGGTCAATTAATAAAACCTTGGAGAATACAGGATTCTATACCCTCCCCTACCACGCATATATCCCTAGTTTTGGGGAGTGGGGCTTTAATATTGCTTCTCATATTCCTATAAAAATAAGAGCTATAGACCCCACAATAAAACTCTATTACCTTAATAACAAAATACTTCAGACTATGCAATATTTTGCTCCTGATATGGATAAAGTTGTTGTAGAGAGCAACCAAATAAGTAAGCATAAATTACTATATTATTATGAAAAAGGATGGGATGAATGGTATGATAGATAATATAACTTTAGGTATTTTACTCTTATGGATAGCTACTACTATCTCTTTTTTGTATCTATTAAAAAAAAGAAAAGAAGAGTACAATAATACTATAGCAAAAATAAACAAAGGTAAAAAAAGGCTTCATCATCGTACTAAAAATAGTATGCAAGTTATGATAAGCTTATTAGATATGCAAGCATTTAAAACTGATAATCCCCACTACCAAAAAGTCTTTAGCGCTCATGTAGATCGCCTAAAAAGCATGAGTATACTCTATGATTATCTCTATATGCAATTAGAACATGAGAATATAAATACTAAACCTATTCTTCAAGAAATTATAGAGAGTCTACAAAAATCTACAAGCAACACTATAAAAAGTGATATTGATGATACAATAGTACTAAATATGCAAAAAGTTACAACTATTGCTCTGATACTTAATGAGTCTCTAGCCAATGCAATTAAATATGCTTACAAAGAAGAAGATGGTAAAATAGAAGTCAACTTCAAAGAGCTAGAGCAACACTATAGCTTCTCTATTATTGACAAAGGCATAGGATTTGATACACAAAACAGCAGTAAAACATTAGGATTAAAACTTATAGCTTCTCTTGTACAATCACTCCCTAATAGTACTTTGGAGATACTCAGTAATAAAGAAAACAGTGGAACACAAATACTAATTACATTTGAAAGAGAGCATAAATAATGCTACCAAAAAACATCATAATAGTAGAAGATGAGATTATTACCCAACACTTCCTTCAAGAAATACTTACAAGTAAATCCGTTACTATAGTTGCATGCTTAGACAATGCCCAAGATACACTCAAAACATTTCAAGAGCTACCATGTGATATGATTTTAATGGATCTTGATATATTGGGTGCTATGGATGGGCTTACTCTTGCTAGAAAACTCTTAATCAAAAAGAAAATTCCCATAATATTTATTACTGCTTATAGCGATGAAGAGACTCGCCAAGAAGCTCTTGATCTCTCTCCGTATGGATTTATTCCCAAACCATTTACAGCCAAAGAAGTACTAGAAAGTGTTGAATTGGGATATAGGAAATTTCAAAATGGGAATACAAAACAAACCGTATCTACAGATTTAATTCTGACTAATAGCTATAAATTTTCATTTCAAACAAACTTGCTCTATCACAAGGATCAAATTGTACCTTTATCTGAAAAAGAAGCAAAACTACTCTCTCTTCTAGCCAAAAATCACCAACGCGTTGTCTCTTCTGAGACTATAACCAAAGAATTATGGGGTGATAAAGAGACATCAAACTCTAACCTACGAAACTTTATTTATAAACTTCGCAAAATGACCATAGGTTTAGAAATAAGTTCTAGCTATAATAGTGGATATATATTATCCTAAATTTCTACTCTTATTTCCCCACTGCCAAAGCATACAAAACCATTGCATCATTGCCTACAAATGTATTTACCTCATCATCATAATATGCTCCTATACCACTACAGCCTAGCCCTAAATACTCTGCTACAATATAGAGTCTATGACCTATAATACCTGCTTTTTGATAGAGTGCTTGATAATTAGTATCCGAAGAAGTAAGAAAAAATGTTAGAGCAGAATCTGAACCAAGTGAATACTGCTCTAGACAAAGATACCCAGCCTCTCTAGCCAAATCACCATAACGCAGATATTCACCATCTTTATACAATCCCAAAGGCATATCTAACACACGATTAATCACTGCATAAACAGAAACCTCTGCATCACAATCGCTTAATATAGCTTGTGTGAGTGCATCCATAATAAAGTTAAATTGTCCTTTTGTTATAGCCCCTTTATCAAAACCTCTTTGTGATCTACGAGTATAAATAGCATCTAGCAACTTCTCTTTGTTATAAGTAAACTTTGGAGCTTGTATCATTCGTTTACAACTATGCAACTTTTTTGTCTTATTATAGGCTTCTTCTATCAGATGATTTTGCTCAAAACTAGCACTTCCATCTACAAAAGGAAGTGCAAACTCTACAGCCCTCACCTCTTCGTCTCTTATAGGCACAGCCATACTTGCCCCAGATACAAACCATTCTTGATTATTAAATCCAAATAATGTATTAAGCCTGTCTCTTTTTATATCATAAAGTATCTGCACAGCATGTGGCTTACACAATGCAGATGCTTCTATACTTGCCAAAAGATGCCCTGCATCAAGAAGACAATAGCGAAATGCACGGTTTTTATATTTCCAAGCACTCCTATGATAAATAGCCGAAACCAAAAAGAGATAGCCTTTCATAGGCGTTGTAAATCCTAGATATGGCTCTATTCCCTCATCTTGGTCTATGCTAGAAAGCAAACTCACACTAGCACTACGCACTTCATAATGGTAAACTCCATCTTCTAAGCCCTCTACACCTCGTGCCTGAAAGTAGAGTTCATTAGGATATAACGCACCTGCCGAGGGATTAATACGCAGATACGATTCACCACTAGGATACAATTTCCTTGCACTTAATCCTGCTATATGAAAAAGAAAATTATCTTCTGTATTTTCTACATTCAATCTTTTCTTTTTATACTCTTGTGGATAGTTTTTATAGGTTGTAGGCTGATCGTGCCATGAGAGTTGATTTGGATGCGTTCGTATAGACTGATACGAGTGTTTTGTCTGATTATGATACCAAAACATCAAAAACCTCAC
>JADGER010000174.1:0-3040 GCA_016744315.1 Sulfurovaceae bacterium
GGCATTTCCTAATCCATTTTATCAAATATACGAAGGAGCTGCCAAAGCAAGTAGAGCCAAAGTTATATATCTAAATCTAAATAGTGAAAATAACTTTTTACCTATTATAGACGAAGAGGCATTAAGCACTTGTGATTTTGTAATTTTGAACTCTCCTAATAATCCAACAGCCTCTGTTATGGATATGCAAGAGCTAAAAAAATGGGTAAACTTAGCCCTTAAACATGATTTTGTTTTACTCAATGATGAATGTTACTGTGACCTCTATTTAGATACCCCTATTCCCTCTTTGCTCAATGCAAGTATAGCTGTGGGTAATGAGTCATTTAAAAATATCTTAGTTATCAACTCTATTTCCAAACGCTCTTCTGCCCCTGGACTTAGAAGTGGATTTATCGCAGGAGATGCCAATATCCTCAAAGAATATATGACCTACCGTACTTATGTAGGCTGTGCATCACCTTTACCACTCCAATACGCTGCTGCCGCTGCGTGGGCAGATCAATCACATGTAAATGTTTTTCGCCAAAAATATATTCGTAATTTTGAATTAGCCAAAGAGATACTAGGTCTAAACCCACCAAAAGCAACATTTTATATCTGGATAGAAGTTGAAAACGAAATAGATTTTACCATAGAACTCTATCGCAATTACAACCTCAAAGTAATCCCAGGAAGCTACCTAGGCAGAGAAAGTCAAGGAAAAGGATTTGTCCGTTTAGCACTAGTCTACGAAGAGTCATTAACTCGTGACGCACTTAATAGGATTGCTTTATCGCTTTAAGAGAGGATTAGTGAAGAATATGAGAAATATAGATTAGGTAACAGTTCCAAATCATAACAGATATACTTAGTTATGATTGTCACCTAGTCCCTTATGTATAAAAATGTATAATGCATCAGCAGTCTTCTTTGCTCTTGCTTGGCTTAACTAAGAAAATAATACCTCACCTAAATATTCTAAATGCAATATCATATCTTCTAAATCTTTAAACTCATTTTTAGAATATAAATCTTCAGAAGCATAGAGATGAATTGTAATATCTAAAAAACTTAGTGCTAGTTTTTTGGGTACAAATTCTTTATCTTTATATATTTTAATTAGTAGCTCTACAGATTTTACTAACTCTTCATACTGAACTACTGTGATACCATCACCATTTCTAAGTTGCAGAAATATAGAGTTTTCATCTAAACAATTATTATAAATAGATGTTAATGCTTCTTGTTCTTGCACTATACTTCCTAATCTAATTCAGCCCTAGAAAATAAATCTAAAATAAGATTATTGTCTTCACAAGCATTTTTAAAACCTACAATAAACTCTTTTAACTCTTCTTTATTTGATGAATAAACACAAAACATACTTCCCTCAGGATCAAATTTTATTGAGCTTAAATGAGATGCCTTTTCATCTAAAAAAACTTGTGCTAATGAACCCCAATCATAACCTCCACCTTCAAATCCTTCATCAGCTCTTGATTCAAAAATTTCATTTTTATAAACTCCTGCCTCTAAAATAACGGAAAAGCTACCCTCATGTTGACACCAAATAAATGGTTCTATCTCTTTTTTAAAATTCATATTTTCTCCTAAAAGTTATTATCTTGCTAAAAAACCTATATCATTTTTAATAAGCCATTTATCAAACTTATCTTGATAGTTATTTTTTGCTTTTGTCTCTATCTCTTCTCTTCTTTTATCATCTGTTAATATTTCTAATCCTAAATCTTCTTTTATCCATTTTCTAAAAGCTGGAAGCTGTGTAACATAATCATTTAATTCCTCTTCGTTATATGAAAAGTGAGTTTTACCATTAGAGAGTAAAGTAATAAAATCTTCTAAATTTGAAGCAACAATTTCTTGTTGTGCATCTGTAGAAAGGTAAACAATAGGTGCATCTTCAATCTTATCACATTCTGCTAACCAAAATCCATAGCTACCACCTTCAACATCTGCAGAAGCAAAGAATACTAATTGACTAAGAAGAGGTTCACTCTCTTCTACATAATTAGCATCTAAAGTAGACTCAAATATATCATCCATTCTTAGTTGAAATCTTTCATGATAATAATCATCTCCTTCCTTAAGGCTCTTCTCAAATTTAACTAATTTTTTAATTAAATTTGGTACTTCATGATTGATAAGCTCAGCATTTAACTCTTTTAAATATCTATTATAATAACTCATTTAAATCCTTTTTATTATAGGGTTAGTTTAAAAATTTTGAGGACTTCTATACTCTTTATCTCATCTTTTCTTAGCTCATTTAAGGTATACTCTTTTACATAGTTGGTTATAGGGTCAATGATATATTTATCCACTAATTTATTTCTTACAGAACCAGTATAGTTAGAATAGTATAAGCAAACTTGAACCATTAAAATACCATAATTTAAGATTTTTTCTTTTGTTAATTTATAATTATTAGCAATGCCTTTTTGAACTAGAAAAGCCTTTATTCCCAAAATAATACCATTAACAACAGAATTTACATGTGAACCATGTTCAACAGTTTCTTCTGCATTTACATAAGATTTTAAATAATATTTATCAACATTATTAGAAAATAATACCATAGAAACTTCTAATTCAATATCCTCTATATGAGTATCAAAATAGTAAGATAAATGATTTTCATCATGAAGATCTATCATTTTTATATCTGTTTTATCTTTTAGTCCATTAGGATAATAGAACATAGCACTTTGTTTAATCTTTTGAAAGGGATATATAATCTCAAAAAGAATTCCTTTATAGCATAATGCCAACTCTTGTATTTTATATAAGAAATAGTTTGAATTAACAATAAATTTCTTGCTCCATATTTCTCTATCTAAAGTAAATTCAAGTTCTATATGAGATACTTGATAATTTTCCTTTTCACTTAAGTCACCAAGAAGTTTACCTTGTTTAAATTGTTGTTCTAGGATAATTTTATTTTCTGAGGATCTAAGTAAAAGTTTAGAATGATAACTTAAAGATGTAGCTACATAAATATACATTAATTTATATTTATCAGATATTGCTCTATAATTAC
>JADGER010000174.1:3050-4674 GCA_016744315.1 Sulfurovaceae bacterium
TTTCACATCTATATCTATATTTTCTATTTTAAGAAAAAAAGAGTGTCCTTCATATTCAATATATACTTTTGAATCTTTAGTGAATGTCATATCTTTTAAAATATTATAAAAGAGTAAAAAGAGCCCTTTATTATCTACAGAACCAATATACATACCTGGTCTTTTTCGTACTGCCTCAGATCCTTTTAAAACTTTTATATTATTATATTTTTCCATCGTAATATTATACCATCACTAAAATATATATCTCTTATTAACTCTAAAAGTTAAGTACTTCAGCAAAATTTTATAAATTTATTTTATAGTTTTTCTCTAATACTCATTAATATCGTTCCTAAAAAAAGAGTCAAGGACTAATATCCTATACTCCTTAACTTAACGCCATTACACGGCAGGTCTAGCTTTTGCTTTCTTCACAATAGCCTAAAATTCCAACTCTTTAGTTTCAAAAAAATATAAAAAAAGAGTATAATACTGTCTTGATTAATTCAATTTTAAATAAGTAATAGAAATATTTATTATTTTAATATACAAAGGGAAAAAATGAAAAAACGCATTGGTATCTTAACTAGTGGTGGTGATTGTCCGGGACTTAATGCTGCGATTCGCGGACTTGCAAAGTCTTCTTATGCCTTGTTCGATTGTGAATTTGTTGGTATTCGTAATGGGTATAAGGGTTTAATTGATGGTGATTACTATGAAATGAGAAAATCTGATTTTTCTGGGATTTTAACACTTGGTGGAACTATGTTGGGGTCTAAGCGAACTCCTTTCAGAGATATGAGAACCATTGGAGAAGACGGTATCGACAAAGTCGCCAATATGGTTGAAAATTATAATAGGATGAGATTAGACTGCTTGGTAACGCTAGGTGGGAATGGAACGCATAAAAATGCCAATTTATTGCGAGAAGAAGGCTTAAATGTTATTGGTCTTCCCAAAACAATTGATAATGATATTTATGGTACTGAGTATACTTTTGGTTTTCATTCTGCGGTTGATATAGCAACTGATGTAATTGATAAAATTCATACGACTGCTTCTTCACATGATAGAGTTATGATTATTGAACTTATGGGAAATAAAGCTGGGTGGCTTAGTTTGTATGCAGGACTTGCAGGTGGTGCCGATATTATCTTGATTCCTGAAATTCCTTATTCACCAGAGAGTATATACAAAGCATTACTTGATCGTCAGAAAAATGGTAAAAACTTTTCTATAATAGCTATTGCTGAAGGGGCTAAAACTATCAAAGAAGCTCAAATGAAAAAGCGAGAGTTTGAAAACCACAGATTGAAAATGAAATATCATACAGTATCTTATAGATTAGCTGAACAAATCAATAAAAAATTAGGATTTGATACGCGTGTTACTGTCCCAGGGCATACACAAAGGGGCGGTACTCCTTCGGCATTAGATAGAATATTAGCTACAAATTTTGGTGCTTTTGCTGCTGAGTTAATCAAAAACGAAGATTATGGTAATACCATTTCCATTGTTAAAAATAAACTAAAAGCTACTCCACTAGAAGAGATGGCACATCTAAGAAAACAAGTAACACGAGATACCGATGAATTTAAAACAGCTCTTCATCTTGGCATTAACTTTGGCGAGTGATTCTACT
>JADGER010000175.1 GCA_016744315.1 Sulfurovaceae bacterium
GAACTTGCACAAAATAATGGTTGGATAGATTTTGAGCGAGGTGTAAAACTAGCAAAAAGTAGATTTTCTGTACTCAAAGGAGATTCTGCAAGATTAGAGCGAGCATTAATTAACTTTTTTCTTGATACAAATCGCGAAAAAGGTTTTAAAGAGGTCTGCGTACCATTCCTTAATAACTCTACAATGCTTCAAGGCACAGGGCAACTTCCAAAGTTTGGTGATGATCTCTTTAAGATAGAGGGAGAAGACTTATATCTTATTCCAACTGCTGAAGTACCACTTACTAACCTTTATAATGATGAGATTCTTACTTCTGAGGAACTTCCTATTATGATGACAGGATATACACCTTGTTTTCGGAAAGAGGCAGGAAGTGCAGGAAGAGATACTCGTGGTATGATTAGACAGCATCAATTTGATAAAGTAGAAATGGTAGCAATTACACATCCTGAGAAGAGTGATAAAATATTTGAACTTATGGTACAAAATGCTTCAGATATTTTAACAGCTCTAAAGTTACCCCACCGTATTGTAGAACTCTGTGGTGGAGATTTGGGCTTTTCTGCTGCTACTACAATAGATTTAGAAGTTTGGCTTCCTGGACAAAATCAATATCGTGAAATAAGTTCTATTTCTAATACGAGAGATTTTCAAGCAAGAAGAGCTAAAATAAGATTCAAAGATGGCAAAAAGAATAAACTTGTTCATACACTCAATGGTTCTGCTTTGGCTGTTGGACGAACACTTATTGCTATTATGGAAAACTATCAAAATGAAGATGGATCAATAGAAATTCCTGAAGTACTTAAAAAGTATATGTAAAACAGTATTTTGCTCAAGATAATCTCTCTATCTTTGTGCAAAATTTATAAAAAGTGTCATATATCTTTTGACTTTATCTATCTTAAATGGGCTTATCTTTTGTTCTGGTAGATAGATATTTTCAAAAGTATAAAAATTACCTTCCCCCAAAGTTTCTGTCTCCATCCCTATTTTTGGTCGCATTAAAATCTCTGTACTCTTAACCTCTTCTCTAGGATTTATAGGTCGTATAATCAAAGACTCATCTCCCAAACACAAAGCTTTCTTTACCATAGCAGAACTTGCAGAAAAAGAGGTAACTCCTGCTATAACTTCACTCTGTTCATACAGCTGTATATCTCTTTTTTTGATAATATCAAGAAGGTAATAGATACTAGAATATACGCCTGCATCCCCTAGCGTAACAAAACAAACCTTAGAGTGTTTATGCGAACTTTCTAATACGATATTTGCCTCATTATTCCAATCATCTTCATCAAAAACCATCGGAGAGTAAACAGGAATAATTTCTCTTTTGATACCCAAAAACTCCAAAGCCTCTGTAACGATTTTGTGGCTGATAGATTTATCAAAGCTATTGTCTGCACTCTTTGTAGGAACACAAATCACATTACACTCTCTAAAAGCACGGCATGCTTTTAATGTAAGAAGCTCAATATCACCAGGTCCTAGGGAAACCATATATAGTTTTCTATTCATTTCATATCTTTTTTGAGCGAACTTTAGCATATAAAAGTATAAAATAGCGTAAATAAAGTATAATTACTCAAAATAATTTAAATCAAATAAAATAAGGAATAAAAATGTCAATTGAAACCATTACAACAACAGAAGATTTTAAAGCATTAGTCGCCAATGTAGAAGCATCTCAAGGGTATAAAAAACCTATTGCTTTTGGTATTGCCAGAGTAGATAGAGGTCAAAAAAATGCTGATAAAATTTTGCAAGCTAACTATGCTGTTGTGAACTGGAATGAAAACTTTGGTTCAGCCGCAGTTTTTATAAAAGCACTTCAAGAAGCAAATGTAAATGTAGATTTTTCAAATTCTCAATTTGTAGCTACAATTAATGATAACTTTGTAGCAAATGCTATGGCAATATTTGCTCCTTATCTAGCAGAGGCTACAGGTGATGCACATCGTAATGTTCAAGTAATTAAAACTCTCTCACATATAGAAGATATTGGTAAAGATTTCCGTATTACATTCTTGTTTGAAGATGATAATGCTTCTAGTGTAGAAGCTGCATACCTTAAGCTTTATGCTCTTTCTTTGGCTAAAGCACCTCTTAGAGGCGTAAATTTAAATGGTGTATTTGGAATACTTAGTAATGTTGCATGGGTAGGAAGTGTACCATACGAACTAGATTATCTAAGAGATAATGAAATAGAGATGAAACTTACAGGAATATTCCCAACTATTGATAGTGTTGATAAATTCCCTAGATTCTTACAGCATGTAATTCCTGCTGATAATACTCGTATCCTAGATACAAGTAAAGTAAGAATGGGTGCACAGCTTGCTGCTGGAACTACAGTTATGCCAGGTGCCTCATATATCAACTTTAATGCGGGTACTCTAGGTCCTGTTATGGTAGAGGGAAGAGTCTCTAGTTCTGCTATTGTTGGAAGTGGTTCTGATGTAGGTGGAGGTGCTAGTATTCTTGGAGTTCTTTCTGGTACTGATGGGAATCCTATCTCTATAGGTGAGAATACACTTTTGGGTGCAAACTCTGTAACTGGTTTACCTTTGGGTGACGCATGTATTGTAGATGCAGGAGTTACTATTTTAGCAGGAACAAAAATTTCTATTTCTGCTACGGAACTTGCCAAAATTAATGAAGCAAATCCAGAAGCAAACTTAGCAGACAAAGAGAGTTTCAAAGGTGAAGAGTTACAAAGCCTTAATGGTATTCATTATAGACAAAACTCAATGACAGGAACAACTGTAGCTCGTAGAAGTACAAGAGAAGTTAAACTTAACGAAGATCTACACTAAGGAATCATCATGAAAGAAGAAGATATAGTCAAACGAGTTTTTCTACTTGGTATCCTCAAAAAAGAGTCTGACGAGACTCTTGAAGAGGTAACAAAATCATTAGTAAATACAGGAATGTTTGATTTAGCAGAAGGGAAAAGAGTCTTAGAAGAGCTTAAAGCAGATGGCTATATTGCCAATGAAGCTCTCTCTATGACTGGTGTATCCATTGCTATGGAAGCTCAAGCAGAATTTACACTAAAATAGATATTTTGAGAGCTAAAATCTCCCTGATTTTAGCTCATCAAAATCTATCTTTTGTATATAATCTTCACAAACAAAAAGACTTTTTGATATGCTCTCTCTTAAGCCCATTACTCTATAAAAAAGTGCTATCTCTGCACTAGTATAATCTGAAAAATCTAAAGTATCAAAGAATCCTTCTGAAATATTATTATTATCAATTTGTGTTGTATACTCTTGCATAAATAGCGTTAAATAGGCTAACTTTTGACTCTCTTTGACAAATAAGTTTATATCTTCATTTTCCATTTTATGAGACCAAAGTTGCATTTTTGTGACTGTAGGAAGAAGATGCACAAGACTATATCTCTGCACAATTCCCCTACTTTCTAAACTATTTTTCAAAAGCCTAAAAAAACGCATTTTCATTAAAACAAACATATCTTCTGCTTTTGTAGAAAAAGGAATGTAATAAAATAGTAATAAAAGAGATAAGAATGCATAGAATATAAAAAGTGTTACTAAGAAGATTGCAAAATTATAATTCATCTCATTGGCTAAACCTAAAGTAAGCATACCTAAAAGAAAAAATAGTGATAACTTTGCTGGCATAAGATAAAAACCTATCATTCCATAGAAAAAGATAAATAAACCAAGCTCCCAAGCATAGTGAAGATTTGGTAATATAGCAATATACATAAAAGAAGCAAAAATAAAAGAAATACTAAAAACTATCATCAAAAGAGAGGGTTTTACCGCCGTAAATGTGGTGAGAATACTCATAGCAGTAGCAAGTGTAACGATTAAAAAACCAGCTGGAGGATTAAATATAATCCAGAAAAATGTTGCAAACCAAAAAATCAAGAAACTAACAAAAGTTCCTTTTATATCTTCAATATCTCCCCAAATAAAAAGTGAGCTTTTGGGTGCTTCAATATCAAATAGTGTTGGCTTTGCACTCATAGAACTCTGAAGCAATAGTGCTAATTCTCGTATATTTTTATGTAATTGCTCCAAATCATACCCCATACTTAATATAGAGGCTTTTTGGATATTAGAAAGCTCTTCAAATGTATCTGTGGCATATTCTATCTCTAGGCTTTTTATAATAGCTATCTCTTTATCCCCTTCTCCTAACTTGGTAATAGTATCAAATAACGAAAGGATTTCTTGCTTGGCACTATTATAGTTAAGTATATTTTCTTCTATTATATGCTCTTTTTTATAATGACTCAAAAGCAATAAAAGTTTATTTATTTGTTTATTATATACAATAACTTGTAGCCACTGAGCATCAGTAAAGTTTTCTTCTAACTCATTGCTACTTTGTTTGATATTAGATGATACCAAGGCATTCTCTTTAAGCAAAAGATCTTGCCATAATTGATTAGTATCTTTTTCTTGCGAAGATTTAAAGAATATTTTTTGTTCTGTATTAAGAACTAAGAGATTGTCTATAGTATCCTCTTTAAAACTTACAGGCCATAAGAAAATACCCACAAGAGTATAAATAGCTATTCCAAAAATAGTCATAAAAGTCTTATCTACACCATACATAAAGCTATCTTCTACAGCACCATTATTAAACATCATCATAATAGTAACTGCACTCA
>JADGER010000176.1 GCA_016744315.1 Sulfurovaceae bacterium
ACCAAGTTCTTGAAGTTTTTGAAAGCTATTAAGATCTTCTTCTTCGAGATCTGAAACAAGAAAACCATTAATAAGTTGGATAGCAAATGGGGACATTATCTTAACCTTAAATTTATATAGAGAAGATTATATCTAAAATTGTGTAGGTTTGATACAGCTAAATTAGCTCCTACAGTTATATATGATAAAAAATTAGTTAGAATGTAATTACTTTTTTTAGATTAAGGTTTAACATACAATGTATTCTAAAATTTTATTCATTCTAATCTTTTCTACATTGCTCTTTGGTGATACTAATGCAACTGATAAAAAATCTTATGCTATTTTTGAAGTAGATGAAAAGATAGTTCATCCTGCACATACTATTACTTTTAAAGGTTTTGAGGGGATAAAGCAAACGCAACTTCAAAAGGCTATGGGAGTAGATACTCCAAGTTTTATAGAGTTTTGGAAAAGTGATATACCTAAGATAAAAGATAAATTACTTCCTACACTCGAAGACTCTATGCACTCTTTTTATGAATCAGAAGGATACTATGATGCTAATTGTAGTGTTGCAATAAGTGATACTTTGGTTACTGTGAGTATACAAGAGAATAAACCTGTACGAATCAAAGATATAAATATTTCTAGTGATTATAATATTAAAAAGCTTGTTAACCTACAGTCAGGGGATATATTTAGGGCTAAAGATTTTATAAATATCAAAAATTCTATTGTACAGGCACTTTTGAAAGATGGGCATTGCAGTTATGAATTGGATACAAAAGCCTATGTAGACTTAGACAAAGCAGAAGTTGATTTACGATTTATTTTGACCAAAGGGGGATACTGTACTTTTGGCAAAGTAACTACCCAGGGCTTAGATAGGATTGGTGATGATGTTATTGTATCAAGAGTGAGAGCAAGAGAGGGAAAACGATTTAATATAGAAATGATTCAAGAGAGTTATAAATCACTCTATAATCTTGATGCTTTTGATATGGTAAGTATACGATATGACCGTAAACATTATAATATTGTGCCTATTGATATTAAGCTTCAGGAGATTACAAAAAAGAACTATTTTATGGGTGGTTTGAATTATGATACGAATGTGGGAGCTGGTATTAGAGCAGAGTATACTCGAAAAAACTTCTTTGGTGACGCACAAAAACTCAAAATACGCTCTAGTTATACGAAGCTTGAACAGCTTTTGGAATTTGGGTATATAATTCCTGCTTTTTTTACTGTTAGGAATTATTCTATTGATTTGGCTACTAAGGTAGGATATTCTAATTTAGAGTATGAAGGATTTATGGAAGAAAAAGGCTATGTTCAAGCCTATTTTGCATATACAAACGAAAAGTTACATCTTCGTGCTGGTTTTGCTTTGGAAAATATTGATATATCACTTAGGAATAATGTTGATGAAGATAAAGTTGTTCAGCCAATAAATGATGGAACATTTCTGCTTGCCTATCCATTTTTGAGTTTTATTTATGATCGTAGAGACTCAAAATTAAATCCAAAGAATGGGTATTATCTAGCTGGTATGATGGAATATGGTCTTGATTATAATGCAGATTCTAGTAGTTATCTAAAATATTCTTTGGAGGGGAGATTGATTTATACAATTAATGATCTCACTCTTTCAAGTGTATTAAAAGCAGGAATTGTAGATGAAATGGCAAATGAACTCCCTGAATCGAAGCTTTTTTTTGGAGGAGGATCTTATAGTAACCGTGCGTATGGATATAATCAAGTAGGAGTTATTCTCTCGCCTGAACGCTATGGACTTGATGGTGCTTTTACTATGGGAAATCTTTCTTTGGAGGCAAATTATCCTGTTATAGATAATCTTTATGGAGCAGTTTTTACTGATAATACTATGCTTACAATTAATAGCTATGATTTTACAGGTGATATTTTGAGTTCGGCAGGAGTTGGTGTACGGTATGTCACCCCAATAGGACCAATTAAATTAGATCTTGGGATGAATGTTTATGATCCTTCTCAATATGGAATTGGATTTCAGATAGGACAATCATTTTGAAAAAAATTATCAATGGTATAAGTTATCTTTTTTTTGCAATTATATTTATAAGTATAGCACTTATTATTTTTGTCGGAACTTCTCAAAGAGTTATAGAATGGACAGCCCAAAAATATGCTCCCCAATATGAGTTTTCTTATAGCCAGCTCTCTGGGACACTTTTTAGCGGAATAGAAGTAAAAGAACTAGCTTTTAGAGATAAAAAGCTTGTGGATTTAGTTGGATTTGGATGGAACCCTTTGTCATTGCTTTATAATAGAGTAACTATTACTCACTTAGAAGTGTTAGGCATAGAAGTTGATGCTATCAAAAATACAGCCAAAGAATTTGCAAGTGACGAGCCAAAGCCTGAAAATAATAGCTCTTTTGTGATGCCTGTTGCCATAGGAATTAGTAGCGTAAATATTACAGTAAATTCTTTTGAACAAAACAGTATTGAGATAGAGAATATCTCTTTGGAAAGTAAAGATATAGTTTTGAAAGAGTATATAGATATAGAGAAGTTTTTGCTAAATATTGATACAAATATAAGTAGCCTAACTATAGATGGTCAGTTAGAAAATCAAAAAGCTAAAATTTCTCAAATTTCCTTAGAGAAGATTGATATAATAGAAATTCGTAAGATTATTGACTCACTAGAGAGTACAGAGGACACCAATAGTTCCACAAGTGCTACAAAGCAAAAGCCTGCAAGCAAAGCAAGCCCTTTTATTCCTAGCATTCTTGAAGTGGATTCTATCAAAATAGATATAGATCCTGCAAAACTGCCTGAAGTAGATATTCAAAAAGCATCTCTAGTAATAGATGCACTTAGGGTGGATATTTTAAAAGTTTTGCACCCTAGTCCTAATGCTATAGAAATAGAAAAGATACTTTTAGTAGCAGATACAAATCTTAGTAATATTGCTTTAAACGCATCACTGAAGAATGAAAAAGTTTTGATTGATAACTTATCTGTACTAGGTATAGATACTTTAGCCTTAGAAAAGCTATTTGTACCCAAAGAGACAAACAGTACAGAAGAAGTAAATATCGTAGAGACAAATACTACTAAAGTAGAGCCTAGCCCTTTTGTGCCAAAGCATTTGGAACTTAAACAGTTTAACGCATCTATCAAACAAGCATTATATGATGATGTAGATATAAAAAGTTTGAATATAAATGCTAAAGAGTTTATTTTTGATATTCTTACTTTTGTAGCAAAAGATGGAACTATTGATATTTTTGCCAAAAGTAACTTAGCTACAATAGATTATAATATTAAAATTATAGATAATCAAATCCAAAGTAAAGGTCTTGCAACACCACTTAAAGAGCTATTTCAAAAATATTCATTACGAGAGGGTGGGATTGAGCCTATTAGCTTTGTAGTGGATGCAAATGAGAGTAGGGTAGATGCCAAGATATTAATAGATGCGAAGAATATATTAGTAGCTAAAGAGGGTGAATTTAATATAGAAAAACTAGCTTTTATAAATAATCTCCATTATAATATTACAGATAAAAAACTAACTCTTAAGAATAATGCTACTATTGGAACACCCTATGCCAAGGATATTTTATTAGATAATATTTTTGTCCTAAATGATGATAAGTTCCATTTTAAGGGTTCTCTTCTTCCAGGAAAAATAGAAGTGCTAGATGTAAATCAAAGTAAAGTACTGCAAGATTTGACTATAACTTATGAAGGAAATAATTCTAGTATAGAAGCCTATATTGATTCAGCAGAGGTACAAGGACAACTTTTGTCTAGTGATTTTAAAAAAGGAGATTTTAACCTTTCAACAAAAAAACCTTTACTCTTAAAACAGCTTGTAGCACTTCCTCCAAAATTAGAAAATGCACAAGTAGGATTTGATATTGTTGTGCCATTAGATCTTGTAAATATGACAAGTAATAATGCTACAATTGGGATTCTTTCAAACTTAGTAAATTTTGATGCTACAGTTGATTATAATAAAAGTCTAAAAGTACAAAGTACAACGATTTTTCCTAAAGACTCTTTGCTAAGAGGTTTTGACCCTGCATTAAATATTGATATGATAAATCCACTCAAAAGTGATATAAGAATGCAAAAGGATACTATAAACGCAACTATAGTATCAAAAGGTTTGAATACAAAGGTAGAATATAATCTTGATACGCAAGATATTAAAGGTATGTTAGAAGTAGTAAAAGAACAAATAGTATTTGTTGGAAATCTTGAAAATAAAGTTGTCTTAGAACACTCTATTCCCAAGATTAAAGACCTTATAGCTAGAGTACAAACTCTTTATTCTTTTGAAGACCCAAAAATAGATGGTGACGCAAAACTCTCTATAACAGTAGTAAATAAAAGTAAAATTGATCTTATTATTACTTCAAATCAATTGCGTTTAAAGCCTGATAAAAAAACAGAACATATTTTGGATGATACTATGCTTTCATTAGGGTTTGAAGATTCTAATCTTACACTCAAAGGCTATCATACTACTTTTCAAAAGCAAAAAGTATTTGCAACAAAAGCATCATCTATAACATTTGAAAATAATATAATAGTTATGGCACCATTTTGGCTGAATGACTCGCTTAAGATTACAGGAAATTATAATCTAAGTGATAAAAAAGGT
>JADGER010000177.1 GCA_016744315.1 Sulfurovaceae bacterium
GAAATAGAGTTAGTATTATTAATAAATATTTAACTATAGAGACTATTGGTAATATTTTTGGAATTACAAAAATAAATCCTACTAATATTACTATCCAATAAAAATATTTTATAAAATTTTTATTATTAACTAAATCTAATTTTTTACTCATAGCTCTAATTTCATGTATAATTTTATACAAAATATATAGAGAAATCACTAAACCTACAGTAAATAAAAGTGTTGCAGAATTTGCTGTTTTATAATTTTCTATATTAAAATAGTTCCACATCAATGTAATTAAAATTAGTGGTGTAAATAAAATTATAGATACTATAAACATAGATAAAATAAAAAATGGAATATCTATAATATTAGAGATAAATTCAATAATTTTGGAGGATTTACTAGTATCTTTATTATTTTTTGAGGATTCCATAATAATCAACCTTAATAGTTAGATTAAATATTGTAATTTAATAATACTTTTAATAAACTGATATATGTATACAACATTTATTAAACGACTAATAATCTTCCTTTTTATCTCATCAACTCAACTTATACCCAACCCCTTTAAGTGTTACTATTAACTCTTCTTTGAGTATTTGTCTTACTCTGTGTACTTCTGCTCTGATGGTGGCGTTGTCTACTATGGCATCGTTCCATACAAAATGTCGTAACATGTCAAAATCTACAACTCTCGTGGTATTTGAAGCGAAGAGATTGATGATTTGAGACTGTTTGAGTGTGAGTGTTTGCTCTACTCCATCAAAGGTTAAACGCTTTTTTTGCAGATCGTAAGTATACATTTTGCTTAGACGAATGATGTGCTTGCACTCAATGGGTGCCATAGAAAGAAGTCTGTCTATGTGGAGGGTAAGCTCTTTGAGGTGAAAAGGTTTTTTAAGATAGTCATAACATCCTAATTCATAGGCTTTTGTAATCTGTTCGATTTCTGTGATAGCAGAGATAAAAATAGTAGGTACAAATATTTTATCTTTTTGAAGTGTCTCCAAGAGGCTTAGTCCATCTAATGAAGGGACATTAATATCAAAAATAAAAAGATCATAACTCCCATTTGAAATAGCTTTATATGCTTCTTCTCCATCTTCATAAGAATCTACATAATAGCACATTTCTATAAGGTATTCTTCTATAGCACTTTGAAGCATTAGCTCATCTTCTAGTAATAAAACTTTCAATTATTTCTCCTAAATTGATAACTAAATCGTGTTAGTATCTCATCTGAATCTACACAAACCATAACATGCTCTTTTTCACAAATAGACCCTACTATCTCTAATCCTAATCCAAAGCCTACTTCTGTAGAAGATTCTCGGTGAAAAGGTTCAAAAATGCGTCTTGTATCTCGAATTTTTGTGGAATAGGTCAAAAATTCTAATAAGATAAAATCTTCTTCTTGCTTTAGCATAACAGTAATATCACTCTTCTTTTTAGAAAACTTAATAGCATTAGAAAGATTATTATCAATAACCCTTTGTAACTCTATATCATTAAATATAACTTGAATATTCTCTTCTATTAGAGAAATTATTTTATGATGATTCCCCAAAGCTATTTCTTTAAAAAATTCAATTCTTCCTCGAAGAAAAAAACTAAAATCTATCTCATCTTTTTTATAATCTAATCTATCTTTTTTGACCATATATCCTAGATCATCATAGATAGTACTAATCATCTTTGCTCCTGCTTCTATTTTGCTTAGGTATCTATTTTTGCCATTTTTCATCTCATATATTTCAATATGCGTCATAATCACAGCAAGAGGTGTATTAATCTCATGAATAGAATGTTTAATAAAACTATCTTGTCGTTTGAGCAGTCTATTAAGGTGATCTGTTTTCTCTGCTACTGTTACTTCTAGGGATTGATTCAATATTTTGAGTCGTTTTTTTCTTTTGTGTATCTCGATAACCATAGCATTGATATATTTTACCATTTTTTTAAACTCTAAAAGGTGAATATCTTCTTCTTTAATAAGACTATAAGTATCTGAAGATTTTTTGAAAAATAGTGTAAAAATATCTATCTCTCTATTGATAATATGGTTTACAATACTCAAAGCAATAATACCAAAGCCAAAAAGTATTACAGATAAAGAGAGTATCTCCATAACTAATTTAATTAACCTTTTTTTTAGGGCTTTTTTTTCAGCTATAATTATCTTTTTTACCTCATCAAGATAAACTCCTGTCCCCACCATCCATCCCCATGGTTGAAAAGATTTAGCATAAGATATTTTTTGACTTAGTTGATTTGTTGTAGGTTTTATCCATTCATACTCCACAAACCCACCATTAGTAAACTTAGAAGCATGTATAAGCTCTTTGATTACCTGTATGCCTTTATGGTCTTTTATATCATAAAGATTTTTCCCTCTATTTGTAATCTGAATAGGGTCACTTAGATTCACACCAGAAAAATCATAAATAAAGATATATCCTGTGCCATCAGCTCGCCCATAGAGATGTTCTATTGTATTGATAATATCTTTTTGAATAGTAGCTCTGTCTATAGTAGAATTTTTATGCTTATAAGTATGCTCTATAAAAGAGAGCACACGATTTGTATCATAAGTAATATTCTCTTTTTGTTTTTTAATATACTTTTCTCTTAGAATATTTGCTTCATGTTCAAATTCATTATACTCCTCATATATAACCAAAGTAGTAAACAACATCACAAAGAGAGACATAGACACCATACTCAATATATGTATAGAGGTAATAGTTTGATTTTTAAACATAGTACACTTACCTAAAGATGGTGTCCTAATTCATCTTTTTTTACTTTGAGATATTTCTCATTATAGGGATTAGACGCTATTTTAATAGGGATTCTTTTCTCTATTTTTACACCTTTTAAACTCTCTATTTTATGTGGGTTATTGGTAAGAAGATTAAGCGTAGTAATCTTAAAGTGATTGAGTATAAACTCTACTATATCATAAGTCCTCTCATCTGCTCGAAAGCCTAATTGATGATTTGCTTGTATAGTATCATACCCTTGGTCTTGGAGGGCATAAGCGTTTACTTTGTTAAGGAGACCTATATTGCGTCCCTCTTGACGATGGTATATCACCATCCCTCCATTTTTGGCAATAAGTTCAAGAGCAAAATCTAATTGCTCTCCACAGTCACATTTTAAAGAACCCAAAGCATCTCCTGTAAGACATTCTGAATGCACACGCACAGTGGGTATATCAGGCATATCTTTGGTGTAGATAGCAAGGTGTTCTTTCTCCCCTTCTTTGAAAGCTTGAATCAAAAAAGAGCCATATTTTGTTGGTAAAGTAGCAGTTTGCGAAATAGTAATTTTTTTCATGTGCGAATTATACTTTATAAGTGCTTAAGCCCAAAAAATGAGATACAATATATAAAAATTATAATTCATAAAAGGTAAGATATATTATGTTTGCACGACTAAGAAGAAAAAGAATAAACCCAGTACTAAGAGACCTCCTCCAAGAGACACAGCTCTCTGTAAATGATTTTATCTATCCACTCTTTGCCAAAGAGGGAACACAAATCAAAGAAGAAGTAGCATCTATGCCTGATGTCTATCAAATGAGTATAGATGAGATTATCAAAGAGTGTTATAAACTCAAAAAGTTAGGACTCTACTCTATTATTTTATTTGGTATTCCTAAGACAAAAGATAGCGTAGGCTCTGATGCACTCTGTGACCATGGCATAATGGCAAAAACTCTAAGAGCTGTCAAAGAGGCACACCCTGATATGTTTGTAGTTACTGATTTATGTTTTTGTGAATATACAGACCATGGTCACTGTGGTGTAATTGACCCTGTGCTAGAGACTGTAGACAATGACATTACACTCAACAACCTAGCACAACAAGCAATAATCCATGCACAAGCAGGAGCTGATATGATAGCCCCTAGTGGTATGATGGACGGAATGATACAAGCAATTCGTAAAGGATTAGATAGTGCAGGATATGAAAATATTCCTATTATGAGCTACTCTAGTAAATTTGCCTCTGCCTACTATGGACCGTTTAGAGATGTTGCAGAATCAACTCCTAGCTTTGGAGATAGAAAAAGCTACCAAATGAACCCTGCTAACCGTAATGAAGCAATACTAGAGAGCATAGAAGACGAAAAAGAGGGTGCAGACATTCTAATGGTCAAACCTGCCCTAGCCTATTTGGATATTATAAGAGATGTCAAAAATAACACAAGCCTCCCGTTGGCATGTTACAATGTATCAGGAGAGTACTCCATGCTCAAAATAGCAGGAAAAGCAGGAGTAATTGATTATGATAGAGTTATGATGGAAACACTCATAGCCTTCAAAAGAGCAGGTGCAGATATTATCATCACCTACCATGCCAAAGAGGCCGCGGTGTTGTTAAAAAGAAGTTAAGATGAGCGAACTAGAAAGAATTGAAGCTTTAGAAAAAGAGATTAGGAAGCTCAAAGGCTTAAATGAGGAGGGAATACCTACTTATAGTTTTTCTAATATAAAATTTTCTGATTTA
>JADGER010000178.1 GCA_016744315.1 Sulfurovaceae bacterium
TGGAGTAGATGCTCTCAAGTCCTTCGGTGGACCATTTGCATCTATGCGTTTCTGCCCCACAGGAGGAGTCAAACTTTCTAATCTCAATGACTTTCTAGCTTTGGATAATGTCCTTTGTGTTGGTGGTACATGGATAGTTCCTAAAGAGCTTATTCGAGAGAAGAGGTTTTCTGAGATTACTGAGTTGTGTCGGGAGGCGTTTGGGGTTATTGGGAGGGGATAGGTCAATGCCAATAAAATAAAGAATTTAAGCGACTATTAGGGGTCTGGTGATTTGTGATGCGTGAAGCGTAGCGAATGCATCATGAATCACCTGACCTCGGCTAAAACAAGGATATGCTACAACCGAGGTTCAAGTGTTAAAAAATCCACTCACTTCGTGAGTTGATTTTGCAATGCATTACCCCTATCGTACTTAATTTATTGGCATTGCCGAGGACGGATGGGAACGAGGAAAAATCCACATTATTAATAGACACTTTTAGTATCCGTATAATAAAACATACGAGGATATTTACGCTATAATGGGGTTAAATAAATAGTTATATAATTAAAATTTGGAGACTTATATGAGAAATACTATAATATTTATTCTTACTTGGGGAACGGTTCTCAGTTTTATGTTCAATAAAAATATGGATAACTTAAATTTAATATCACAAATTATCTTCACTATTTCATTTTTTGGAATTCCAATATTCTATGCAATATTACAAGTAAAAAAATTTGATATTGCCCAAAGTTATAAAAAATTAAAATTGATTAATTTTATCAAATCAGAATTAATAGGATTAATTTTACTAAGCATATCATATTATATTTTTAGCTTATTAACAAATGAAACTGAAGGATATTTGCCTATTATAGAGCTTTCGTTTTTTATTGTTATTCCTTATTTCGCTTATGCTATTTATACTTTACTTGATGATTCTATGTGTTTGGATGATTAGCAGAAAACATATAACAAGTACTTGGAGAGAAATAGTTTACCCTAGCGGGAAAATTATTGCTCACGACAGCCGTTAGCTACCAATCAAGCTTAATTATGCAAAGGAAAGATATGAGTGAACCAAAAATAATACTAGTTAGAAGTCCTAGAGAATTAATTAATCAAAATCAAATTGCTTATGGGTGGGAAAATATAGATTTCTCCAGTTACAAAACAGCTAACGACTTGATAGAGAAAGGCTTTAAAGAACAGGGTTATAATTTAGGTAGAAAAACAAAGCAAATTAAGAGATATTATAATTTAGAAGAAAATGATATAGTGATTGTTCCAGTTTCAGGTGCTATTGCTATTGCAATAGTTGAAGGAACAAAAAGTTATTTAAAAAATCCATCGGAAAAATATAGTAACAATAGAATAAAAGTGAAATATTTATTGGACAGTGAAAAAAATATTTTTATACCAAGAAAGACTTTAACCACTGCATTGCAAAGCAGACTAAAAATACGGATGAGTATTGCTAGTTTGAATGAATTTAAAGATGAAATAAATAAACATATTGCATCTCTTGACAAGGGTGAAATCCATACTTGGGCAAAAGAAGTTGAAGAAAAAGAATCAAAAGCGATAGATTTATTTAAAAATGAATTACTTAAAAGATTAAAAGACGGCAAAAATATTGGTATTTCTTCTGGTGGTTATGGATTAGAAAAATTAGTCAAAAAATTATTAGAAATAAATGGCTATCAAGCGAGAATTAGTGCTAAAAATGCAAGCTCTGGAATTGAAGATATCGATGTTGTTGCGACTAAAACAAATGAATTAACATCTGATATTGAGGGTCTATTTATACAAGTTAAACATCATAAGGGTCGTACAAACGATTGGGGAATAAAGCAATTAATAGCTTACAATATTAGTGAAGAAGACTATGCTTTTCATCGTAAAATACTAATAACAACAGCTGATGTAAATGATACAGATAAAAAATTTGCCCAAGATAATGAAATAATAATTATTGAAGGAAATAGCTTAATTGACTGGATATACGACAATATTGAAAAGTTAGACATGGCAACTAAAGTTTCTTTAGGTATCACAAGTAGACTATCACTAATTTAGTAAAGAGTTAACAGTGACACCTGCCGTTCAATCTCCACTTTTGATGATTTTTACTACCTCTCACGGTTTCCTTAATGCCAATGAAATAAGCATGATAGGGTAACAATTACAATTAGATACTCATCTGCTACAATACAAATACTCAATAGACATCTTACAAAACTTATCTGAAACGATGGGTGCATCATAGTCTTGTTTTAGCCGAGGTCAGGTTATTCATGATGCATTCCGCTACGCTTCACGCATCACAAATCACCAGACCCCTAATAGACTAATAGCTTTTTATCATTGATGATACAATATCTGCGACGAGGGAGACCGTTGTCACGAGGGGAAAATAGGGATAAATCAAAGAGGAAGAGCTAGGAAAAATCCTTATTATGCTATAATCAATCCCAAATAAATTTGGAGCAACAAATGAAAAAAAGTGATACCAATAGAGTCTCTCAAGAGCAGTTGAAATATCTTAAGCTATTATCCAAAGACTACCCTAATCGTGATAGTGCATCTACGCGGATTATTAATCTACAAGCTATACTTAACCTTCCTAAAGGAACAGAACATTTCTTGTCTGACATCCATGGAGAGCATGAACCTTTCTTTCATGTACTCAAAAATGGCTCTGGAGTTATTAAAAATAAAATAGGACAGATATTTGAAAAAGAGTTGACCTCTGCACAGATGAAAGAGTTGGCTACTCTTGTTTACTACCCAGCAGAGATTATTGATAGACGACTAAGTGATACAGATATTGATGAGTTTTATGAGATTAATCTCTATCGGCTTATACGACTTACCAAAATAATCACAGCTAAATATACACGAATGCAGATTAGAGAAGCACTACCAAGAGAGTTTGCTTACATTATAGAAGAGCTTCTCCATGACTATGATCAGACAAGTAACCGCTACTACAGTGAGATAGTCAAAACAGTTATAGAGCTAGAAAGAGCAGGTAAATTTATTATTGCACTTGCAGAAGTGATACAGCGGTTTGCCGTGGCACATTTACATATCATTGGGGATATTTATGACCGTGGTAGTGGGGCACATATTATCATGGATAGATTAGAGAGTTATCATTCACTTGATATACAGTGGGGAAACCATGATATATTATGGATGGCAGCAGCTTCAGGCTCTCTTGCATCTATAGCGAGTGTTATTCGTGTATCATTGCGATATGCTAATATCGAAACCCTAGAAGAGGGTTATGGTATTTCTCTGCGACCACTTTCGGTACTTGCCAAAGATTTTTATGATGGAGATCCTTGTGCTAAATATAGACCAAAAATAGCAGAAGATAATCCCAACTATACACAAAAAGATAAAGATGAACTTTCTATGATGCATAAGGCTATAGCGATTATACAGTTTAAGCTAGAAGCCCAACTTATCAACAAGAATCCACAATGGGGTATGCAAAACCGTACTATACTAGAGGCTATAGAGCTTGAAAAAGGTATAGTTACTATTGATGGTGTAAAACATCCACTCAATGATACCAATATCCCAACACTTTCAGCAGATGCTCCTTATGAACTCAACAGTAGCGAACTTGAAGTTATCACCCAACTGCAAAAAAGTTTCCTTAAAAGTGAGAAGCTTCAGAGACATACAAAGATGCTCTTTGACCGTGGGGCAGTGTATACTATCTATAACAATAATTTACTCTATCATGGATGTATCCCAATGAAAGAGGATGGCTCTTATATGTCTATCCCTTTGGATGATGAGAGCTATAAAGGGAAGAAACTCCTTGATATGTGTGATATTTACTCCAGACAAGGATTCTTTTCTCATGATGAGGAGTTACGAGAGTTTGGTCAGGGAGTGATGTGGTATCTTTGGGCAGGAAGAGACTCTCCACTTTTTGGCAAAGAAAAAATGGCAACTTTTGAGAGCTATTTTGTAGATGATAAATCTATAGCCCAAGAGCCTAAAAACTGGTATTATGAGTATAGAGATAGTGAAAAGGCTTGTATTGATATACTTGCTGAGTTTGGTCTTGGTTCTGATGCAAAGATTGTTAATGGGCATGTTCCTGTCAAAGTCAAAACAGGGGAGAGTCCTATCAAGAGTGGAGGTAAACTTATTGTAATAGATGGTGGTTTTTCCAAGGCATACCAAGGTGTTACAGGGATAGCAGGCTATACACTTATATTTAACTCTCAAGGTATGGCACTCGTATCCCATGGTACATTCAAATCTACAGAAGATGCCATAGAGAATGGCGCTGATATAGTAGGCTCTTTAGAGATTATAGAAAAACGAGCAGATAGGCTACTTGTTAAAGATAGTGATGAGGGTAAAAAACTCGTGATAGAGATAGATGACCTCAAAGAGCTTTTTGAAATGTTTAGT
>JADGER010000179.1 GCA_016744315.1 Sulfurovaceae bacterium
TTTTTCTTTCTTCCCATTCTTGTCATTCTGATCATTGTCATGGCTATTCCTTTTGTGTATGTGTATCTAAAATTATTGTTAAGTACTGACAACTGCCTTTTAATGACTAAGGCACTTATCAATACTTTAAGGGACGCAATACTATCACAAAATTTATAAATTTTTTCTTATTTTACTGCTAATTGCTTTTTTTTTAAGAAATAAATCTCTTTCGTTTCAACTATTTTTAAACTTTGGAGTGCTATAGTTACAAAATGATAATAATTATCATATTCAATAAAGGAATCTATTATGAAAAATCCAATACTATTATCCACACTTATAAGCTCTATACTCTTTGCTGTTGCTCCTCAAAATGAAATCAAAAGTGTGAGGGGAATACTTGGAGCATTTGATCAGATAGAACATACAAAACTTCAAATCCGTGCAGGCTATATAAATCTTGATAGCTCCAATGAAATAAATACGAATGCTTTTTCTATTGGAGGGCATGCACACTTTAATACCAAAAGATGGCAGGGGATCAAACTGGGTACATCTTTGTATACAGTTCAAGATTTAGGTTTACAAAATGATGATCCACTCAGAATAAATTCAGATTTTTTTGATGCTAATAAAGAAAGCTTTTCTCTTTTGGCAGAAGCATATATTGATGCAAAATGGCACAAGAGCAAAATAAAGCTAGGAAGACAGATACTAGACTCTCCACATGCTGATAGTGATGATATTCGTATGATACCAAACTATTTTAATGCTTATCGTATTCGTAATAATAATATTGAAGACCTTACACTACACGCTGGGCTTATAGAGAAAATGGCTGGTTGGGAAAATGGTATAGATAGCTCTAAATTTATAGATATATCTCAAGTACTAGGTCTTACAGAAGATACAGATGGAGTTTATTTTGTAGCAGGTGTGTATGAAGGGATAGAGAATTTATCTTTGAGCTTATGGCATTACTATTATGATGAAATTGCAAGCATATGGTACGCAGAAGCAGGATATAATTATGCTCTTTCTGAAACTTTATCTCTAGGACTTGGGCTACAATATGATACCTCTAGCCAAAGTGCTAAAGAGCTATTAGGAGAACAAAACTCTAATACCTTTGGTATGAGTATAGAACTCAGCTTTGAAGAGCTTGGACTCAGCACACTTCTAGCATACAATTATGAAGACGATGAAAGTGGTGCAAGTGCATTAAGTCTAGGAGGAGGAACTCTTTTTACTTCTATGGAAGATCAAACACTTGATGCAATGGAAGCAAGTGGAAGTGCATGGGTTCTAGGGCTAGGCTATAACTTTGAAAAGCTAGGCATAGATAATTTACTTTTTGGTGTAGCGTATGGAGTATTTGAAGCCAAAGATTCTGCACTTTATGAAACTTCAGAAATTGATGCTGTTGTAGAATATAGTATAAGTGACAAACTATCACTAAGTATAGCCTATGCCTCTATTGATGATAAAACACAAAATAATAATGATTATAATCAATTAAGGATAGTTAGTACCTACAACTTTACATCTTTCTAAAACATATCAAGATCATTAAAGAGAGCTTCTTGTCTTTTTGGTCTTTGATATGACCTTGGCTTTGGTCTTGGTTTTTGTCTATATATTTTTACCTTCTTTACTCTAGGTTTTTTATATATAGGCTTTTTCTTTTCATAATATTTTATTTTTGGTTTTTTATAAGGCTTCACACTTTTAGGAATCTTTTTACTATTTTGTTCTTTTTTATATGCTTCTTTATTATAAAGCTCCAAGGCTTTTTGAGCTTCTAATTCTGCTTTTGCCTCTTTGGCAATATCATCTGCTAACTCTTTGGCAGAGAGAAGAGGCTTAAGATAATTATATTCAACCAAGGCATGTGTTATCTGTTTAAATGTTGGTACAGCAGATAAAGATGCAAAATATTTAAAAGGTTTTGATGCTTTAATAGCAAGTACTCCTATAGTATATTTACTTCCTGCCTTATCATTAGCAAAACCAAAAAAGCTACTATGGTATTCTTTGGTATACCCAGCAGAAGTCGCAATATGTGCTGTTCCTGTTTTCCCTCCTACTTCTAGTCCTCTATACTGACCTGCTATCCCTGTGCCTCTCTTAACAACTTCTATTAAAATATCATGAATTTGCTGGGCTGTTTTGGCTGTAGTGGCTTGTCTATCTGCTTGTGGTGGAGAGAGTCTATAGTGATTACCTTTATTATCACTAAAATAATTTATAAGTCGAGGAGTCATAGCTTTCCCCTCGTTATTAAATGCACTATATGCTTTAAGAAGTTGTGCAAAAGTAGCATGCATACCATAACCATACGATTGATTTGCTCTATGCATTTTATTTTTGAGTAGTTTAAGTGGTTTTACTCTCCCTGCGAGATCACGAGAAAGATCAATACCAGAAGGTTGAGAGAGTCCAAAACCAAGTAAACCCTTCCGAAACTCTTCACCAGAGAGTCTCCATGAGATTTGAGATATTCCTACATTAGAAGAGTGTACAATAATATCTGTAGCAGTTAATGCTTTAAATTTTTCATCATCGGTAATTGTTTGTCTTTTCCCTATTTTCATCTTCCCATCAAAAGTATCAATCCAAGTATGAGGCGTAATCCGTTGATGGTCAAGAGCAATTGCTAGGGTAAGAGGCTTGATAACAGAACCTGCCTCATACGGATACTCTGCAAATTTTGGATTTAATGCTGCTACATCTTTTTGAGTAATATGCGAAGGGTTATATCTATTAGAACTAGCCATAGCAACAACTTTACCTGTTTTACTCTCCATGATTGCACCCAATATCTCTTGTGCACCTGTTTCTATTTTCATCTCATCCAAGATAGACTCTACACTCTGTTGAATAGGCAAAGAAATATTTAGATGTACATTAAGCCCATCTATACGACCAACCTTATGACTTTCACCATTACGAATAACCGAACCAATAACATCTCGTTGTCCCTCAAAAAGTCCATCTTTTCGTGTAACAAGATGTTTTTGTGCATATCTCTCTAAGCCTTTCATTCCTTTGGAGAGTGTATATCTCTGGACAAAGTCATCTTTGACATAACCTATAACAGGTGTCATACTCTTAAGCAGTGGATAACGACGAGCCTCACCACTCTCTACAATATCCAAACCATAGATAACGCGTACATTTCGACTATTTTTGATAGACTGAAATACTCCTAACTTACTTAGCTTTCTAGCTAATGATTTAAGTCCAACCGCATTTCTTTCATCAATATCATCAGCCAAAGTAACATAACTATTTTTTAATTTTCCATCTCTTCCATAAAAACTTTTGCGTAGTGTCTCTTCGTCTATTTGACTGTAGATACTAAATAATTTAATAAAAAGCTCTTTTTTATTAGGTCGAATACTCTGAGAATGTACCTCAGCACGATAAAACTTATAACTACTGCTCACAATATAATCATCTTTAGAGATAATATCTCCACGGAGTGATCTATTTTTCATAATAGCCGTTTTAGATGGAATTCTTCTGTCTGAATGTATTGTACGGTACACAGAAAATAAAAATGTAAAAATTAATAAAATAAGTAACAAAAAAAGTACCAGAAGCTTAGTACTTCGTCGTCGTTTAGTCTCTTTGGGGGTTAGTTGCATATATACTCTTTTTCCTATAATTCTAATATCTCCTCCTATTTTAGTAAAATCTATCTTCAATTTGACTATTGATTAGATAAAATATGCTATATCTTAACCCAAAGAGGATTTAAATGATTGACAAACCCCTCTATATTAGTGTGATGCTTCTATTAACCCTCTCATTAATTATGAGTTATTCTCTCTCTACCTATACTATTATCCTCTATCATTATGATGATTTTCATTTCTTTTTACGACAATTAAGTGCAGTATTTATAGGTCTTATTCTTATGATTTTTTTAAGTAAATTAGATCCTGACAAATGGTTTAACCGTATAGGATTTTTGCTTTTTATAACATTCTTTATACTTATGATTGCTATGCAGTTTATGCCAACAAGTATGGTTCGAGCCATTGGTGGCGCTAAACGATGGATTCATTTAGGTTCTGCATCTATTGCCCCTGTAGAGTTTTTTAAGATTGGATTTGTTTTCTTTTTGTCATGGAGTTTTTCTCGTAAATTACAAAACAAAGGTGTGGCTACTATTAAAGAAGAGTTCAAAATGTTTATGCCTTATCTCTTTATTTTTGCAATAGTTGTTGTTTTGATTGCTATATTACAAAAAGATTTAGGTCAAACTGTTGTTTTAGCGGGAACACTTGCTATTTTATTTCTGCTTGCAGGACGAAGCCTAAAGTTTTTTATGCTTTTAACAGGTTTAGGATTTACCTCTTTTGTAGTATTAATTCTAATAGCTCCACATAGAATGCATAGGATACTAAGTTGGTGGTCTACCGTTCAAGATACAAT
>JADGER010000180.1 GCA_016744315.1 Sulfurovaceae bacterium
TTAATACACAAAGAATGGATAGTCGAAACCTTAAAATAAATAAGCTTATTGATAATTACTCTCATTTTAAATACTCATTAAGCAAACTCCTACTATACTTCAAAGCATAGATATAAGTTGATAATTACTATCATTATATAAATTATGATTACATAGAAGGAATTATCATGGATAAGATAACCGTAGTATTAGCAGGGCAACCTAATGTTGGGAAAAGTTCTTTGATCAATGCTATCTCTAATGCCAAACTAAAAGTGGGTAACTTTGCTGGTGTGACTGTGGATAAGGTGGAATTGGATATTAGTTATTGTGATGAGGCAACTTGTCATGATTATATTATTCATGTTGTGGATCTTCCTGGTGCGTATTCTTTGGTTGATTATACTCAAGAGGAGCGAGTGACTAAGAATGCTCTTTTGGAAGGTGATTATGATGTTATTGTAAATGTTGTAGATGCTACTCACTTGCAGAGAAATCTTCTTTTGACTTCTGAGTTATTAGAGCTTGGGAAGAAGATGGTTGTTGTACTCAATATGATTGATGAGGCTGAAGATGAGGGAATAGAGATAGATGAAAAACAACTTTCTACTATTTTGGGTGTGCCTTGTATCAAAGCGAGTGCCTATAAGAAAATAGGAATAAAAGAGATAGAACAGAGTATTGTTACTGTCTCAAAAGATGATAGTATTAATAATAAAGTTATTTATAGTGATTTTATCGAAGAAGAGATTGCTCATATGGTTCGTTTTTTTGAGGATCGGAGATATTCTAGTCCTATTCCTTATCGTCAATTAGCTATTAGATTGCTCAAAGAAGATGAAAAAATATACAAAAAAATCCATGAAGAACCTATATGGATAGAGTTACAACATCTTTTGCGTGAAGCATTAGAACACCTTTATCTGCATGCAGGAACTAAAGACCTCAAAGAGATTTTTACTGATGAACATTTTGCCTTTGCCAAGGGTGCAAAAATGGAAGTGATGAGTCGTAAATCTATGCGTGCAAAAAGTCTTACGCAAAAGATAGATAATCTTCTGATTAATAAGTATTTAGGAATTCCTATATTTTTCCTCTTTATGTGGATATTGTTTCAGCTTACTTTTGAAGTAGGTGCAATTCCTATGGATTTAATAGATGCATCATTTTCTTGGTTGGGTAATCAAGCAAAATTAGTATTGGGTGATGGGTGGCTAGGGTCACTTGTGGCTGATGGTATGATTGCAGGTGTGGGTTCTGTTATGATGTTTTTGCCTAATATCATGATACTTTTCTTTGGGATTGCACTTTTGGAAACTACAGGATATATGTCAAGAGTCTCTTTTATGTTAGATGGATTTTTTCACCGTTTTGGACTGCATGGAAAAAGCTTTATTCCTCTTGTTACTGGTTTTGGCTGTTCAGTCCCTGCATATATGGCCGCACGAACACTCAAAAATGAAAAAGATAGACTCTTAACCCTTTTTATTATAGGATTTATGAGTTGTGGTGCAAGATTACCTATTTATATTTTATTCATTGGTGCGTTTTTTGGAGAAGCGAGTGCTGGTAATTGGCTCTTTCTTATCTATATAACAGGGGCAATGCTAGGGCTTATTTCTGCTAAGATTCTTCATTTATATGTATTCAAAGGTGAGGATGAGCCATTTGTTATGGAGATGCCAAAGTACCGTTTGCCATCATTAGCACTTATTTGGCATACAGTATATGGACAATCAAAAAGCTATATGAAAAAAGCGGGTACATTTATTTTGGCAGCTTCTATGTTGGTATGGTTTGCGAGTAATTATCCCAAAAATCAAGATATTCAAGATAGATATGAACTAAAAATAGAACAAGTCCAAAGTCAAGAAGAAAAAAGTAAACTTGCAAATGAAATGCAAAGTCAATTGCTTAAAGAGAGTTATTTAGGTGAAGTAGGTCAAGCCTCACAATGGTTTTTTGCTCCATTAGGATTTGATTGGAAGATGAGTATTGCACTAGAGACAGGGCTTGCAGCCAAAGAGGTTGTAGTTTCTACACTTGGAGTACTTTATTCATTAGGAGATGAGACAGATGAAAATAGTGCGTCACTAAGAACACAACTCAAAGAGAATATTCCTTTGCCATCGGCAATTGCATTTATTGTGTTTGTTATGATCTATTTACCATGTTTTGCAGCATCAATGGTTTTTGCTCGTGAAGCGGGTGGATGGAAGTATTTACTCTATCTTTTTGTTTTTACAACAACAACAGCATGGGTTTTAAGCTTCTTAGCCTACAATATCAGCAAACTTATTTTAGGAGTTTAAAATGATATTAAGTCAACTACAAAAAGGGGATGAAGCAGTAATTGTTCGTATTAATGCTGATCCTACGCTACGAAACCGTTTAAGCTCTTTTGGTGTTATGCGTGGAGAACATATCAAAGTAAAAGGCTGTTCTTTAGCCAAAAAAACTATGGAAATAGAGATAGAACATACTCTCTTGGCACTTAGAGAAATAGAAGCAAGTAAAATAGAAGTAACACAAATTGGTGAAGTAAGCCAATAAAAGATTATCTCTATAGGTGGGGAAATCCCACCCATAGTACTAAAAAATATTCTCCCTCAAAGCCTTTCGTGTAGCTCTATCCACAAGCGTAAAAATCTCATCTATCTGATTTTTTATAGATGCTTTTTTATGACCTTTTATCTTGATAAACTCACACTCTAAAATATCTAATCTCTTAAAAAACTCTCTGTAGAGTTCATGATTTTTTATCTGTTTGCCTTTGCTAGTGATATAGTTATTTTTCTCAAATCTCTCTCTTCTTGCGTTAAGACCTATAATATTTTGGCAATCTGTATACACTACTATTTTGAAGTTTTTTAAACGCTCATTATCTAAAGCCCACAAAAGTGTCTCTAGTTCTAGTTTTGTGGAGGAGGTATCGTCAAACTTTTTAAGTATGATGTTTTTTTCTAGTTCAGCACATAAGTACTCTAGTGTATCTACCAGTAGATAAGCACCATATCCTATCCCACTTTGAGGATTGACACTTCCATCTGTAAACAGATAGATTTTAGTTTTAGTTTTATTCATATCTTATTTTACTCTAATATTTTATCTTTTTATTATTCTGATATAATTCTAGCCTATAAAAATCAACAACAAGAGTAAGGAATACGCAATTTGATACAGCCTATTATAAAAAATCATATTCGATACTACGAGGGCAATATCCCTTTGATACTCACTGCACCACATGGTGGAGAAGTTTCCCCTGATAATATTGATGATAGAACGCACGGTGTGTTTGATTTGGATGATTATACACTAGAACTAACAGAAGAGATTATTCATGAGTTTTATCTGCAAACAGGCAAAACTCCTTATGTAATTGTGGGTGAAATCTCAAGAACAAAAGTAGATTTAAATAGAAAAAGAGATTTAGCTTATGAAGATGAGAGAGCCAAGGTAGTGTATGATGAGTTTCATCACCTCATACAAAAAAGTGAAAAAGAGATAAATACAAAATTCTCTAAAGGCTTGTATATAGATATACACGGTCAATCACACCCAAAGGGCTACACAGAGTTTGGCTATCTTCTCTATAATGATATGTTAAAACTAGCAGACGAGCATCTAACATACCATCAAGACCAAACAAGTATACGAACTCTCTCTAACTTCTCTAATGAATCTTTTTTAGATCAATTAAAAGGTGCGTATTCTCTGGGAACTTTGATGTGTAATGAAGGATACGACTCCATACCATCTACAAAAATCCCTTATGCCACCGATGGCAACTATTTTGAGGGTGCGTATGATACTATCAGATACGGCTCATTACAAGGCGGAAACATCAGTGGTATTCAAATAGAATTTCCATACACAGATATCAGAGACACAAAAGAGCATAGACAAAAGTGTGCTAAGGCATTTGTAAAATCTATGATAAAGTTTATGCGTGTGCATTTTGATGTGGATTTGGAAGAGTAGGGGATTTAGAAATACTTTTCTCTCCTTGCGGTGGTCTCCGTTGTCATGCTACTTATTTGGCAACTATAATTCTCGTATGCCCACCGAGGATGGAGTGAAGTTTTGCTAATGTCTCATTTTTAGACAATAAAATTGTATTATCTTCTTGAGTTAACTCTTTTGATAAAGTTGATTTTCCTGATGTCATCTTCTCACATATGAAATGTAAGTTATTTTTATTCACTATTCATTTCTTATAGGATGTGTAATTAATAAACTACTTTGAGTCTGTTGAGTAAATTATCTAAGATATTATGATCAATTCTAAGCTCTAATTTATCTTCAATGACTTTATGCAACTCTATCACCTTGGAGATGTAATCTAAGTACCCACTCAAAACCAATTTCATAAAGGTATGCTAAAATAACATCATGAGAAAAGTAGAAGCATTAACAGAAGAAGAAAAAGAAGCATTAGAAGA
>JADGER010000181.1 GCA_016744315.1 Sulfurovaceae bacterium
ACCAATAGCAAACTAAAAAGTAGAAGTTCGATTGAAGAGGCAGACACCTTGGTTAAAAAAAGCAGACTCACGCTAATTAAAGCCAAATAAAAACTTTGTTGAAAGTCTGTTTGATAACTCTTAACAATGTAATAAATAGAAACCACTGCCAGTACCATTACCAAAGAGTCATTATTAATTCTAGCACTTAAATAGACCAATGAAGGGGTTAATGCGATAAAAATTATTGCCACGAGTTGCACCCATCGGTTTTGGGTTAAAAGCCCTAGTAAACGATATGAATAGAACAGAAAAACCATTGAACAAAATAGTGAAAAGTAACCAATACCATAGAGTGCATTGTCATGACTAACCCCCACTTCTGTTAAAATAGTGTATAACCCCCCTGTAATAAAATAATATAATGGTTGTTGAGGGAACTCTAGGCTTTTCATGGGTATTGAGGGCAGATTCCAGTTTTTAGCAATGTACTCAATAAACTCAATATGCCCATGCCAATCATGCTGAAAGACCATAATTCCATACTTTTGGAAATAGGTTACTCTAATAATTACACCTAAGAGTAATATTATTCCAATAAACCAAATCAGTAGAGAATGTTTTGGAATTGGAAGGCTTTGCCTTCGTGGTTTGGGAGTAAACTCTCTATTTTTGAGTTTTATATTCTGTTTTAATCTATCCATTCCCCACATAAATATAAAAAATAACAGATGATAGAGGGGAATACCCCAAAGAGCAAATAGCACCGTAAAATCTAAAAAACCAATTTTCTGTTTAATCTTGGGCATTATACGATGGGCTTGACACTTATTCTTACCTTGATGCAATGAGAGAATTACTTCTTCTTGCCCACGATAGAAGTAATCATGCTTTTGACTATTATCTAAAAGCACAGGTTTGCCATTACAACTTAATGTTGAGCCTTGATGTTCTATCTGAAGATGAAATTTAGCCTCTTGGTCAATCTTTGAGTCCAATATAAAAGTAAGGTTTTTAATAGGCGAAATACTCACTGTAATAACGACATAGTAAACAATCCCTAAAATAAATGATAGTAACATCCATTGTAGTTTAATTTGGAACATTAAGTATCCTTAAAAATAATAAATTTTGCTAATAAAAATGAGCTAACGGTGTAGACTACTGCTGAAAAAAACTGTGACAAATATGGGTTAATCAGTTCTAAAAGCCACTGTAGCATCAAAAGATTCAAAAGATAGCTTAGTAGTAAAATGGTAAAAAACTTAAGCATTTGTACTTTGGTAGTTTGAATCAATTTGAAAGTATATCGGCTGTTAAGAAAAAACGAAACTACCGAACCAATGGCATATCCCATCAAATTACTTAATATAGGGCTAATGCCCATAAACATCAATGAAAAAATAATCGAAAACCCCAGCACAGTATTAACAATCCCCACAAGGTTGTATCGAATAAACTCCCCCCAAGCCCCTGTTTTTAGCATATAAACTATATCTCTTTATCTATAATATAGCGAGGTCTTCCCTTGCTCTGTTCAAATATTCGCCCTATATACTCTCCAATAATACCAATACTCATCAACTGAATACCACCAATAAAATAAATAGAGATGATCGTCGAAGCCCAACCATCAACAGTATTTCCAAGAAACACTTTTTCAAAAGTAACCCATAGGATTACCAATAAAGATAAGAAAAAGATGCTAAATCCTGTTAAAGTAATCAAACGAAGAGGCTTTACTGAAAAAGAAACAATTCCATCTAATGCAAAGAAGAGCATTTTTTTTAAAGAGTACTTGGTCTCACCTGCAAAACGTTCTACACGAATATAATAAATAGAACAAGAACGATACCCCAATAAAGGGATAATCCCTCGTATAAAAAGATTAATCTCTTTAAAATCAGCCAAAGTATTGAGTGCCTTTGAACTCATTAGTCTGTAGTCTGCATGGTTTGAGATAGTATCTATGCCCATATAACTCTGAAGTTTATAAAAGAGTTCTGCTGTTCCTCTTTTGAATTTTGTATCAGTTCTTCGGTTTTCTCTAACTCCGTAGACAACTTCATAACCCTCTTTAAATTTTTCTACAAAGCTTTTTATCAAAGTAATATCATCTTGTAAATCTGCATCCATTGAAATTAGTGCATCAGCATCATCTTTAAGTTGCATTAACCCCGCAATTAGTGCATTTTGATGACCAAAGTTTCTTGAGAGTTTAATCCCTTTAAAATAATTAAACTCTTCTGTAGCCTTTTGAATTAATGCCCATGTTTTATCTTTGCTTCCATCATCAACATAACAGATAAAACTCTCTTTATCTATGATTCCTGAATCTATCATTGATTTAAAAAGTTCTCCTAAGAGTCGGGTGGTCTCAGCAAAAACCTCTTCTTCATTATAACAGGGTATAACAATTCCTAATTTCATATTATGCACTCCTCATATTCAATTCTAACGCACATTCTACCAAAATATAGCGTAAAGCCTATTGCTTAAGCTATGGTATTCTTTACAACCACCAACCTTTAAACCATATCAAGTAATCATCAATGTATGGCTTTGGTACTTCATATCCACTCAATACAGGATAGAAGAGTAAAAAGAGTCCAGCAACAATAATCAAGAATATAAAAAATGGTTTTATAAATTTAGAGGAGTATTTGATTAGATCTCTCCATAAATATAGTAAAGCCAATATCATAAAAGGTAGAGCATAATAGAAATGATAGATAAACATCACACGACTCACAAACATATAGGGTAGATAGAGTCCTAAAAATGCAGAGAGTATAAAAACGGCTTCAAGAGTTCGTTTACAAATCACCACATAAATCAAATAGAGTATAGAAACAGTTCCTACCCAAAAGAGTGCGGGATTTCCAAACACTGTAATAGAGCTAAATTGGGTTTCTTTAATCTCTCGGTAGTAACACATTGGTCTAAAGTCAATAATCCAACTCCACCATTCAGAGGCATAAGGATGGGTAGCTTTAAGTGCAGAGTGATAATTAAACATGTTCGTATGATAATCAATAATACTCTGAAAACTCCCCATTTTTATATAAATATCAAAAAAAGTAAGGGTGTAAACTATTAAACCCAAACCCAAATAACTCAATAATCCATATAAAATTAATCTATAACCTTCAAACTGTTTTTTTAATGGATATTTACTACATATAAGATACAAAGCGATCATAACAAACCCCAACGACGCAAAAACAGCTGACCATTTTACGGCACTCGCCAACCCAAAAAAGAGTCCACTCAACAACAATAACAAAAGGGTCTGCTTAACAATAAAACGATACAAAAAATAGTATGATATAAAAATAAGTACCACCACAAAAGTATCAATAAGTCCAATACGGGCTTGTGTAAAATGCATAAAACTGTAGGTTAGCATTAATGCCCCAGCCCATGCAAATAGCTCTTTCTTGAAAAGCTTTAGTGCAAAAAAGTACGCCACAAAAATAAATAATGCTCCAAACAGCACATTCATGAATCGCCAACCAAAAGGGGTCATACCAAAGAATTCAATACCAGGGGTTATTAAAATTTTTCCTAAATAGGGGTGAGTAGTCTCATAAATACTCAATCCATGAATTATCTCATAGGCTGTTCGAGCATGATAAATCTCATCAAAAAACATTCCCCCAAAATAAGTCGTATCTACTGTTAAATCAGGTTCATTATTTAATAAATTATACTTGGTTGTCATCTTTAAGGCTACATCACCCTGCATAAAACGCACTTCACCAAGCATCAACTCACCTTCGGTCAACTTTAAACGCACTTTCGAGGTTACTGTTTTATTAACATCTTCACGGTTCCATCGAAAAGAGAAAGGAAAATCCTTATTGTATTGATAAAAGAGTTTCCAATCGTTCTCTTTTAAATACTCCAGTTGAAATTTACTATTTTTATCAATACCAATATAATAGATAAAACCATCAATTGTAACGGGCTTCTCAAATGTAAATATTGCACTATTTTTTTGAGTATTAAACTGCTCAAACTTCTGAGGTGCCTCTTTGCTTCCTAATCCATAAAGAGCATAAATTAAAAAGCTTCCTATTAGGAGTGCTAAGAGTGGATAATGAAAAGAAGCTCCCTTAATTTGTCGATAAAGACCATACCCAAAAAGCAAAGTAAGTATTACTACCAAATAGAGACCTTTGGTATAGATATATAAAAATAGCAACAGAGGCACAAGAGTTATAACTTGCATCAAGAGCAGAAGTCGGTTTAATTTCATTTGATTCTCATTTAATATAGGGGATAGATTTTGTTAGAATCATAACATAGATGTAATTACAGATACGCAGACACTTTCCCAACTCTGTTATATACTCATACTGAAAACTACGGGAAAAATACACCCATGGTCATCCAATACCAGCGAAATCAGTAATTTCCCTC
>JADGER010000182.1 GCA_016744315.1 Sulfurovaceae bacterium
GAGTTTGAAGCTTTGAGGGATGTGATTGCTGGGATTAGTATTTTTTAGGGATTTTTAGGTTAAGGTTTGGGTGGTAGAGGGGGGTGAGTAGTTACAAATTATTTATTCCAAAATCGTTTTGATTTTGTTTTTTATTTTGATTTATTATACGATGAATGCTTCTTTCATTTTTTATTAATATAGAGATGTTATAGTTAATACTTTGTAAAATTTTATTATCTACATCTAAAAATACTAAATTATTAAAAATTTTATACTTTTTTTCTAAAGAAGAAATATCAATATCAATATTTTGAAGATAGTCATTAAAATCTAATTCTGTATATAAATTAATATAGAGTGATATTTTTTTAAAAAAATCTAATTGATTATAGTTATCAGGTTTATCCCATAAAGCATCATTAAATTCTTCCGTTAATATTTTATCAGATATAAAATATTTTAAAAAATCAGGAGATAAAAATGTTCTTGGCTCTTTTCTAGCAACAGCTAAAAGTGCTTTATATGACATACAACCCTTCGGGTTCTCAGGATCAAATATATACTTTTCTATCTCATCTTTATCTATTGCCATAAACTACCCTCATAAATTAGTAGATAGATTCTAGCATAAGATACTAAAATCTAATTTTCTCTTAGACTTAGTTTATCTCTCATTACACAATATTTCTCTTTGCCAAAGATACAGGATAGTTACGAGTAATACAAAGCGATTGAGCATACTTGCTGATACTCTGCTCATTTATCTTTTTAAGACTCTCAAACTCTCGTTTGCCGTAGAGATTTTTATCTACATATCCCAAATGAATAAGTTGTTTTGTAATACTATCAGCCATTGTCAAGACAGAAGAGGCTTTGACTATCTCACATCGTGCATATCTTTCGTCTTCAAATGAAACATCAGCTGTGCGTTTTGTATCATCACCACCAGGGATTTGTTGTGCTCCATAGAGTGGTTTAGAGATAACTGTTGCACTTTTGAATGCAGGTATATATTGTGCTAAATGACCTATAGCTAATTGGCTTCGATTCTTTATATCACTAGGCTTCCATGCTTTATCAATCTTTTGTATAAATTTTGTTTTAAGTTCTGGTTGCGCACTTGTTTTGGAACTCTTGACGAGTCCATCTTCAAAGAGTGTAATATCTTTGGTCATACCATGGAGTTGGAAGTAGCCATTGGGATATGGGGTAAATTGTGCCATTCCTTGTGGAGTACCCCTTTGACCATAAAATATTACTTCAGGCCATATCGTATCACACTCTTCCCATTTACTAATATACGCTGCTTTGAACTCCACAAACCGTTCTCTTTGATAGCCTAGCATATCATCAAGTTTTCCACTTCTAAATCCTGCTGCATTGATAATAAAGTCAAACTTTTTATACTCTGTAAGCTTTTGGTTTTTAACTCCTACAAACCAACTTTTATCACCCTTTTTTATATCCACTACTTTATGTTCTAATAATACTTTACACTTCTCTTTCTCTTCCAATGCTAACGATACAGTAGATGCCAAACGAAAGATATTTAATCCATACTCTTGGACAATAATAAGAGGAAATTGTACTCTCTGCAAATCTATATTTTTACTCACAGGAATCATCCACTCATCTAAATTTTGTGGTTTTTTAGGAGTTACTTCTTTTTGAAGAGTCTCTAGCATCTTACGATCATAAAGTTTGAAATATTCAGAACTTTTACCTAAGACTCTATTTTGGGGGTCTTTTTGTATCAACACTTTATATTCATTTTGTAATCTATTTAAACGAGCAAAAAGATCCTTTGGACTACCACTATCTTCTATAGGTACAGCCACAACAGTAGGTCTATAATCTACAGAGTTTGGATAAAAACGCAAGAGATCTATAGACTCTTTGAGGAGTGTAACACAGGCTTCATCAGAAATTTCTCTATAAAGATTACCTCCTGCATGCAAATGACAGATAGGAGGACCATTGACAAGGCTTGTACCTTGTTCAAAGAGTGTAACATTCAGACCCAATTCACTGAGATAAAGAGCAATAGTAGAACCAGCAATACCAGCACCAACTACAGCTATCTTTGCTTTATTGATAGTATTCATTATTTATCCTTGCTTCTCAAAAAGAGCTAAAATATTTTGAAAACTATCTACTATAGCTTCAGGTTTGTGGGTAGCTATATCTTCACCATAGTTATATCCATAACTTACTGCAATACTTTGCATATTAGCTCCCTTGGCAGCTAAAATATCATTTTTGGAGTCTCCTATCATTACACACTCTTCTACAGATATATCTAATTTTTCACAGATATGAAGTAGTGGCAAAGGATGAGGTTTTTTGTGAGCTAAGCTATCACCACCAATACAATATTCAAAAAGATCATAAAGACCTAAATTTGAAAGAAGTGGCTCTACAAAAGCTATAGGTTTATTGGTAACAATAGTCAATCTATATCCACTATTTTTTAGTTCTGTAAGTGTCTCAAAAACTTCTGGATAAGCAACACTATTTACAGATACATTTTGAGCATAAAACTCCAAAAAAATATCCAAAGCTTCAGAGAGTAGCTGAGGCTCTAGCATCTCATTGATAGTTATACTTCCTGAGAGTCCTCGTGCCACAAGAGTTTGTGCACCATTTCCAACCCATTGGCGTATAGTATCTATGGGGTATATTTCTCTTCCTAATGATTTGAGCATAGCATTGATAGAGAGTGCCAAATCAGGTACACTATCCACAAGAGTACCATCCAAATCAAAGAGAAGAACTTTTTTATTAATAAATTGCAATCTAAGCCTTTATAGTTTTAATATTGTACAAATAATTATTATTTTAGTAAACTATAGCTTAATTTATTCCTCTGTTTTTTATAATGAATAAGATGAAAAGCGATATAATTCCAAAATTTAAAAAAATAAAGCAGGTAATTAAATGAAGGCATTAGCACTTTTTAGTGGTGGGTTGGATAGTATGTTAGCGATTAAACTCATCGCAGATCAAGGTATTGAAGTTATTGCTATTAATATCAAAACTGGCTTTGGTGGCACAAAAGATGTGAGTGAACTTATGCGTTCAAGAGCAGCCAAAGCAGGAGCATCAATGGAGATTATTGATGTGCGTGAGGAGTTTATTCAGAAAATTCTTTTTGATCCTGTATATGGATATGGCAAAAATTTTAATCCATGTATTGATTGTCATGGGTATATGTTTAAAATAGCCAAAGGGCTTATGAGTAAATATGACGCGTCTTTTCTGATTACAGGAGAAGTTGTAGGACAGAGACCTATGAGTCAAAGAGTTGATGCTATGAAACAAGTAAGTAAACTAGCAAAAGATACCCAAGACAAACTTATTGTGCGTCCTATGTCTGCAAAGCTTATGGAAGAGACCACTCCTGAACTAGAAGGATGGATAGATAGAGAAAAACTCCTTGCTATCTCTGGTCGTTCCAGAGAAGAGCAAATGAGACTTGCAGATGAGTATGGATGGGATGATTATGAGAGTCCCGGTGGTGGATGTTTGCTAACAGAAGAGCATTTTTCTCAGCGGATTAGAGAATTTATAGAACATGATACTCTTAGTGTTGACGAAATAGACCTTCTTAAATTTGGACGACATTTTAGATTACCTGATGGAGCGAAACTTGCAGTAGGTAGAGACAAAGACGATAATGAAGGATTACAATCTATCACAAGTGATAAATACCTTATAGTTAAATTACCAATAGCAGGACCTTTTTCTCTTTTGAGTAAAGATGCAAGCCAAGCAGATAGAACCTTGGCAGCAAAGATAGCTATAACTTATGCTAGAAGTAGTGCCAATGAAAGCTATGAGATAGAAATAGAAGAAGAGATATTAAATATATCACCTTTTGCAGAAAAAAAAGAAGCACAACAATATTTTTTTAATGCATAATTAGATACTATAAACTTCTTATTAACAATTAAAAGGAAATAAAATGCCAGCAAGTGCAAGACATATATTAGTAAATGACGAAAGTAAATGTTTGGATCTCAAAAAGCAGATAGATAGTGGAGAAACAACATTTGAAGCAGTAGCAAGAGATCACTCTTTATGTCCATCAGGAGTTAAAGGTGGTGATTTAGGAACATTTAACAAAGGCGATATGGTACCAGAATTTGATAAAGTAGTTTTCAATGATGAAGTGGGCGTTGTCCATGGACCAGTTCAAACACAATTTGGATTTCACCTCTTGGAAGTTACAAAAAGAGACTAATTTATATCTAGCATAGGTTTAAACAACTTATGCTAAAATTTCATTTCTACAAGATGGGGAATTAGCTCAGCTGGGAGAGCGCTTCGCTGGCAGCGAAGAGGTCGACGGTTCGATCCCGTTATTCTCCACCAT
>JADGER010000014.1 GCA_016744315.1 Sulfurovaceae bacterium
AGATACAAGTAGTTCAAAACTTATAGAACTACTCTCTAAAGTTACTTATACAAGAAGACCTCTTGATGGAGATTTACTCAAAGCTGCTACTGCTATAGAGCAAAATGAGAGAGTTATTAGTGCTATCAGTCACTATTTGGATCCTAGTAAAAAACCAAAATGGCGTATAGAAGGACCCTTTGATAGTAGTTATAGTCTTGCCTTACTCAATAGAGAGATAGCTTTAGCACTTCAGGAGTTAGGTTATGATGTAGCTCTTCACTCTACTGAAGGGTTGGGAGATTTTGAACCAAATACAGAGTTCTTGGAACAAAATCCAAAAATAAAAGAACTTTATACTAATTCACTTGTTTCTAGCAAAGAATATATTACAAGCCGTAATCTGTATCCTCCACGAGTAAATGATATGGACTCTCCTATTAATATGCTTCACCATTATGCATGGGAAGAATCAGGGTTTCCTAGGGAGTGGGTAGATAATTTTAATGATTCTTTAAGTGCTATGACTACACTCTCTACACATGTACAAAAAGTTATGATAGATAATGGTGTGCGTGTGCCTATGCTTACTTCAGGTTGTGGTGTAGACCATTGGGAGAGAATAACTCCTGATACAAGTTATAAAGTAGGGGGGAAAGCTTTTAAATTTTTACATGTTTCTTCATGTTTTCCACGCAAAGGGGCTGATATATTGCTCAAAGCGTATGCAGAAGCTTTTGATAGTAGTGATAATGTAAGTTTGATTATTAAAACATTTGCTAATCCTCATAATGAGATTCATAAGTGGCTAGAAGAAGAAAAAAAGAAAAAACCAAATTTTCCTTCTGTGTTTATTATAGAAGATGATCTCACAAATGAAGCGTTAAAGGCACTTTATTTACAATGTGATACTTTGGTTGGTCCAAGTAGAGCAGAAGGTTTTGGTTTGCCTTTTGCAGAAGCTATGCTATCTGCTTTGCCTGTAATTACCACAGGATGGGGCGGACAGTTAGATTTTTGTGATGAGAGTACAGCGTGGCTTATTGATTATAAATTTACTTTGGCCAAGACACACTTTGAACTTTTTGATTCTGTGTGGGCAGAGCCATCTGCTACACATCTAGCAACGCTAATGAAAGAAGTATATAGTTTACCAGAAGAAAAAAGAGTGCAAAAATCCCAACTAGCAAAAGAAAGACTGCTCAAAGAGTTTACATGGAATAAAGTAGCACAACGGCTAGTAGATGCATCCAAAAGTTTACCTTTTCTTGCAAGTAGTACTATACCAAAAATAGGGTGGATAAGTAGTTGGAATAGTAAGTGTGGTATTGCATCATACTCTGAGCATCTTATTAATGCTATGAGTCCTCCTATTACTATCCTAGCACCCAAAGTAGATACTACTATTACTCCTGATACACCTCTTGTACATCGATGTTGGGAGATGGGAGATGGTAATAGCCTAGGGGGTTTAGAAGAAAAAATTCATCAAGAGAATATTGAGACTTTGATTATTCAATTTAATTATAGTTTTTTTGATTTTAATCACTTTAATGATTTTCTTTTGCAACAAATTGCCCAAAAAAGAGATGTTATTATTATGATGCATGCCACAACAGATGCAGAGCTTACTCCACACAAAAAACTCCAACAACTCATCCCTGCTATGAGTCAGGTATCACGCGTTTTGGTTCACTCTGTAAATGATCTTAATAGGCTCAAAGAGTATGGCTTAGTAGATAATGTAGCACTTTTTCCTCATGGGATTTTAGATTATACACATCCTCCTTCTCCTTTAAAAAATGAAAGTTTTCTACTTGCAACTTATGGATTCTTTTTGCCACATAAAGGATTGTTAGAGATTATTGACTCTTTTGATATACTCCATAAACGAGGTTTAGATATTAAATTAAAGATGGTAAACTCTGCCTATCCTGTGCCTATTTCCACTCAGCTTATCCAAGAGGCTAAAGAAAAGATAGAACAGTTAAATCTTCAAGACAAAATAGAACTACTTACAGATTTTTTACCTGATAATGAATCTCTTGATGCTTTGAATAGTAGTGATCTTATAGTGTTTCCATATCAAGAAACAGGAGAGTCTTCTAGTGCTTCTGTACGATATGGATTAGCTTCTCATAGACCAGTAGCTGTTACACCTTTGGCTATATTTGATGATGTGCAGAGTGCTTCACATAAGCTTAGGGGTACTACAGCTATGGAGATGGCAGATAGTATAGAAAAACTTATAGAAAATATCACCCAAAATAGTTCTGAGATACAAAAACAAGAAGCATTAAGTATCAAATGGTGCAATGAACATAAATATAGTACATTGGGTAAAAGATTATTTAATATGCTAATAGCTATAAATATAGAGTAAACACATTCTATTCTAAAGGATATTTATGAAATATATTGTAAATATAATACTTCTTAGTATATTTTTATTTGGATACGAGTATAAGATTCAAAAGATCTCACCTCAGATAGAAAAACGCATGAAAAAGGGGAACTCTTGGAAAAGAGCTTGTCCTATTGCTTTAGCTGATTTGAGATATTTAGATCTAGCGTATAGAGATTTTTCTGGAAATCATCGTATGGGTGAAATGATTGTACATAAAGATGTGAGCAAAGAAGTTGTTCAAATATTTGCCAAGTTATATGCAATAGAATATCCTATTTATTCTATGAAATTAGTGAGTGATTATCAAGGAAATGATTGGCAATCTATAGAAGCAGGTAATACTTCTGCCTTAAATTGTAGAAAAGCTACAGCTAGTAAAAAATGGTCAAAACATGCGTATGGGAAAGCTATTGATATAAATCCTATTCAAAATCCTTATATCTCTTCCAAAGGACGCATATCCCATAAATCATCACTTAAATATCGTCATAGAGGACATATTGATCCAAAAGACTCAGCAGATAAAGCACTTTTGCTCAAATCTGATAAAGCAACAAAAATTTTTAAAAAATATGGCTGGAAATGGGGTGGGGAGTGGTCTCGAGTCAAAGATTACCAACACTTTTATAAATGAAAATATTACTACTAGAAGATGATTTAATACTACACGAGAGTCTTAAAATATATTTGGAGATGGAAGAATTTAATATATCTAGTGCCTTTAATGCTCAAGATGTATATGATATTACATTTGAAAATAGTTTTGATTTATATATCTTTGATGTAAATCTTGTGGGTGAGAATGGATTTGAGATTTTAAAATCTCTTAGAGAGAGTGGGGATACTACTCCTGCTATTTATACTACAGCACTTGTGGATATTACATCTATGACAATAGGATTTAATGCTGGAGCTGATGATTATATCAAAAAGCCATTTGACCCAGAAGAGTTAGTGCTTAGAATAAAAAGTAGATATATTAAAAATGATAATCTCATATATAAAGATATAGTTTATAACCCAGTAACAAAAGAGGTTTTTCAAAATAATAAGTTACTAATTTTGAGTAATATTCTATCAAATATATTTCATCTATTTATTATTAATAGAGATAAAATTGTATCAAATGAGATTTTATTTGAGCAATTAGAACAGCCAAACCAAAATGCATTAAGAGTAAATATAAGTAAATTAAAAACTAAACTAAATCTTGATATTAAAAATATTAGAGGTGTGGGATATATTCTTGAAGATCTATGAAAAAGAGACATTTATAAAAAGTTTTATACTCTTTTTTATTGTACAAAATATATTTTTAGCAATTGTAATGTGGCAACAGTATAAAAGTGTATCTCATAATTATGATATGAAAGTTATGTATGATTTTGATAAATGTATTGATCTTTCTATTTGTAATAAGTATACAAAAGATAATTATATGAACTATTATATGAATACAATTAAGTATAAATCTACTATTAATAGTATAAAAATAGATATATTTAAAAAGAGTATTCTATTTATTTTGATTCTTTTTATAATCTCTTTGACTTTTGCATACTATACTATCACACCTCTTAAAAAAGCTCTTAAATTAAATGATGAATTTATCAAAGATATACTCCATGATATAAATACGCCTCTATCTGCTTTGCGAATTAATCTAAAAATACTTGAAAAGCAGTTTGGCAAAAATGATACAATCAAACGCTCGCAACTCTCAATAGATGCTATTTTAGATATGCAATTAAGTTTTAGATATTTTTTATCTCATTCTAAATTAGAAGTAGAGAAGATTAATATATATCCGATTGTTTTTCAAAAAGTAAATTATTATAAAGCTATATATAAAAATTTATCTTTTGAGTTTGATATGAAAGATATAGAAATAGTGACAAATAAAGAGGCATTTACTAGAGTAATTGATAATCTTATTAGTAATGCTTGTAAATATAATTCTCCTAATGGAAAAGTAAATATTATATACCAAAATAGCCAATTAATTATATCAGATAGTGGAATTGGTATTAAAAATCCAGATAAAATATTTGACAGATATTATAAAGAGTCGCAAAGAGGTATTGGTATAGGATTGGATATTGTCAAAAAATTGTGTGATGATTTAGATATAGAAATTGAGCTAAAAAGTGAGCTAGGGAAAGGAAGTAAATTTATTATATTACTTCCCATAGGCGTGTAAAAATCAGAGATTAATACTACTTTTAGTTTTATATTTTTTCTTATCAGATGTTTTAAATCTAATCTTATATTGCCAAGTCCCACTCATCGCAAAATTAACATCTATTAAATATTTTCCATCTACTAGTTTTGCGTCAGCTTTATATTCCATATATGGCATACCTGGCATCTCTGGCATAAATATTTTCATTTGTAATATTTCCAAATCTGTAATAGGTTTAGAATCTTTACTTAACTCTATAGATATTTGATTACTACCAACAATCAATGCTTTATCAGTTGTAAGTAGAAGATTTATATCATCTGCTTTAAGACTTTCATTAAGAGTACTTGCATTTAATAATACCATACTCCAAGCTAACATTATCCAAATCACTCTATTTATATGCGTGTGCATAATCTCTCCTTCATTATTTTATATCTGAAATTATAATATAAAAGCATTACCTAGATATTACCGACTAGTTACATGAAGTAATATCTAGGTAATAGAAATCTGTTATCATATTTTTATCAAACGAAAAGGATTGATAATGATAAAATATATAATTGTTCTATCTCTTATTATTTCATCTATAAATGCAATAGATTTAAATGATATGATGAAGATTGTCAGAAAAAATAGTAAAGATCTTTCGGTGGTTGCACAAAATATTAAAATTGCTAATGAGAATATGAAATTAGTTACTAAGTGGGATAATCCTATTTTGGGGTTGGGTATTAATGATATTCATCTAAATAATATTACAAGTAGAGATTTAGAGGCGATGCAGTCTCAATATATATCTATTTCTCAAACTATTCCTACTAACTCTAAACTTGAAATAAAAGAGAATATACAGAGAAAAAATAGTGAAGTTTATAGATTGTTACTCAAAGATAAGATATTAAAAATAGAGTCTATATTAAGAGAGTATCTCTCTAAACGGGTGGTGATTCTTGAAAAGTTACAATTGATAAATAGTTATTTGGCTAATATATCTCAACTCAATACTCTATACAAAGAGTTAGCAAAGATAGATGTTAAGAATCATAGAAATTATGTAAATAGTGATATTTTGTACTCAAATTTATTAATTCAAAAAGAGAATTTAAATAGCCAACTAAAAATTATTAAATTACAAATAGAAAAAATATTATATAAAAAAATATATAAAATATCATTTGGATTACAAGCACCTCTAAGAGTTAAAAAAATAAATATACTCCATCACCCATTTATCATATCTAAACAAGAGTCTATCAATAGAGAAAATTATAATATTAAACTTCAATATGCCAAAGAAGTCCCAGATATGAAATTAAATGCTGGATATTTTAATAGAATTGATAGAGAAGATTATATATCTCTATCTCTATCAATGCCACTAACTATTAATGGTAGAGAGAAGATTAATATCCAAAAAGCAAAGATTCTAAAAATGCAAAAATATGATGAGCTTGAAATAAGTAAAAATAGTTTTAGAAGTGAGATAAAAATACTTAGAGAGATTATGAAAAGTAGCTATAAAAATTATACGATGATTAAGTCTCAAATCCTACCACAAAAAGAGCATATTAAAGAGATGTTACATAGTGATATCTTAAGCAAAGATATTGGAAGTGATAGCGTTATAAATAGTATTAATGAGGTAATAAAAGAGGAGCTTTTAGGATTAAATGAACTAGATAGATATTATAATGCCTACTCAAAACTCACATATTTCAAAGGAGCTAAAAGATGAAAACTATACTAATTTTATTTTTACTTTTATCTATTTTATTAGATGCCAAAATATTGGAGGTTAAACAGCTATTTAATAAAACTATAATCAAAGTTAAAAAAGAGAATTTTTCTATATCAAAAGATTTTTATGGAGATACTCGTATTGATGAGAGTAGTGTTAGGGATATAGTACTAAGGTATGATGGATTTATTAATAAGCTGTATGCCAATAAAAACTATCAATCTATTAAAAAATCTCAAAAGTTATTTAATATCTACTCAAAAGAGCTTGCAAATATTCAAGAAGAGCTTATTGTGGCAAAAAAAATAAATACTAAACTAGCATCATCATTAAAAACTAGATTAAAATTATTAGATGTTGATAACAGGGTTATTTCTAAAATATCAAATAAAGCAATTTATAATATAGATATAGTTTCACCTATTGATGGTGTACTTATTAAAAAAAATATAAATAGTGGTTCATTTGTAAAAAGAGGAAAACTACTTTTACAAATAGCCAATTTTTCCAAATTATGGGTAATAGCTAAAGTTTATCAAAGAGATATATCTTTTATCAAAAAAGGCATGCGTGCAGATATTAAGATTGATGGATTTGATACTATTAAGTCAAAAGTAGATTTTATATATCCTACGCTAAATCTCAAAATCAAAACTATAGATATACGATTACTTATAGAAAATGGAGATTATAAGATATATCCAAATCTATTTGCAAAAGTTAGATTTAATAAAGCATCTCAATCTATATTAACACTTCCAAGAAGTGCAGTAGTGACAAAAGCTAATAAACATTATATATTTAGACCAATCAATGATAGAGAATTTGAACCTATTGAAGTAGAGGCTAAAAGATTAAACTCTTCTAAATTTGAAATTAAAAGTGGGTTAAAAGAGGGTGATAATGTAATAGATAGAGTGATGTTTATGTTAGATAGTGATGCTACTATTAATGGATTATATGATGACGATGAGGATTGGTAATGGTAGAGAAAATAATAGACTATAGTGTCAAAAATGTATGGTTGGTATTAATAATTATTGGTGGATTATTAGGTGTTTCTATTTGGTCGCTCAAAAATACATCACTAGATGCTCTGCCTGATTTGTCTCCTGCTCAGGTAATTGTGCAGGTTAAATGGAATGGACAAGCTCCCAAAACAATAGAAGAGCAGATTAGTTATCCTCTTATATCTAATCTCATGTCTTTGCCAAATATAGAAACTGTAAGAGCTATGAGTAGTTTTGAGAATGCTTTGATATATGTAATATTTAAAGATGCTACAGACCTTTATTCAGCAAGAGATAGAATACTAGAGCAGTTATCACAACTAAGCCCTACTTTTCCCAAAGATGCAAAGGTGACTATAGGTCCAGATGCTACAGGTGTTGGTTGGGCTTTTGAATATGCTATTACATCAAAAACAAAAAGTTTAGATGCACTAAGAGATTTACAAGATTACTATTTTAAATATGCTCTCTTAGGAGTAGATGGAGTGAGTGAAGTAGCATCTATTGGTGGCTTTGTAAAAAATTATCAAATTACAATTAATCAAGACAAGTTAGTAGAATACAGTCTTAATATTGAAAATATTATTAAAATAGTGCAAATGAGTAATAATAATAAGGGTGGAAAAGTTATATTAGAAAATGGTTTTGAACAGATAATTCAAGCCAAAGGATATATTCAAAATATCAAAGATATAGAAGATATAACTATAAAAACCAATGATAGTATTCCAATAAAGTTAAAAGATATAGCATATATTGATCTAGTACCATCTTCTCGTCGAGGATTAGCTGACCTAAATGGAGAGGGTGAGGTTGTAGGTGCTGTAGTTGTAGTGAGGTTTGGAGAAAATACATATAAGGTTATTGAGGCTATTAAAAAGAAACTAGAGACATTAAAGAGTGATGATATAGATATTATACTTACCTATGATAGATCTTCATTAATTGATAAAGCTATTGCTACACTGCAATCAACTTTGATAGAAGAGAGTATTATAGTTATGCTTGTATCAATTATATTTTTATTTCATTTGAGAAGTGCATTAATTATTATTATTACTTTACCCGTGACTGTTTTATTAACATTTTTGCTAATGAAGTTTTTTGATATTGGTTCAAATATTATGTCTTTGGGAGGTATTGCTATTGCTATTGGTGCAATGGTTGATGCTTCTATTGTAATGGTAGAAAATGCTCATAAACATATACTAAAATTACAAGGTGAAATTAGCTTTCAAGATAGAAAAGATGCAATAGTAAGGTCATCAAAACAGGTTGGAAGACCAATATTTTTTGCTTTAATTGTTGTAATTGTATCGTTTATGCCAATATTTGCTCTTACTGGACAAGAGGGAAAATTATTTATCCCTTTAGCCTTTACCAAAACTTTTGCTATGGTAGTAGGAGCAATATTATCTATAACGCTAGTACCAATACTAATGATATTTTTTATCAAAGGGCATATTATATCAGAAGAGAAAAATCCAGTAAATAGATTTTTTCAGATACTCTATTTACCTATTTTAAAAATATTTATGAAACTTAGATATATTGTTTTATTATTAGTTATTGCATCTTTAGTATTAATTTATCCACTTTATAAAAAACAAAATTGGGAATTTATGCCAATGATGAATGAACAGAGTTTTATGTATATGCCTGTAACTCCTTATGGTATAGGTGTTGATTTTGCCAAAGAACTTACACAAAAGAGTGATGAAATTATCAAAAGTTTTCCAGAAGTAAAGAGTGTATTTGGAAAAGTAGGAAGAGCTGATAGTGCTACTGATCCTGCACCTCTTGCAATGATTGAGACTATTATTACGCTTAAGCCAAAATCACAATGGAGAGAGGGAGTTACCTATTCTAGCCTAATGAAGGAGATGGATAAAAAGCTTCAAATTGAAGGACTTACAAACTCGTGGACATATCCAATTAGAGGTAGAATTGATATGCTCCTAACAGGAATTAGAACACCTTTGGGTATTAAATTATATGGAAGTGATCATAAGTTATTAGAAGAGTATGCTACAAAAATAGAGGATAAGTTAAAAAAACTTGATATGACTCTTTCTGTATCATCTGATAAGAGTAATAGCGGATTTTATCTGGATATTGATATAGACCAAGAGAGATTGAGTCAGTATGGTATCACTAAAACCAATATATTAAATCTAATATCTTATAGTGTTGGAGGGAACAAAATATCAACCTTGCTTGATGGTCTTAAACGCTATCCCATCTCTATACGATTGCAACAAAATCAAAGAGATGATATAACTACTTTAAATAATCTACAAGTCAAAACTAAATTTGGATTTTTCCCTTTAAGTTATTTTGCCAACCTTTCATACACACAAGGTTCTAGTGTAATTAAATCAGAAAAAGGTATGAGTGTAAACTTTATATATATCACACCCAAAGATAAAGTATCAGCTACAACATACCAAGCTAAAGCTTCAAAAATATTACAAGATATTAAGCTACCCAATGGATTTTATTATGAGTGGGCTGGACAGAGTCAATACTTATCAAGTGCAATGGAAAGGTTACAATATATTATTCCAGCTACTATTTTAATTATATTTATTCTCATTTATTTAGCACTTAAAGATATTTTATACTCTACCATGATATTTTTCACATTGCCTTTTGCTCTAGCAGGTGGATTGGTATATGTTGACTATCTAAACTTTAATCTTTCAATAGCTGTAATAGTTGGATTTATGGCACTTTTGGGAGTAGCATCTGAAACAGCTATTGTAATGGTAATATATTTAGAAGAGGCAATAAATGAAAAAATCCAAGAGGTAAAAACTTTAAGCAAAGATGATATAAAAGATGCAATATACAAAGGCTCAGTCCAAAGAATTAGACCAAAACTAATGACAGTATTTGCAATATTAGGGGGACTAGTTCCTATTATGTATATAGATGGAGTAGGAAGCGAAGTAATGCAAAGAATAGCTTCTCCAATGATAGGAGGGATGATAAGTTCCACAATATTGACTTTGATTATTATACCTTTGGTATTTTATATTATTGTGGTTTTTAGGAGTAGGTAATGCTACTATCTATAGCGTATAAAACATCAGTGAAATATCGCTATAGAGTATGTAACTTACTCATCCTCACGGCTAAAGTAATTAAATTTTTTTCTATCTTATTTATATCCTTTGGTATTAAAGTAGTTTTTGATAAAATAGATTTTATGAACAAGATTTATTTATGGCTCGTATTAGTATCATCTATTTGTACTCTTAACGCAAAGAATACCATCTGCTTTGCACCACTGCCTCTTAAAAAAGGGATGGAAAATATAGAAGAGTTTATCCCTCTCAATAGATACCTCAAACAGACACTTAATTTGGATATAAAATATGTGTATAAACAAGATTATACGGATATTATCAAAGGTTTTAAAAATGGCTCAATAGATATTGCTTATTTGGGTCCACTTCCTTATATATATCTAAAAAATAATTGTAAATATGCTATGCCTATAGTTACTTTTAAACAATCAAATGGAAAAAGTAATTATCAGTGTGTTTTATCCAAATTTAAAGAAGATACTATAAATAGACTACAAACTATCAAAATAGCACTTACACAGCCTCTTTCGACTTGTGGATATTATATGAGTAATATACTTTTGAAAAATAATTTTGATATTAATATATCGCAACAAAAATATAAATATACAATGTCTCATACTAATGCTCTTATCAAGACACTAGAAGGAGAGTTTGATATTGCAGGAGCAAAAGATACTATAGCCCAACAGTATGAGAGTTTAGGTATGGAGATTATTGCCAAAAGTAATGCTCTTCCTGGTTTTTCATTGGTTGTAAATACAAAAACCCTCTCTCCTGAACAAGTTGATGAGATACAAAAAACGCTTTTGGCAATTCCTTATAGTACTTATAAACTTTGGGGAGGTATAACATCTAGAGGTATGGTAAAGCCATCTCCTAAAGAGTATGAACAATTAGAAGTTGACTTTGATACTATTCCTTTTTATGGAAATATGTAATGAAAAAACAATTTATAGTCTCATCTTTTTTACTGTTTGTCTTAGCTTATATAGTATATGAATTTTTACATAAATCTAAAAGAAATGATGTTATGTATCTTACTACTAAATCGCTACAAATGATAAATACATCTTATACTTCAATACTAAATACATATAAAGTATCTGCTCAAAAAGATATGAATTATTTATTAGAAAACGAAGCTGTTATGGAATTATTAAAGGAATTTAAATACGCTTCCAAAAGCCAAAAGAACCTGATTAGAGGAAAGATATATAGGCTCTTATATAAACAGTATAAGACAATGAAAAACCTTAATATAAGACAATTTCATTTCCATACACCTGAGGGTAAAAGTCTTTTACGGTTTCATAAACCTTCTCAAAGTGGAGACTCTTTAATAGATAGTAGAGAATCTATAAGAGTTGCAAATGTGCTAAAAAAGAAAATGTCAGGGTTTGAAGGTGGGAGAATTTATTCTGGCTTTCGTTATGTTTTTCCTATTCTCTATCAAGGTGAACATTTGGGAAGTGTAGAATTTTCTATAGCCTTTGAATCTATAGAAAAAGAGTTAAATGAAGTATTACCTAGTTTGGGCTATCAGCTTATTTTATCTAAAAGAGAATCGTATGATAAAGTATTTGATTGGCATAAAGATTATTTTAGTAAATCAATTATATCCAAAGAGTATTATATTGAAAATCCTAAAATATCATTGGTAACTAAAAAGTTACAAAATAATCCTATGATAAAGAAACTAGAAGAGTATATAAAAATACATAGAGATATAATTAATAGTAAGATACAAGTAAAACAGAGCTTTACTCTTCCTCTAGTTCTTGATCATATAGGTTATATGATTCATTTTATAGATATTAAAAATACCAAAAATATCCATGCAGCCTATATTGTTGCTTATTCAAATTTTGATGAGATTATAGAGATAAACCAAAAATATATGATTTTTTTTATTTTACTCTCTACAGCTATATTTCTGATATTTTTTCTTATAGTTATTGTCTCTAGACAGTTACATATTCTTTCTTTTCAAAAAGAGAATTTACAGCATCTTCTTGATGAACAAGAGAATATTGTATTATTAAGTAGTGGAGAATTAATAACTTATGCAAATCAAAAGTTTTTTAATTTCTTTAACATCAAAAAATTAGATGAATTTCTTGTAGATTATAAATGTATATGTGATAAGTTTATTGAAGATGATAGATTTTTTCATCTAGGTAAGCTTGAAGATCCAAAGAGCTGGGTACAGGTTATTAGACTACTTCCCAAATCCAAGAGTATTGTTGCAATGATGGGACAAGATTTGCAAGTACACTCCTTTTCTATTTCTATTAGTATTTATGAACATGATATTTATATCCTCTCTTTTTCTGATATTAGTGCCACAATGATAGAGCAGATGGAACTACGAGAAAAAACCTTACATGATAAACTAACCAATACATATAATAGAGAATACTTTGAGCAAAATATTGAACAAATAAAAATTGATTATACAAAGATAGGAAACCAATTAGCATTATGTATGTTGGATATAGATTTTTTTAAAAAGGTTAATGATACTTATGGACATGATATAGGAGATAAAGTTTTAATAGAGTTAGTAGATACAATAAATAGATCTTCAAGGAAAGAGGATATATTAATACGATGGGGTGGAGAAGAGTTTATTATAATCTTTAAGATACACTCTCAACAAGGTTTAACTCTAGCATTAGAAAATTTACGCCTATCTATAGAAAAACATCTTTTTAATAGAGTGCAAAATATTACTTGTAGTTTAGGATGTAGTATATATATCAAAAATGAAGCAATAGAACGGACTATAAAAAGAGCAGATGAAGCACTTTATATGGCAAAAGATAGTGGAAGAAATAGAATAATTATTTTATAATACTTAATAAATCTAAGCTTCAAGGAGTAAAATAGGAATAGCTTATATTTATATCTAAAGGGGTTTTATATGAAAAAACTACTGATTATACTGGCTTTTTTTACTACGCTTCTCTTTGCAAATGATGCACAAACCATCATCAAGAAACTAGAAAAAAATCTTAGAGGTACAGATGTCTACTCCAAAATAGAGATGCTTATAAAGACAAAAAGACACTCTCGAAGTATGCTTATAGAGAGTTGGGGAAAAGGAAAAAAGAAGAACTTTACCAAGATACTCTCACCCTCTCGCGATCACGGTATCACCTTTCTTAATCTTGATAAACAGATGTGGCAGTATATCCCAAAGATAGAACGAATAGTAAAAATACCACCATCTATGATGTTACAAAGTTGGATGGGTACAGATTTTACCAATGATGACATGGTCAAACAAAGCTCTCTTGTTGATGACTACAAAGCTACAGTGATAGGCAAAAAAGGGAGTATAGTTACAATTAAACTTATTCCTCGTAGAAATGTGGCTGTCGTATGGGGCAAAATAATCTCCAAAATAGATACCAAATACTATACACAGGTAGAAGATATATTTTATGATGATGATGGAAAAAAAGTACGAAAGATGAGTTATAGCAAGGTCAAAAAGTTTGGTACTCACTATGTCACGACCAAGATGCTTATTATACCTTTTGACAAGAGTAAAAAAGGGAATAAAACTACAATCAAGATATTAGATGCAAAGTTTGACCAAGGTATAGATAATACTTACTTTAGCAAACAAGCCTTAAAACGATACTCTCGTTAGGAGTTAGAATATGTTCTCTTTGGCTCTAAAAAATATTATCTATTATAAAGGTCGTTCACTCACAACTTTTTTCTTAAGTCTTTTGAGTGCCTTACTCTTTGTGGTTTATGTGGCATTTATGGATGGCTCTCACAGAAGTATGCTCAAAAACTCTTTGGATATTTATACAGGCTCTTTGCAAGTGATGCATAAGGAGTATAGAGAAAACCCCTCTTATGATACTATTTTGGAAGGTGTGAAGAGAGTGGAAGAGAAGCTAGAGGGTATTGCAGGTATCAGAGCCTACTCTGCTAGATTAGAATCTTTTGCACTGCTCTCTACACAAGAGGACTCTGTAGGTTCTATGGTGACAGGAATTTACCCCAAAGCAGAGATTAAACTTTCCAAACTTAAAGAAGCTCTACATAAGGGTAGATACTTAGAAGATAATGATACCTCTGCTATATATATAGGTTCAGAGCTTGCCCTACGACTCAAAATAGAGATAGGTGATAAAGTTGCTTTTGTGGGTTCTTCTATAGACTACTCTTTTGCTGCTGATAACTTTGAGGTTGTAGGGATATTTAAAACAGGTCTTTTTGAGTTTGATGCCTCTTCGGCTTTTGTAAATAAGAGCTATTTTGACGAGTTAATGCTAAGTAAGGATATGGCTTCGTATATCGTGGTAGCAGTCGATGATATAGAAGAGGTGGAGAGTATCGTAACTCGTATCCAAAAAGATATGCCCAAAGATATAGAGGTAGCTTCTTGGAAAGTGTTGATGGCTTCTATGGTACAGGCTATGGAGGTAGATAGTGTTTTTGGTTATATCTCTTTGGGACTCTTTTTTGTCGTGATATTTTTTGTCATTATGATATATGGATTTATTAATGTAAGTACGAGGATCAAAGAGCTAGGGCTTCTGCGTGCTTTGGGGTTGAAGTCTAGAGAGATAACAACTCTTCTCTTTTTGGAAACAGCTATATTAGCACTCTCAAGTGTCTTGATAGGTATGGTACTTGGAGGATGTCTCGCCTACTACTTTGAACTACATCCTATTATCATTGAGGGTATGGCGGAGACTTACAAAGAGTATGGCATAGTCTCTGATGAGGTACCGACTCGTTTTGACCTTTGGACTGTTTGTTGGAATGGAGCTGTGGTGATAGGACTCAACTTTTTAGCTATCATCTACCCTATCTACTACACAAGACAATTCTCTCCAGTGGAGGCTATGCGTCATGTATAAAAATTATAAATTGATTTTCAAACTAGCTTGGCTCAATGTATGGAGACGCAAAGCTCGTGGAGTTTTGGTGGTATTGATGATAGGTGTGAGTATGAGTGTGATGCTAGGAATCCAAGGTCTCTATGATGGGATGACAAATCATATGATAGATAGTACTCTGCGAAGTGATAGTGGAGAGATCTCTATCTACGCCCCCTCACATAGACTACATCAGAGTCTCAAATATCATATCAAAGACACAACAAGCATCATCCAAAAACTATCTCATATAGAGCAGATAAAAGCAACAGCCCAACGCATCAAAGTCACAGGACTCGTCTCGACAGCACGCAAGTCCTCTATGGCAAAACTCATAGGTATAGATATAGCCCAAGAGAAAAAGTTTGGAGACTTTGAGAAGTTTATTATAGATGGCAAATGGAATACTCAAGAAAACTATGCACTTATAGGTAAGAAGTTAGCCAAAACTATGAAACTCTCTGTAGGAAGTAGAGTCATCTTCTCTAGCCAAAACTTAGAAGGTGATTTGACTTCTATCTCTTTGCGTATCAAAGGCATAGTTCAGACTACTAATCCTGCTATAGATGATATGGCTCTTTTTGTCTCTTTGGCAAAAAGTCAAGAATTTGCTGGGTTGCAGGCAGGTGATAGTACACAAATAGCCCTACGCATAGACCCAAAAGCCAACTTGGTACAAACAAAAGAGATGATAACTACATTACTACCTAATGAAGATATTTATACTTGGTTAGAGCTTTATCCAGCACTAGAACAGATGCAAGAGATGATGAAAGTCTTTAATGGTATTAGTTTTTTTATTGTTATGTTGGTTGTTCTTATAGGGATTATGGGAGTTATGTTAGTTTCTATACTCGAACGATTACGAGAGTTTGGGATACTATTAGCTATTGGTCAACCTTATAGAAATATGCGTCTGCAAGTGATAATAGAAGCGTTGATACTAGGATTAGGTGGCTATTTGATGGGTGCTATCTTGGGTGGAGCAGTTCTCTATTATATGAAAATTTATGGTTTGGATTTGAGTGCTTTTTCTGATGGACTAGAGGAATTTGGTATGGCAAGTACTATTTACGCAACTATTAAGAGTGCCTATTTTAGTACAACGCTTATAGCTATTATCCTAGCATCTCTCCTTTCTGTAATACTGCCCATCCGTCGGCTTAAAAAGCTCAATCCTATAGAAGTGATACAGGGAGACTAAAAATGGTACAATTAAAACAAGTTCATAAATACTTTCATAAAGATACAGGCAAAGAGGTGCATGCACTAGATAATATCTCTTTGGATATTGAGGATGGGGAGTTTTCTGTGATTACAGGGACTTCAGGCTGTGGCAAGACAACCCTGCTCAATGCTATAGGTGCATTGGATAGGGTGGATAGTGGCGAGATACTTATAGGCACAGAGGATATTACTATGCTAGATGAAGCACAACGCTCTACTCTTAGATTAGAAAAGATAGGTTTTGTTTTTCAAGCGTACAATCTCATACCTGTTTTGAGTGTAGAGGAGAATATCGGTTTTATTATGCGGTTAAGAGGTTTTGATGATAAAGTCATAGCTCAACGCGTCAAAGAGGTAGCCCAGATACTAGAGATAGACAATCGTCTCAAAGCTATGCCAACACAGCTAAGTGGTGGACAACAGCAAAGAGTAGCAGTGGCTCGTGCGGTAGCTGCTAAGCCTGCTCTTGTGTTAGCTGATGAGCCAACCGCTAACTTAGACTCCAAAAACTCCGAACACCTAATGAAAATGATGAAGAGTCTCAATGAGATAGAGAAGACTACCATAGTATTTGCTTCGCATGATGATTATGTAGTAGAGCTTTCTAGGCGACAGATTATATTGAGTGATGGTCATGTGGTTTCGGACTAGTTTATTAAAGTTCTTTCAAAATTTAAGATATATTTTGGTGGGATTCTCCCACCCTACAACTAAATACCATCGTAGGGTGGATAAAATTCACCATTTTCATATTGGATTTAGTAGTTTTATAAGATTTCTATTTGTTGTATCATTAACTCTTTTTGCATGGTCAGTTGATCATAAGTTTACGATAGAAAACAGCAATTTTACACTAGACCAAGCGAGTGCTTTGCCTGAAAATAGTGATGATGCAAGCTATCTTTATAACTATAACCGTTTAAGGATTTCTGATACTATCAATAGTGACAACTACTATATCACAGCTATTGCTGATGTAGTCAATTATGTGGGTTCAGAGTTTATCCAAAGTCCAAACTTCAAATATATAGAACTACTTAAACCTGATATACCTTTTGAAACGCGGACAAATTTTTATACTTATGATGATTCAGGTGTAGTCTATGGCAAGCTCCATCGTCTCTACGGAGGATACCAAGAGGGGAAACATACTGCAACTTTGGGTATACAAAAAATCACAATGGGAGTAGGGCGTATCTGGACACCGACTGATTTATACAATCCCAAAAATTCTTTTGCCCTAGAGCCTGATGAGGTTTTTGGAGTGTTGGCATTGAGCTATGCGTATGCACCTTCTAGTCTAAGCAATATACGAGCAATAGTTTCTATGAAAGAAGATAAGAGTTATAAATATGCTTTGAGCTATAAGGCATTTTTGGATTTTGCTGATTTTGCTTTGAACTTCATTTATAGTGATACGATAGAGATGTATGGCTATGAAGCAGAGGGAAATTTCTTTGACACTGGGGCAGAGTGGCGGAGTGAGGGTGGCTACTATGTGAGTAAGTCACTTGATAGTGAATTTTATCAAGCTATTTTAGGGTTTGATTATGGATTCCAAAATGGGATTACTTGGACTGTTGAGGGGTATTATAGTTCTGAGGTATTTTCTTATGAAGAGATTCTCCAAAATATCAAAGATGATATACTCAATAACTTAGTACAGTCTCATTTTTATCTAGGAAGTTCTCTAAGCTATAGTTTTGACTTGGCTTGGAGTGGTTCACTTATGTTTATCGAAAGTTTTGCTGATGAGAGAAGCCGTTTTGTTGTACCATCTTTGACTTATACTCTCAATGATAATCATATCATAAGCCTTAGTGCCATGCTGAACGATGGCTCAAAGCAGAGTGAATTTGGAGCTTTTGGGAGTAGTTACTTTTTTAATTGGAAGTGGAGTTATTGATATATCTTTTTTTGGCTACCAAAGATGCTTTTCTCCTCTTGTCTCCTTTAGTATCTGTAGACCAATATTCATTATAATATATAATCTCACAGCTTTTAAATGCTTCTTTTAATTCTTCTTGTTCTAGTAAAAATGAACGATTTGATGGTGCTTTATCATTATCAGGGTGATAGATAAATGTTTCATAGATAAGTATGGCATTTTCTTGCATTGCCTCTAGTATTTGTGGAAATAGCTCTCTTTTAAGAAAATAAGAACAGAAAACAAGAGCATAAGAGTTTGTAGAAAGTTTATAACTATCAAAATCTACTTCTATAGCTGTAATATTTGGAATATTTTTAAGAGAATCTATAGCTAGAGAACTTATATCAAGGGCATCTACCCCAAAGCCCTGAGAAGCTAAATATTTACTATGTCGTCCCATACCACAAGCTATATCCAAAGCTTTACCTTTGCTAGCTAAGTGTGAATATTCGGTGAGTAGTTTGATAGGTGTATTTGGAATAGGATTATTTTGGTATTTTTTGTTCCATCGTTCTTTGTCTTCTTGTGCCATTTTTAGCCTTTTTGGTTATGATTGCATCAAATTATATCAGGAGTCATAATGAAGAAACTTACATTTATCTCGTGGAATGTCAATGGTATCCGTGCTGTTGAGAAAAAAGAGGCGTTGCAATGGATAGATGATGAGGCTGTAGACTTTTTGGGTTTGCAAGAGATCAAAGCTGAAGCAGAGCAGATACCAGCAACTATTTTTGAGAGAGAGTATAAACATAGTATTATTAATTCTTCTATCAAAAAAGGGCAGTCAGGTGTGGCACTTTATACAGATAGAGATGCTGTGTATCATAGTAGTTGTGAGAGTGTAGATATACTTTCTGAAGGTCGTATCAATGAATATCACTTTGATAATATCGCATATTTTAATGTTTATTTTCCAAATGGGCAACGAAATGAAGAGAGATTACAGTACAAGATGGAGTTCTACGATAGATTTTTCAATCATATTAATGCTTTGCAAGCAGAAGGTAAATCCATAGTGGTATGTGGAGATGTGAACACAGCTCATACTCCTATAGACCTAGCCAGACCCAAAGCCAATGAAAAGACTTCGGGTTTTTTGCCTATGGAACGAGAATGGATGGACAAGCTTATAGATGCAGGGTATATTGATACTTTTCGTTATATCAAAGGTGAGGAGACAGACCGATATAGCTGGTGGTCATACAGAGCAGGTGCAAGAGCTAGAAATGTAGGTTGGCGTATTGATTACTTTTTTGTTTCCCAAGACCTCAAAGAGAAGATAATAGATGCAGATATACTCGATAGTGTTATGGGAAGTGACCATTGTCCTGTAAAATTGGTATTGGAAATCTAACTTATTTAATTTATAATAGCTGTATTGCATTCATGATATAATTTTTAAAATAATAAAGGTTATATCAATGAAAAAATTCTTTAGACTATCGCTTATAATGGCTCTACTTTCGATAAGTGCTTATGCATTTGAAAATAATACAGTTTGGGTGAATGAAAACCATAATGCACAAGGCATAAAAAAAATTGTTGTTAATAAGAATGGATTTATAGAGGTATTTAGTGCAAATAAAAATGGAAGACAGGCTTGGGGACGGACTACATATACGCGTACCGCCAATGGTCTTTTGGCAACTTGGAAAGGTCATAGATCTGGATACAAAGTAGTGGTACTCGAAAAGATACAAAATCACAAAATGCGTGCAACTATTAAATATCTTCGTGGAAATGGCAGAGATAATAAAGTAAATATAGTAAATCTTAGAAAATATATGGATCCAAATAAAAAATATTTAGGCAAATGGATTAATCAAGACAGAGGAGCTAGAGGTATTACTCAAATAAATATCAGTAGCTTAAATAGAGAACTATTGGTAGAAGCATGGAAGAGTTGTAGTACTGGTGAATGTAGTTTAGGCAAACAAAGAATAAGAGTATCAAACAATCAAATAGTTCTACGATTAGATAGAGGGAATAAAGTAGTCACAATTAGAGAAACTAGGGCTAATAGAGGCGTATCTACACTAGAAGTAAGTGTAAGTAGAAATTCTCACAATGGCATGACAAAGTCCAAAACTTTCTATCTTACAAAAAGTAGAAGACGATAATCATCCTATCATTGGCTAGGCTTCTCATCTATATCACAATATTTTCGCTTTAAAAGTATTTTGAGAAGCACATCTTTACTAAGCATAGCAAATGATATAACCCAAGTAATATCCATCAGCGTATTAGGTGGATAATCAAAGAGATAATAGAGTACAGGTATACCCAAAAATAGCATAAGTTTTGTAAATATAAGAAATTTTTCTTTGTTTGTGTATGTCATAATAATATTTTATCCTTTTAATTGTTATTTTTTGTTAAAAAAGAGCTAAATACAAATCTAAGTAACGCGTAGGTCAGAGTATCCTTTGACTCTTAGTACATTCAATCAAAAAAAACCACATCTGCCGTGATTGGGCTTAAGTTAGTGCCATTCACGGCAGGGGTGTAAAATACTAAGTTCCTAAGTTCATTTTCCCAATAATCTAATCCTAGATGTATAAGTTACAATTTCTATTGGTTGAGATAGAACAACTAATGATGGTGATGGCTACTTTACCAAAGTAGACATAGATTAAATCAACATCCCATAAAAGAAGAGCAATTCACTACCAACCAACCCTATTAATGGTATATTTATCATATACTTTAAAACAGGGGTGGGGGTAATATACTCTAACCCTTGAGCAAATACAAATCCCAACAAAATAAAAGAGGCAACAAAAAATCTAAAATCGGTACTACAGATAGAGGGGTACATTAATAGAAATTTTATTATTAGTATAAAGTTAATAAAAAGTACACCAAAGAGTATCTTATGCAATAGGGGTTCATGGCGTAAGTTTATAAGATAGGAAATAAACCCCATCAAATAAATTAATCCTAACAGCAGAATACTCTGCATCACCATAAAAAGATAGGGTTTTTTATTCGTAAAATAAGCATAATTAGACTCCCCAAAAAACATGGTACCATATTGATAGGTTAAAAAAGAGTGTCGTACACTGTCCTCTCCAAAAACATGGCTCTGTGCTACCGTGATTAAATCAATAATATTAAAAGAGGCAAAATAGTTAAGATCTAACACCTCGATGGTCTGATTGGGGAACTTAGCACTATTTACTAAATAAAAGCTACTCTCTTCTAATGGCATATAGACCCGAAGGAGGGTAAAAGCTAATAAAAAAATACTCACCAATCCATACCAATAGAGTTGCTTTCTTATTGCTTCTTCTTGACTTTTGAGTGATTGATAATATGCCACCAATAGCAAACTAAAAAGTAGAAGTTCGATTGAAGAGGCAGACACCTTGGTTAAAAAAAGCAGACTCACGCTAATTAAAGCCAAATAAAAACTTTGT
>JADGER010000183.1 GCA_016744315.1 Sulfurovaceae bacterium
TTAAAAGTGCAAGAACTTGATATAGAAAAAAAGATTCAAGCTTTATATAATATACCTGCTACTAAGGATATGCTTCTTAATATAGATGATATATCTGTATCAATTATGGTAGATGCCCAGCGGGGAAAGTATAAAGAGGATACAACTAATTGGTTCACTTTTCAGACACAAAAAATCTCTCTTTTTTCAAAAATAGAAATTATTCTTATCTCTCAATTAGAAAAAAAAGCAAAAGATATTTTATTCTTTAAGCAAATGATACTTGTTTTGTCACTATTAGTATGGATTATTGCAACAATTTCTCTTATCTGGTACCAGCAAAAATTTAAAAATGAAAATGGAAAACCTCTGATTGAAAAGAGCAAAAATATGAAATTTTCATCAGTTATTGCGATACTTACCAAAATAGCATATAGCAAAGGTTCTATTTCTCATCCTGAAAAAGATGTTATTAATTATACTATGAATAATTTTATCTCTATGAGTAGAAAAGAGGGATTGAATGATCCTGAACTTATTGTACTTAAAGAGCATTTAGATGATGCGTATAGAGTTGCAAAAATAGATGATATATCTATAAGTGAACATGCTCATAATTTAGAGAGTTGTTCTTTTGATATGAAAGTCCAAATACTGAAACAACTTGTCTCTATGGCAGCGATAGATGGGTATTCTGTACGAAAAAAAATGATGATTTATGAAGCTGTAGAGGCTATAGGGTTTGATAAATTAAAAATCCAAAAATATATAAATGATATTATTGGGGATGATATTACTAAGCCAATAGAAGATGATTGTCCTTATAATGTGTTGGGATGTCAAGAGAGTGATGATGATACGACCATAAAAAAGAAGTATAGAGAGCAGATTAAAGAGTTTCATCCTGACTATATTCAAGGCAAAGGTTTAAATAATGAGATTATTAAATTTGCCGAACAGAAGATGAAAGAGATAAATAGAGCACATGAAGAGATAAAAAAAGAGAGAAAAAATAACAATACTTAACTATTTTTTTGATACACTTAAATATATAAAACAAAAAGCTAGGATAAATGATGCAAATTTCTAAACTATTATTACTATACTTCTTATTATTTATTACTATAGTTTATGCTGACGCAACGCAAACATCTATGAAACAGATTGATAATAGCCAACAAGACTTTATTAATAATTACCTCAAAGAGAAACAAAAACAGAGAGTTCGTAGAGGGGAGACAAGTGCAACAATTGAAGTGAGCTATGAGTCAAAAAATAAAAAAAAACAGTATAAAAGAGGTCAAAGACTCCATAATGCCACACGAGAATTAGAAGATGTTAAGTTAGAAAATCAAAGACTCCGTGTAGAATCAGAAAGGCTAGAATTAGAAAATCAGACACTTCAAGAGCGTCAAAAGAAATCTTCTAAAGTACAAAAATCTTATAAAAAACCTAGTAAAAAAACGAAAACGAAAACAAAAAAATATAAAAGAGAAACTGCTAAATACACAAAACAAAAAACTTATCAGAAAAAGAAATATCGTAGTAAAATTTATGTTAAGGTAGATACTCTTTTAAAGAAAATGCGTATTTATAGAGGCTCTAAACTTCTTTATGATTGGCCAATTATTATGAGAGAGTCTAGTGTAAATAAGCATAGTAATTATAAAGGTGTGGAATCTTATAGAAATAATAACTATACACAAAGTTATCTTCGATCACAAAAAAAGAAACCTATCTATTTTAATAATGTCAAAGATAGTAAAGAGAAAAAAGCAAATACTCTCTATAGCAGAATTAAACTTCGGCAAAAACATATAAATATATTGAATGATTTAATGAAAAAGTATGGAAAATCAAATGTCATTATTAAGATGATTCGATAGTAGTATACTATGAAGAGACTCTTAAAGCAAAAAAAGCTAAAATAAGAGGGAATATTCTCTCTTATGAAGGTTTCCATTATGATTGTACCAATACAACTCCTCAACACTGCAACGATTTCTTATAATATTACTATTGATAGATTACCTAAACTCTCTTTTGATACAAAAGTTGTTATTGTTACAAACCCTACTGTAGCAGGCTTCCACCTAGAGACACTAAAGCAAAACATAGAAGCCAAAGAGCTATTTGTGGTAACTGTGCCTGATGGAGAGGGTTATAAGACGCTAGAGACTGTAGAGTCTATTTTAAATCAGTTATTTGAATTTAGACTAGACCGTAAATCTATACTTATTGCCTTAGGCGGTGGAGTGATTGGTGATATGACAGGCTTTACTGCGTCACTCTATCAAAGAGGTATTGACTTTATTCAGGTACCTACAACGCTACTAAGTCAAGTTGATGCGAGTGTAGGTGGTAAAACAGGAGTGAATAATAGCTATGGAAAAAATCTTATCGGTGCATTTTATCAGCCACAAGCGGTATATATTGATCCTACATTTCTAAAAACTTTACCTCCTAGAGAGTTTTCTGCTGGGATTGCTGAGGTGATTAAGATGGCAGTTATGTTTGATAAAGAGTATTTTGAATTTCTTGAAACAGCCAATTTAGAAGATGAAGAAGTCTTAAAAGATCTTATAAAAAGAAGTGTAGAGTTAAAAGCTGAAGTCGTCAATCAAGATGAAAAAGAAGCAGGTATCAGGGCTGTGTTAAATTATGGTCATACCTTTGGGCATGTAATAGAAAATGAGACTAAGTATACAACCTATTTACATGGTGAGGCTGTAGCTATAGGTATTGTTATGGCAAATCAATTAGCACTTGCTTTAGGTCTTTTTACTACTACAGAGTGTGATCGTGTACAAGTACTATTAGAAAAATTTAATCTTCCTGTTACTTATACTATAAACGATTGTGATGATTTTTATGAACATTTCTTTTTGGATAAAAAAAGTGCTAACAATAGCATTAAATTTATTTTACCTAATAGTCTTGGAGATAATTGTATTAAAAAAGATATTGATCAAGATATTGTAAAAAGTGTACTTCTTAAGTTTACAAAGAGTGTTCAATGATAAGAGGGTTTTTACTTCTTTTTATTTTGAATTATGCTCTTCTTGCAGGAGAGAGTAATAGTTCAAAAAATTCTATACAAAAAGAGACAAATGGTACAAAAACGCTCTTTTCATCTGAAAAAGAGAATATGATTGCACTGCTTTTGGTGAGAAAAAATAAGCTAGAAGAAGATATCAAAAAAAATAATATATGGTCAAAAATATATAGTAATTATAATACTTTTTTAAAGCTTCAAAAAGATCAAGAGGTCTTACAAGCAAAAATATCTATTCTTTCAAAAAAAAGAAAATTAAAAAATAAACAAAGAGTAGAATTAGAGGAATATATAGAAGAAGAGGCTACGATACAAAGTAAATTGCATCTGTTGCGAGAGTACGAAAAAAATCCTTTTAGAAAATTTATTAAACCCGAAGCGATAGAAGAAGAACCTATAGTTACAAATCCTCTTGCTATTATATCAGCTATCTCATTTCAAAAGAAACTTCGAACACAACTTGAAGAGTATAATGAACGGTATGAATCTTTACGCACTATTGTTAATAAATTTAAAGAAGAGAGATATATTCTTAAGCAACTTATCCAAGACCTCAAAGATAATGAAGAATATAAAGAAAAACTTGAAGATATAGAAAAAAGAATTAAAACTTATACACCTATTCTTGAAATATTCAAAACTACACAGAGTGTGTATAGTAAAGAGATTGATGAGATTAAATTAAAACTCAAAAAGAATATCAAAAAAGAGATGCAAAAGAGTGCTACCGTTGGAAGTGTAATTTTATTTTTTCTTCTCCTTTTCTTATTAGGAAAATATTTAGTTCGTCGCTATATGGAAGATAATGAACGGTACTATACTATTAATAAAATTATGAACCTTACCTTTATTACTTTTTTTATGATGACACTACTTTTTGGTTATATAGAAAATGTGAGTTATCTTGTTACTGTGCTTGGGTTTGCTTCTGCGGGTATTGCTATTGCCATGAAAGATTGGTTTATGTCGATTATTGGTTGGTTTGTAATTGTAATTGGTGGCAGTGTACATGTGGGGGATAGAGTAAAATTTGTTCGTGGAAATGTAGAATATGTAGGAGATATTGTAGATATATCTATGCTTCGTATGACTATGCATGAAGATGTTACACTGACAACATATACGAGTAATAGACGCTCTGGTAGAATGATTTTTATTCCAAATAATTTTATTTTTACAGATATGATTGCCAACTATTCACATGCAGGATTAAAGACTGTTTGGGATGGGATAGATTTTGTGGTAACTTTTGATTCTGATATACATAAAGCTGCTTCTATTGCTAAAGAAGTTACCAA
>JADGER010000184.1 GCA_016744315.1 Sulfurovaceae bacterium
ATATTATAGTTGGAGAACATACAAAAGGATTTCAAGTTACCATTAAAAATAATATTTCATTTATAAAAAAAGTAGGAAAAGTACTTAAAAGTATTTGGATAGTTAGAGTTGATAAAAAAGGTAATTTTCTTAATGAAAATCTAGTAAAAGTAGATAAAGACACTTTTGGTGTTAAGATTATTCCAAATCAGAACAACTATATTATCTATACAATACCTGCTTCATCACCTAAAGAGATTCATATCAATCAAAATGGAAAAGTACTCTCTTCAAAAGATATTACTAAACTCCCCAATGATTTAGAAAGAAAATATAATAGAGAAATTAAAAAAATTCATTATGAGACAATAGTTGTAGATAAATCAAGTAAAGAGAAATTTATAATAGAAAAGATGAGAGATAATCAAACCATTGCATGGAAATATGAAATTAAAAAAACTGATAATGAAGATAGTGTTAAAATTAATGAGACCCAAGATGGAGGATGTATTATTAATAATTTTCAATATGCCTTTTTTAAAGGAAGTACATTTTTAATCAAATTAGACAAAGAAGGTAAAGAGGAGTGGAAAAAACATTATAATAGTCAAGATGGAAGATTTTCCATTAATAATAGTATAAAGCTTGATTCAAAAAAATTTATATTTTTAGCCGTTAAAAAATTTACTCAAAAACCAACTATTCATACAAAAGTTACTGATAAAAGTATTCAATCTAAACTTAGTATAGCTAAAGTAAAAAGTAAACTACTATTAATTTTAATAGATGATTAACGATAACTTAAAGTATATTACTTTCAATTAATAGGATAAAAGAAAATGCAATGCTTAAATATATAATAGTTACAGTAATCACTTCTATCCTAATACTCTTTAGTTTTAAAGATGATACTTTTACTGGTCAACCCTTAAAACTTGGTCTTAGCATACCTCAAAGTGGTATTATGAATGCAGTGGGTAGTGCGGTATATAGTGGGGCAAGTGCATATTTTTTACATACAAACCAAAATAAACTTCTTGGTGATATTCAAATAGAACTTATAATATATGATGACAAGTATGAACCCGATTTAACTTTGGAAAATGTAAAAAAGCTTATAGATAAAAATGTTTTTACCTATTTTGGACTTGTGGGAACACCAACGGTAAATAAAGTATTACCACTTATCAAAAGTGAAAAGATACCGCTTATTGCTCCATTTACGGGTGCATCTTTTTTACGATCAAAAGAGATTACTAATATTATTAATTTTAGAAGTTCTTACAAAGAAGAAATAGACTCTTTAGTAGAATATCTACAAAACAAAAGAGATGTTTCCAAATTTGCTGTTTTTTATCAAAATGATGATTATGGTGAAGAGGGTTTTGTCTCGCTTCTGTACTCACTCAATGAGAGAGGGTTGAAGCTTTCAGGAGAAGGAACATACAAAAGAAATACTCTCTCCATACGACATGCTTTCCATGAGATTAAGAGTTCCAAACCAGAAGCTGTTTTTATGATTGGTGCATACAAGGCAAATGCTCTCTTTATCAAAACAGCAAAGAAAGATCCTATTTTTAAAAATACACTTTTTTGCAATATCTCTTTTGGAGATGCTGATGAGATGATAAAAGAGTTAGAATACGATACTCATAATCTACTCTTTTCTCAAGTTGTTCCAAGCTATAAGGATAATTCAAAACCTATTATTTTAGAGTATAAAAAACTAATGAAAAAACACTTTCCACAAGAACCATTAGGTTTTATATCTTTAGAATCATTTTTAGCTGCCAAATCCGTTGTGGAAGCATTAAAGAATATAGATGGCTCTATCACAAGAGAAAAATTCCTCAAAGAGATTAAACAGCTTCCTAAATCTGTTTTAGCTGGTGTTGCTATAGAGTATAAAAATAGCCAACTACATAATGGCGTTTACCTCTTTGAATATAAAAACTCTACATTTATAGAAGTCTCCGATGAAAATTAAAAATATACTCTCTTACATAGATAAGATACCTTTTAGCTATAAAACATTTTTCTTACTTTTTATAATTATTGGGGGAATGATATTGATTATAGGTCTCTCTCAAATATCTATTTATACGGTAAAACATGACTTTGATATTTTGTTTGAAAAAAGAACTAAACCCATTATTAAACTCGAAGCCATCAAAGATGCCTATATCGTCAATATTCATGACACACTCTATGATGTACATCATCAAAATATTACCTTAAAGCAATCTCATGATGTTTTGAGCTTAGGAAAACAGCTTATTAAGAAAAATTGGATTAAATATTTGGAAATTACTTTTTCAAAAGAGTATGAAGCCTCTTTGGTCACCAAGGTAATAAAAAAGTTTTTTATTATCGGAGATCAAGATACAAATAAAATTTTGCAAAATAGTATTATCTCAAATATAAATGATAAAAATATAAAGATAGAAGCGTTGGTTGATAAAATCATTCTGGAATTTTCAAATAAAAACTATAAAAAAGCATCTATGCTAATAAATGATATTAACTTTGAGATAAATACAATCTCTATATATATTACAAACTTGACCAATTACGATCTAAATATGGCAATAAGTGAAAAAAGAGATACACAAAAGGTATTTAATACTCTCTCTATGATTTTAAATATCTCTATCATATGGGTGTTTCTCTTTTCTATTATACTCTCCATAGTAATTATTTTACATTTTAAAAAGCTTCATTTTATTTTGGAAGATGCTGTCAATAAAAAAACGAAAGAACTCTTGACTCTCAATGAGTCTCTAGAAAAAAGAATCCGAAAAGAAGTGGGAAACTCACGAAAAAAAGACCTTATAATGTTTCAGCAAGCTAGACTGGCTAGTTTAGGTGAGATGATAGCAAATATAGCCCATCAATGGAGACAACCCTTAGGTTCACTTATGATGATTATTCAGGGTCTTCAGACAAAAATGGAATTAGGGAGATTAACTCCTGAAATTGTCGAAGAGAAAGTACAAGATGCTATTTTACTAGGTGATAGTATGTCAAATACTCTTGAAGATTTTCAAAATTTTTTCAAACCAAATAAAGAAAAAGAAGAGTTTTCCCTCAAAGATTGTATCCAACACTCTTTTGAGTTATCAAAATATCTGCTAGATAAAGAAAAAATCACTTTTCATCTCAAAATATTAAATGATGTAACAATGCATGGATTTTATAATGAACTCTCTCATGTATTTTTGAATATTATTTCCAATTCCAAAGATGCACTGTGTACAAAAGCAGATAAAAAACTTATAGAGGTCACTGTCAAAAAATCAAAAAATAAAATCAGAATAAATATAATTGATAATGGTGGTGGTATAGACGAAGAGATACTCCCTCATGTATTTGAGCCATACTATACTACCAAATATAAAAGTGCAGGCACTGGTATAGGTCTCTATATGTCACAGCAGATTATACAAAAACATATGCAAGGTACTATTGATTGTAAGAATACTTATTATAAGATAGCAGATAGAGACTTTGAAAATTGTACTCTTTTTACAATTACAATTCCTATTATAAAAGGTGAAAAAATATAATGACTAGAAATTTGAATATACTCAATGAATTTAATGTACTTTACTTAGAAGATGACGACTCTCTTCTAAACCAAACCAGAGACATGTTGAGTGATTTTCTCAAAAATGTCTATGCTGTAAAAACTTCAGAAGAAGCAATGCAAGTAATTAATGAAAAAAGAGTTGATGTTATCATCTCAGATATTTTACTTGAAAATGAAAATGGTATAGAGTTTTTGAGAGTTTTAAAAGAAGATAGAAATATCGACATACCAGCCATCTTAACAACAGCACATACAGATACAAAGTATTTACTAGATGCCATCAAACTCAAAGTAGAAAATTACATAGTAAAACCTATAAATCTAAAAGAGCTACTCAATACCCTACACGATATACTCCTCCCATTAATCCAAGCAAAAGAGATACAGAAAAACTCCAATATCATTAGAACCATATCTGCTATCACTGATTCAAAACAAGTAGAAGTAATAAAATATATTTTAGATAATCTTAATGAAAAAGATGAACTCGTATCATCTTACAGTGACATTATGCAAAAAGTTTCCATCTCCAAACCAACCCTTATAAAACTTTTTAAAATACTCTCAGAAAAAGAAATATTGGTCAAAGTTGCACATAAAACTTATAGCTTTAATGAAAAATCATTGGAGATTATTTAGGTATATAGCGCTTCAAAACTTGAGTATAAGTACCTACCTAAAATTAATTTCATAAGTTTTATCAACACCATAAGATTTAAGAACCCGATGAACATAATTTTCTAAAGCATCTGTAGAAGCATA
>JADGER010000185.1 GCA_016744315.1 Sulfurovaceae bacterium
AGAGAAAACCCAAGAGAATATTTTGCAACACCTTCATATATTAGGTGCAGAGATAAAAATTAAATATTATTGGTTGCGTCAAGCCTATACTATTTTTTCTATAGGACTTATTATCAGTATGGTATTGGTAGTTTTTGCTCTACTTAGTATGAGTACGGAGATATAAAATGAAAAATAGTTTATTGCTAATATATCTTTCACTTGGGAATCTTCTTTATGCAGGAGACTCTTTTGAAGTCTCAGGACAAATAGTTGCTGATAGTGCTTGGTTTACAGATGAAGAAGGAGAATCAACAAATGAACAAGCCATTCGCCGTGCAAGACTTTCTCTTAGTGGTAAGATTCTTCCTACACTTAAATATGAAATAGAATATAGCTTTACAGGAAATAATAATTGGAAAGATGTTTACCTAGAGTATGAAGTCTTGCCAGAACTATTTTTAAAGGTAGGTAATATCAAAGAGTCCATAGGTTTGGAAGCATTGACGAGTTCTAAGTATAATAGTTTTATGGAGCGTTCTTTGGCACAAGCTCTCCTAAGCAAACGCAAACTAGGAATGAAACTTCGCTATCCTTTCAAAAACGATGACCATCATTATACTCTCACTATGGGTGCTTTTGGTAAATCTTTAGATGAACTTATTGATAATGAAGAGGCAAGTAAATCTGTTGTAGCTAGAGCTACTTATGCCTATATCCCAACTAAAACACAACTACTACATTTAGGAATAGCTACATCTTATAGTGATTATGATGGGCAGTCGATTTCCCTTAATACAGAACCAGAGTCAGACCTTTTTGATAGAAAATTAGTTTCAACAAAAGTAAAAGATGTAGAACAAACACAACGAGTAGATATTGAAAGTGCTATTATATACAATAGCTTCGCATTTCAAGGAGAATATCTTTTTATTGGTGTTGATAGTATTGATACAAGTTATAACTTTAATAGTTGGTATTTGCAAGGGAGTTGGTTTATAACAGGAGAGTCCAAAGAGTACAAAGCCAAAAAGGCTAGTTTTTCACGAGTAAAACCACTCAACCCTCTTACACAAGGAGGTTGGGGTGCGTGGGAAGTAGCCGTGCGAATGAGTCAGATTGATATTGATGATAAAGATGAAGAAGAGAGTATAGAGACAGATTATACACTTGGTATTAATTGGTACGCTACTAAAAATCTTCGTGTAATGGCAAATTATATTAGAGCCGAGTTATCAGAACCAACAGGAACAAGTGAAAATATTATGCAAATTCGGACGCAGTTTGATTTTTAAATTAAACTAAGCCTAGAAGAAAATTATATTTTAGTATCTTATGCTAGAATCTATCTTATAATTTATGAGGATGGTTTATGAATAAACAGCTTTTAAATAGAATTAATAAAAATCTATATGATCTTGAAAATATTATTTCTACTGTAAGTATTATAAAACAATTAAACTCACTTGATATAGATATAAAACTATTTACAAAGAATATTCAACTTTATATCAATAATTTTTATCTGCTTGAAAAAGTAAAAGAAGAAAATTTATTAATATTATTAGATGAGAAATTAAGTTTTATTATTAGACATATTCATAATGTTTCTCTCTATCCAACAGAAATTGATGCGAGTATAAATTTTATAAAGAAACATACCAATACTTTCTTTCCTTCAATTGAAGAAAACAAAATAAATACGAAATGTATAAAAGAAAATATTTTAACATTAGAAGCTATAAAAATTAAAAATTACTTCTCTCTTGAAGATATAAAAATAACAAATTTAAAAAATAAAAAAGAGATATATTTTGTAGGTGAAAATGGAGATGGTAAAACTATTCTATTACAAGCTATTTTATTAGGACTTAAAACAGAATATTCCCCTAATGTGATAGAACATATTAAAAGTCAAAAGGATATGGAAATATCTGTAAAAGATGAATTTTCTACAGAATATAGTGAAAAAATAGATATGAAAAATGTTTTTGCCTATGGTATAAATAGAAATAAAATGGATTATCGTGAATTTGATGAGTATGGCTATAGTGGATTATTTGATACAAGTAGGGCAAGTAAGACTACTTATCTCAAAGACCCATTTAATATACTTGGCAAAGAGTATGAAGGAGATAACTCTTTTATCAAAGAGTTTATAGAAAAATTAAATACAGTTATTTTGAGAGAAAATTATCAACTCTTTAATACTAGTGATGTAGATTTTAATGAGCTTTCAGAGGGTTATAAAAGTACAGTTATATGGCTTTATGACTTGGTTTCAAGATTGATAGAAAATCAACAAGAGAGAGATGAGGTTAAGGAGCTAAAAGATTTTAAAGGGATTGTTTTAATTGATGAGGTAGATTTATATTTGCATCCAAAATGGAAATATGATTTTGTTAATAATTTAAGAGAAGTGTTCCCAAATATTCAATTTATTATGATAACACATAGTATGGTTACTATTTTGGGTGCTAGAGAAGATGCTGTTTTTTATAAAGTCTATAAAGAAGAGGGAGAAACTAAAATCTCTCAACCTATGAATAATATCAAAAATCTTATGGCAAATTCTCTCTCTACCTCTCCACTTTTTGATATGGATACGGCGAGGGCTAGATATAATGATAATAAGCTTGATACGCGTGAAGATTTTATCTCTAGTAAAATTCACACGATTATCAAAGAACGCACACAAAGTAAAAAAGCAATAATTGAAGATGAGATTATTGATATGATAAATCAAGAGTTAGATGATTATCTTAAAGAGAATGATTTATGATAAAAGTTTCTAAAAACTTAGAGGATATTCCTAATTCTCTTATAGATAGGAAAACTGAAACTAGAAGAAATACATGTATACGAGACAATAAGTACCATCAAAAGAAAGATTTTCATCAACGCTATAAACAACGAGATATAAAAGAGTCTCTCCAAAGTATATATAATAAAAAGTGTGCTTTTTGTGAGCAAAAAATTACAGAGTGTACAGATAATAATTTAGGAGAGTATTCTAGTACTATAGAGCATTATCGTCCTAAAAGTAAGTATTATTGGTTGGCTTATAGTTGGGATAATCTTTTGTGGTGTTGTCATAGATGTAATCAAAATAAAAGTAATAATTTTGAAATTCTAGCAAATGAGGTAAGTTATGAAGAGGGATTCAAAGATAATATTCACTCTTACACTCAGAAATATCAAGAGCTTGAAGAACCAAAAATGATTCATCCTGAGATAGAAAGTATTTTAGAAAAGCTAAGTTTTGATAATGGAATTATAGCCTCAAAAGATGAAAGAGTAAAATATACTATTAATAATTGTGAATTAGATAGAGATAGTCTGAATGAAAAAAGACAAACAATTATAGATGATTTTAGAGAAAGCATTATTGATAAAAAACTTAAAAATGAATCTATAAAACTTCTCTTAAAAACTTTGTTGAATGAATTTAAAAATAAAAATAATGAGTTTCTTGCTCTTCGATATTAGATTTTAAGAAACTATAAATCTTTAGAAAGTTAAGATTTTTTAATCTAATTAAAAGGAGTCTAAAATGAAACGAATATTTTTTATACTATTAACAGTAATTGGATTAAGTGTAACAACTCTCTATGCAGAAGTGGCAACACAAACAAATGTAACGAGGCTTTATATTGCTACATTTGATAGAACACCTGACCAAGCAGGGCTTGATTATTGGGTAGAGAGTTCTGGTTTGAGTTTAGAAGACATTGCGACTAGTTTTTTTGATCAAGAGGAAACAAAAGAGAAATATCCAGAAGGATATAGTACAGTAGATTTTATAATTTCGATTTATACAAACCTTTTTCAACGATCTCCTGATAGTGCAGGAAGTGACTATTGGATAGGTGAGTTAGATAGTGGAAGCATTTCTAAATCAGTATTTATTTTAGCAGTTGTCAATGGAGCTGTTGGTGATGATGCTACTATTTTAGAGACTAAAACAGAAATAGCACTAAGTGAACTAGCAAATAATAATTCTATAGTTATAAGCAATGAAGTGAGTGATGGATATATTTTATTTTCAACAATGGGTTCTAAGAGCATACAACTTATTGATAACAATAAAACATTAATAAAAAGTTGGACAAGCATATATGCTTCAAGTGGAGGAGCGTATTTTACAAACACAAATAATCTTATTAGAATAGCTAAAACTGATAATGTAAAAAATACTGCATTTGCAACTGGTGGTAGTGTTGCTGGTATCATTGAAGAGCTTGATTCAAATAGCAATATTATTTGGTCATTTATATTAGATAATGATACAAATACACTCCATCATGATTTTAAACAAATTGATAGCAATACCATCATCGCACTTACT
>JADGER010000015.1 GCA_016744315.1 Sulfurovaceae bacterium
AAGTGGTGTTGTGGCAATGATGGCTATTTTCCAAGAGTCTCTTTATGCTCTGATGGTATTAGAGTCATCAGGAATTAACTTACTAGAAGCTATGAATTCAAAAAAAATATCTATCTATGAAAATGTTAATGGTGTTTCATTGAAGGCAATGCTTTCATCAAGAAATATTAGCTATGAAGCTAAACCTATGGAAGAAAAAATTGATAATTTACTCAACAAAGAAATAGATGCTACAGCTGTTTACTTATCTAATGAACCGTATTTGATGCAAGAACTTGGAATAGATATTAAAACATTTGATCCAAAAGATTATGGATTTAAAGGCTATGGTGATATTTTATATACTTCAAGAGAAACAATCAATAAAAATCCTGAACTTGTGCAGAAGATGTATGAGATGAGTAAAAAAGGTTGGGAGTATGCTTTTGCACATGAAGAAGAGATAGTAGACTTAATATATGAAAAATATAACTCTCTTAATAAATCAAAAAAAGCTTTGCACTATGAAGCAAAAACTCTTAAAAAGTTAAGTGGATATGGTAGTAACTTTGGGGAGTTGAACAAAGATAAAATTCAGAGTATTTCTCATTTGTATAGTTATATGGTAACCCATAAATATAATAAAAAATGGCTAGACTCCTTTATCTACAAAGAAAATAAGTTTATAAATAATACATTAACAACCAAAGAAAAAGAATACTTAAAAAACAAAAAAGAGATAAGTGTTTGTGTGCAAGCAGAACTCTATCCACTAGATGCATATATTGACAATAAACATACTGGAATGGTAGGAGATATTTATACTATTTTAAAAAAGAATATGCAGATAAAATTTAAATATTTTTCTTCTAAAACAGATCAGGAGCTGAACCGAAAAGTAAAATATTGCGGATGTGATATTATATCAATCATTGCAAAAAATCAAAAAAGATTTCCCAATTTTAAACCTACAAAGAGTTTTTTTAAGGGAGATTTTCTTGTAATCTCAAAAAATGATAAATCATTCTTAAGAGGTATGAATGATTTTAAAAATAAACGATTTGTTGTTCGCTATAACTCCTATAAAGATTATATCTTCCACTTTTTACCAGATATGGAAATAGAGGTTATCCATGATATACTAACTATCAAAGAGTTATTGCTTAATGATGAAATATATGGAATGATAGACATAAATTACCTTGCAGATATTGCTATCAACACAATGGGATATAAACATGTAAAAATAAATGGCTTTATCCCCTTAGATAGTAAAGTTAATGGGTCTATTGCAGTAAGAAACTCTGAACCTATGCTTTTAAATATTTTGAATAAAGAGCTACAGAAAATACCTTCTGCAAAAATTAGTGAAATAAAAGAGAAATGGAAAATTACTAGATATACAAAAGAAGTAGATTATGAACTTATTATATACATAAGCATACTTTTTTTACTGCTTTCGACTATTGGTTTTATTTGGACATATATCATTCAAAAAAAGAATAAAGCTTTAAAAAAAGCAAAAAATAAAATCTTATATCTTAATAATACTCTTGAAGATAGAGTAAAAGAAGAAGTAAGAAAAAATGAAGAACAACAGCTTCTAATGCTAGAACAGTCTCGTTTAGCTCAGAGGGGAGAGATTATAAATATGATTGCCCATCAGTGGAAACAGCCACTAAATAATCTCTCTTTACTTACGCAAACAGTTGTAATTAAATATAAAAGAGATATGCTTGATGATGCAATTATGACTAAATTTAATAAGAGAACACAGCATCAAATAATTGAAATGTCTAATATCATTGATGACTTTAGAAATTTCTTTAAACCCGTAAAAGAAAAAGTAATATTTGAAATTTCTGATTCCATTGATCATGCCATAAATATTTTAATACCAATTTTAAATGAAGAAAATATTCAAATAAGTCGCATTCTAAATCCCTGTTTCATTGAAGGGTATCCTAGTGAAATGGGACAAACAATTATCAATATAATCAACAATGCAAAAGATGCTTTAGTAGAAAAAAATATTGATAATAAAACGATAGAAATCAAAATTATACAAGAGCGAAATATCGTCAAAGTAACTATAGAAGATAATGCTGGAGGGATTCCAGAGAATATTATAGAAAATATTTTCAATCCTTATTTCTCTACTAAAAATAAAAAAAACGGTACAGGTCTAGGATTATATATGAGTAAGATTATTATAGAAGAACATATGCAAGGAAAATTAAATGCTACAAATACAAACAAGGGTGCTTTATTTACACTCGAATTTTCAAAAGTAAATAAAAGATAAATTCTTATGAACATTTAGCCAAAATGAGCATACTCTTAGTCGAAGATGATTTGGAGTTAAGAAGTGTATTACATGATTTACTTTATGATGATGTACAAAATATACTGCTTGCTTCTAATGGACTCGAAGCATTAGATATGTATAAAGAAAATAGCTTTGATATAGTTTTATCTGATTTTAAAATGCCCTTTGTGGATGGATTGGAGATGAGTAAACAAATTCGTCAAATCAACCCAGAACAATACATAGCTTTTATCTCTGCACATGCTCAGATAGATATTGTTTTAACAGCAATAAATATGCAAATAAATAAGTTTATAACCAAACCAATAATTGACTTTGAAATATTTTTAGAGTCTCTCAATAATGATGCAAAAGTAATTCTTGAAAAGAATCATATAAAATATATTAGTGAACATGATTCTCTCACTTCTTTATATAATAGAAGAAGATTTAATCAACTTTTAGAGATAGAACAAAAAAAAGTTGATAAATATGATTATGTCTGCTCTTTAATAATGCTAGATTTAGATTTCTTTAAAAAAATAAATGATACTTATGGACATTTGCTAGGAGATACTATCTTAAAAGAGTTTACGCAACTTATAGCTAATAATAGCCGTAAAATAGACTTATTTGCTCGATGGGGTGGAGAAGAATTTATTATTATCATTCCTGAATTAGAACTAGAAGAAGCGATAAAACTTGCTAATAAATTAAGAAAAGTAGTTGAAGATAATATATTTTCACATAATATAAAAATGACTAGTAGTTTTGGTGTTACTCAGTTAATTAAAGATTACAGCCTTGATTCTACGATAAGTAAAGTTGATAATGCTCTGTATAAGTCAAAGAATAAGGGAAGAAATAGAGTTTCCTCTTGTTAAAAAAGTATGTCGGGAAAAAGTTCCCGACATAGAAGACAAAAGTCTTTTTACATTCTAGCTGCAATAATATCCACAATAGATGGATCTTCTAGTGTAGATGTATCTTGAGTAATCTTTTCACCTTTTGCAAGAGATCTAAGGATTCTTCTCATAATCTTACCTGATCTTGTTTTTGGAAGATCTGGAACAAAAATCATAGCATCACAAAGAGCAATAGCACCAATTTCTGTTTTAATAACAGCATTGATTTCTTTCATTGTTTCAAACTCATCAGCCACATCATCTGCATGTGCCATTGGTACTGATTTGAGTACAACATACGCAAAGATACCTTCACCTTTGATAGGGTGTGGCTTACCAACAACTGCTACAGCAGCTACATTATCATGTTTTTTGATTGCTGCTTCTACTTCAGCTGTACCCATTCTGTGACCAGATACATTGATAACATCATCTGTTCTACCAGTAATAGTGATATAACCATCCTCTTCTATCATTGCACCATCACCTGTGAAATAGACAGGTTGTCCATCTTTTTTGCAATCTCCAAAGTATGATTTTTTGAATCTTTCAGGATCATTCCAAATATTTCTAATCATAGCTGGCCAAGGCTTAGTAACACACATAAATCCTTTTTCACCAACTGCTGTAGGTGTACCATCTTCTTCGATGATTTCAGCAATAATTCCAGGAAGAGGGAAAGTTGCAGACGCTGGTTTGATAGGAGTTGCCGCTGGGAGAGGAGATACAATATGTCCACCTGTCTCTGTTTGCCAGTAAGTATCCACAATAGAACAGTTACTACTACCAATCTTCTCATAATACCACTTCCAAGCAGAAGGGTCAATAGGCTCACCAACAGTTCCCAAAATTCTTAAAGAACTTAGGTCATACTTCTCTGGCTCATGCTCACCCATTTTGTGAAGTAATCTAATAGCTGTAGGGGCTGTGTAGAATTGGTTAATTTGATACTCTTCTACCATTCTCCAACATCTACCTGCATCAGGGAAAGTAGGAACACCCTCAAACATTACTGTAGTTGCCCCTGCTGCGAGCGGTCCATAAACAATATAAGTATGTCCTGTAATCCAACCCACATCAGCAGTACACCAATAAGTATCATTTTCTTGAATATCAAATACCCATTCCATAGTCATTTGAGCCCAAAGAATATATCCAGCAGATGAGTGTTGTACACCTTTTGGTTTACCTGTACTTCCTGATGTATAAAGTAAGAATAATGGATCTTCACTCTCCATAGGTTCTGCTTCACATCTTGGTGATTGAGATTTGATAAGCTCATTATAACTATAGTCTCGTCCAGCTTCCCAATGAATGTCTTCACCGTTTCTCTCTACGATACATACATTTTTAACACATTCACAATCATGCTCTAAAGCTTTGTCTACAATAGGCTTAAGCATATAAGGTTTCCCTTTTCTAAAAGCACCATCAGCAGTCACAACTAAAGAAGCTTCAGCATCTACAATTCTATCTCTTAGTGCTTCTGATGAAAACCCACCAAATACAACAGAGTGAATAGCACCTATTTTTGCACAGGCCAACATAGTAATAGCAGCTTCAGGAATCATTGGCATATAGATAACAACTCTATCACCTTTTTTGATCTTGAACTGTCCTTTAAATAGGTTAGCAGTTTTATTTACTTCATACGCCAACTCACGGTAAGTAAGAATCTTTTGATCTCCATTATCACCTTCAAAGATAATAGCAGCTTTATTTTTCTTTGTTTCTAAGTGTCTATCAATACACTGATGTGCAACATTCATCTCACCACCAGAAAACCACTTATAAAAAGGTGCTTCACTCTCATCAAGCACAGTATCAAAAGGCTTAAACCAATCAATTTTTTCATTAGCAAATTTTGCCCAAGTACCCTCAAAATCTTTTTCAAAATCATTTACCAAATCTTGGTATTCACACATGTTTTTGATTAGTGGGTTATTAAATCTTTCTTTCTTTGGTTGAAACATTGTACTCATTTCTTCTCCTAATTTAAGTTAGTATAATTTTTTTACTTGTTGTAACTTTAGATACATCATAGCTGTCATAACAGCATCATTGAGTGCATCATGTGCTTTTAGTTTTGGCAATGCCAAATCCTTAAGAATTGTATCAAATTTGAGGTCTATATGTCCTTGTGGAATAGGTGAAATCTTTTTATCATAATATATTGCAGAAATCTCCTCCTTATTGTTAGGTAGGGTAACACCTATCATAGGTTTGGTGTACTTATTAATCATAGCAACATCGAACTCTAGGTAGTAACCTGCTAGCTTTCTATTGCCAATATAATAGAGAAATTGCTCTATTGCTTCTTTTATAGGAATTGCTCCATCAAGATCACAATGCCGTATTTGATGGATAGCAATACTCTCTGGACTAATCTGTGAATCTTGTTTCACGAAAAGATGAATCGCTTCGTTAGCTAAGATTTTGTTTCCTTTAATTTTTACAGCACCTATAGAGATAATATTATCAATCTTTGGATTGAGTCCTGTAGTCTCACAATCAAAAACTACTATCTCTTGATCTTCAGCTTCTTCATTCTCATCAAATAAAAATGTAAATCTTTCATCTGTAAGTCTCTTTTGGTTCCAGTTTTTGAATAATTTTGCAAACATCTTAATTACTCTTTAACTAACAGATGAGAGATGAAAGTGATAACTCACTTGTTTTTTAAACTTCTCTACCGTTTTGAGTGCTTCTTTGAGAACATCTTTTTCTAGTTTACTCAAAGAAGTAAGTGAAATATAGTTATCCATTGTTTTACCTCGTTCAAGTTTATCTAACTGAGCATGGAGTCTGAGTCTATTAATCACTTCAAGTGCTTCAAGAATATCTCTTGCATCATCTTTATTCATATACCCAAGATCATTGAGTGCTTTAATACGCAAAGTTGTATTTGTCTTCTCTATACCATGTTCTAGTGCCAAAGATCGAACACCATGCACCAAAGCAAAAAGTGCACCTTTTTTGATGTCAATCTCATTTTGATGCCCTTTATCTGTAGTAAACTGAGAAAAAATACCCAAAGGCGATTCAAAGTTTTCTATAGATCTGGCAAAATGTGTTAAAACCGTTGTATGCTTTCTAACTTCTGAAAAAAGATAGCTTTGTAAGTCAGTATGGAGTTGGCTTACACCTGCAACAGGCATGGAGTCAAAAAAGATTGCCATATCCATAAGTTTATCAGGGCTTGGATGCTCTATCCACTCATGAATATCTTTTTTATACTCAGAAAAGCTTTTACACCATTTTGGATTGATAATCATAATATTTCCCTCACATCGAGGGAAGCCTATTGCATCAAGAACTTTGATAAATTGTTCTGTTATCTCCGCTTGATTTTGAGGTTTAAATCCATCTACAAAAACAAGAGCGTTATCTTGGTCTGTACGCAATATCTGCTCTTCTCGTCCTTCACTTCCCAAAAGAGCAAGAACGGAATTCTCTTTCCACTCTTTAGGAAGTATAAGTTCAAAGAGCTTGCCATACATTTTCTTTTTGATTTCAGCTACAAGCTTGGCGATATAACGACTCTTCACACCTTTGCTATGTAATGCTCCGATCATTTTTGAAACTCTTTTAGCCGCTGAAACAACTGCATCCAAATCTTTGGCTCCATCCATCTGCACAGTAATAAGGTGCGATTGGTTAGAAAAGAAGCTTAGTAGGTCAACAAGTTCCAAAATTCCTAAAAACTTTTGTTGACTATCAAATACAGGGAGGTGTTTGATAGAATATTCTGTCATTAAAAGCAAAACATTAAACATCAAACTATCATCATCAATAGATATAATAGGATGTGTTTGAATTTGATCTATTGTTTCTAAGTTTTCTTCATCTTTATGGAGTATAAAGTGTCTAAAATTTGTATCGGTGACAATACCATATCCATTATCATTTTCTACAAGAACAGCTACAGCATTTTCTGCTTCCATCTTTCTAAGAGCATCTATAATAGGTGTTTTGGCACTTACGATAGTAGCATGGTTTAAAACAGTACTATCTATCCTTGATACCATCATATCCGCAACACTTCCATGCTCTTTTTTGGTTTTTAGCATTTCCATTCTTTCTATAATAGATGAGAAAAAATAGGCTTTAAATGCTTGGTTTTTATTAGATAGTTTCAAAAAAGTTTTACTAGGAATTTCATAGCAAATAAGCTCTTCAGTTACTATATAATGATAAGAGGAAGGTTGATTTTCGATAAGTTCTATACCACCAAAAGTATCATCTTGATGATAAACATCAATAAGTATATCATCTTCTCTTGCTTCAACAGTACCTTTGATGATATAAAAAAGTGATTGGGGAATTTGTTCAGACTTTATCAAGACACTTTCGTCAGGATAATAAGCAATTTGTGCTGTAGACTCAATTTCTCTTAACAATGAAATATCAAGTAATGTGAAAGGAAGATGTGTTTTTAGATTATCTAATAGTGCTATCAAGGTGATATCCTAATTAATATATTTTTTTAAGATGATAGAGTCAAGACTCTATCATCAAACGCTTTCTAGTGTGCTGATGCACCTTCTGCGCCGATACCAGTTTGTGAACGGATATCTTGTGCGTCAAACGCTGCAATCTCTTCTTTAGCACTCTCACTCTTATCAGTAATAGATATAAGCCAAATACTTACAAATGCTACTGTTACAGAGAACAATGCTGGATATTTATATGGGAATATCGCTTCAGCATTACCAAAGATTTGTACCCATACAATTGGGCCAAGGATTACTAGGATAATAGCTGTTGCTAGACCTAAACTACCACCATAAACGGCACCTCTTGTTGTCAATTTACTCCAGAACATTGAAAGGAACAATACTGGGAAGTTAGCTGACGCTGCAATAGCAAACGCAAGTCCAACTACAAACGCAATATTTTGTTGTTCAAATGCAATACCCAAGAAAATCGCTACAACACCAAGAACTACAGTAGCTATTTTAGAAACTCTCATCTCTTTAGCTTCGTCAACTTCTCCACCTTTGTTAAATACATTTGCATAAAGGTCATGTGATATAGCTGATGCCCCTGCAAGTGTAAGACCAGAAACAACTGCTAGGATAGTCGCAAATGCAACTGCTGAAATGAATCCTAAGAAGAAGTTACCACCCACTGCGTGTGATAAGTGAATTGCTGCCATGTTTTTACCACCAAGGATAGGTGATCCACCAGAGATAGCTTGTTTTGCTAAGTCAAGATATTCAGGATTGTTAAGTACCATAATAATCGCACCAAAACCAATAATAAATGTCAAGATATAGAAGTAACCAATAAATCCTGTTGCATAAAATACTGATTTTCTAGCTTCTTTTGCATCAGAAACAGTAAAGAATCTCATCAAGATATGTGGAAGACCAGCTGTACCAAACATCAAGGCAATACCCAAAGAAATAGCTGAGATAGGATCAGATACAAGACCACCAGGGCTCATAATAGCTTCACCTTTAGCATGAACTTCTGTAGCTTTTTCAAACATAGCATTCAATGAAAAGTCAAAATGACTTAATACTGCAACTGCCATAAATGTTGCACCAGAAAGAAGCAATATTGCTTTGATAATCTGTACCCAAGTTGTAGCTAACATACCACCAAATGTTACATAAAGAATCATAAGTACACCAACAAGTACAACTGCAACCTCATAAGGAAGACCAAAGAGAAGTTGGATAAGTTTACCAGCCCCAACCATTTGTGCAATTAAATACAAGATAACTGTAGCAATAGAACCAAAGGCAGCAAGTGTACGGATAGGTGTTTGCTTCAATCTATATGCTGCAACATCTGCAAATGTATACTTACCAAGGTTTCTTAGTCTCTCAGAGATCAAGAAAAGGATAATAGGCCAACCAACAAGGAAACCAATTGAATAAATCAATCCATCATACCCAGCCAAGTAAACTAATCCAGAAATTCCTAGGAAAGATGCTGCTGACATATAGTCACCTGCAATTGCCATACCATTTTGGAATCCAGTAATACCACCACCAGCTGTATAAAAATCTGATGCTGTTTTTGTTCTTTTTGCTGCCCAATAAGTAATACCTAGTGTACCACCAACGAAAACCAAAAACATAATAATTGCAGACATATTAAGAGGTTGTTTTTCAATTTCACCCTCAATAGCACCTGCAGCGTAAGCACCAAGGCTTAATCCAATAAATAGTGATAAAAATAAAAACTTTTTCATCTATACACCCTCTCCTAATTCATCTCTGATCTCTTGTGTCAATCGGTCATATTCACCATTTGCTTTGTATACATACAGACCTGCAAGAACAAATGAAATTGCAATAATAGCTATTCCCACAGGAATACCTAATGTAATTACACCTGTACCTACTTTTGCACCAAAAATAGATGGGTCAAATGCAATAACCATAATAAATGCATAGTAGACAACTAACATAATAATAGAAAGTGTCCAAGCAAATCGGCTTCTACTCGTTACCAATTTTTGATATTTAGGATTATTTTTAATCCGTTCAACTGTTTCTTGTGTCATATTATTTCTCCTTAAAAGCTATAATTTACAATAAATCTATACTCTGACCAATCTAAACCAGGTTTAAAGTCTGTAGGGAAGTTGGCTCTAAATCTAAGATTAAGACCTTTTACTTGCTCTGGGTTGTATTGAATATCAAGCCCTGACTCTTCTGCTGTCCAAGCTGTATCTTCAACATAAGTATTATCTGCACCAACATCAAAACTTACATAATAAGCTGTTGCTTTGATATCAAGACCAGTCTCTACAAATTTATAAGTAGCTGCTACTTTCATAGCTTCTGTATCTGCAAAGAATTGGTGTCGTGTTACCATACCTTGTGTAAATGCTGGCATACCACCCCAAGGTGTAATTATCCCACCATTCATAGTTGTGTCATCACTGCTTGATGTTGATGAGAATGCTACATACGCACTTAAGTTCTCATATTTTCCAGCTACTTTAACAGCAAAATAGTTACTATCAACTTCACCTGCTAATGCATCACCTGTATCAGTTTCATTGATATATTGTGCTGAGGCTGTAAGCCAATCAAACTTGTAATCAGCTTGAAGATAAATTGCATTTAAAATATCATACGCATAATAATCCCATGCTTGAAGTTTTAAACCATCTTTAGCATAAATAGCAGCTACTGCTGATACACCAGAAGTGTCTGTACCTTCACCAAGAGCAATTTCACCCATAGTTGCAAAGTCGCCACCTGTACCAAGCTTATATCCTAGACCATAACCACTTTGCAGTGATAATGCTCCTGCTGTACCATATACATTACCAAAAGTACCAACTGTCTCTTTTGTAACATGTGCAGCGATAAGCGTAGTATCTTGAATATCTGTGTTACTTACTACTACTGCTTCAAATAAGTTGGGAAGCATTCGTGCATCATCTGCACCTGCTAAAGGAGTATCAAGTCTCTGTCTACCAATTTTGATAGCTGTGTTCCCTATTTTATAGTTAACATACGCTTGCCCTATAAAGGCATAATTATCAAAATCATCACCATAAAGTGATGGATCATAATTTGAACTTGTTATAGGCGTGCCATGAAGTTCAAAACCATAAGTTCCATACGCTTTAAATCCAAAGCTTAAACCATTGAATGACTTTGTATCATAACCAATATGTCCACCCATTGCTAAAGAATTACGATTATTTTCTAAGATTCCTGTATATGTTCTATCTATATAAAATGATCGAAATTGTCCAGAAACTGTTCCAAAACTCTCTTCTACCTCTTCAACAACAACCTCTTTTGGTTGTGGTTCAATAGTTCCACCTGCAACTGCATAACCTGACAATGCCAAAAGTGCAATAGTGCTTAGTGTAATACCTTTCATTTTCTTCCTCCTTGTTTTACACTACTATAGTAGATTCTCTACATAGCATTAACATAGCATGACTCATTTTTATCCATAAAGCGTAAAGTTATTTTTAATATTGTGTAATATAGTGACATATTTTTGGCTTATTCTTGGAGAAATTTTGGAAAGTTACATAATAGTAAACTGAATTATTTATTTTATATAAAGTAATAAGTGAAAAAACTAGTAGTTTAGAATTTTACTATAAATCCTCTATCAAAACTAGAAAAATCCTGATAAAACTCACTAAAATCTATACTAAGTGCATTAAGATAACTCTGCATAGAAGCTTTTTGGTCATAGCCCATTTCACATGCTAGCCACTTTACACCTCTACTTTGTACATCATCTATAATTTTATGGAGTAACTCATCACCTACTTCTCCACCAAAAAGGGCAGTATGAGGTTCATAGTCATTCACATTTTTTTCTAATTTAAAATCTCTAGCAATATAAGGAGGATTACTTACAACTAATTGTGGCTTAGTTGTAACTTTATCCATAAGATTACTCTGAAGAAGTGTAATTTGCTCTTGAAGTCCAAACTCTTGGACATTTTGAGAGGCTATTGCCAAAGCATCCTCAGATATATCTGTAGCAGTGATATGAAGATGTGGAAATTTTCTGGCTAATATAATAGATATTGCTCCTGAGCCTACACCTATTTCTACGATCTCTTCTATCTTCTCTCTTTTGATTATAGAAGCTACTCTATCTACAAGAAGTTCTGTCTCTGGTCGAGGAATCAAAACTCCTGAAGAAACAATAAGTGCAATATCATAGAAACTCGCTCTTTGTGTAATATATTCATAAGGTTCATGGGCTTTACGACGATCTACAAGAGCTTGAAACTTTTCTATATTCTCTACAAGTTCATCTTCATGTATATGCAAATAGAGTCGCTCTTTATTCAAATGATAGCTCAAAAGCAATTCTGCTTCAAAGCGTGGCTGAGAACAACTATCTCGAAGATGAGTAACTGCTAAAGTAAGAGCTTGAGCTATAGTCATTAGGTTTTTTTCTCTTCATCTATAAAAGCAAATATTCCATCTTTTTTAAGTGTATCATCTTCGCCTATTATAGTATTAGATGCATCAAAACCAAGCTCTTTGAGTCTTTCTATGATAGGTGGGTGTGTATAATAAAAGAATATCACCAAAGGATGCGATTTAGGAAAGGCTTTGTTTTCAGTTACAAGTTTCATAAGGGCAGAAACTAAGTTTTCTTTACCTCCCATATCTGATCCAAATTCATCTGCTGCATATTCGTTATGACGACTTACAAAACTCATCACAGGGGTAAATACAAAACTTACTACAGGCAAAAGCAGAGTCATCATAGCTATCTGAACACCTGCCTCAGGAATAACACTCATAGAGCTAAAAAGTTCATCAGGAAGATTTCCAAGCAAGAAAAATGATACAAATAATAATATACCCATTAAGATAATATTTTTCCAAATATCCCCATGTTTAAAGTGACCAAGTTCATGTCCTAGTACTGCAAGGAGTTCATTTTTATTAAGTTTGGCTAAAAGTGTATCAAAAAGAACCACTCTTTTTGTTTTTCCTAGTCCACCAAAGTACGCATTCAAACGACTATCTCTTTTGCTTGCATCCATCACAAAAATACCATCACTTTTGAGTCCAACACTCTGCATCATACTAGTAATAGCATCTTTGAGTTCTCCCTCTTCTATGGGATTAAACTTATTAAATATTGGTGCAATAACGGTAGGATACAACACATTTACCAAAAGTGCCAGAGTAAAAAGCATACCAAAGCCCCAAAGCCACCAACTCTCATAACTCACAATAATCCAAGCTAATGCTCCAAATATCAATCCACCAAAAAGGACAAACATTAGCATAGACTTAAGTGCATCTATAGCATAAATTTTGGGAGTCATTTTATTAAAGCCAAAGGCTTCATCTATTTTAAAAGTTTGATAGAGTTCAAAAGGTAACCCTATAATATAGCCTATAGCCGTAAATCCAAAAAGAAATACTACTGCTTCTACTATTTCATTATCTATTACAATCATCCCTTGTAACAAAGCAAATCCAGCAATAACCCACCACAAAAAGAAGAGATAGTCAACAAAACTCTCAACAAGCCCTACTTTTTCTTTGGCTACAGCATAATTTCCTGCTATAAGATATTTTGATGCAGACATTAATACAGGTGTTTTTCTCTTCTCCTCATTAATATATCCTATTTGCATTATAGAAGTATAAGTACGCAAAAAGAAGTATAAAGTATATATAAATACAACAATTTCAATCATTATTTCTCACTTTTATTAAATTTAAAATTGTAATATATCAAGGGGAACTTTGGGAGGGCTTAAATACAACTATAAACTCTCTAGCATTTAGGTCTATGTGTTTGTATCCAATCGTTCACACTATTTGCTATAAGCATCATCTCTGCACCTGTAATTTCTTTATGGGGTTGCGTCAAAAGTTTTTTACTAATATCTATAAGTGTTCTATCTATGATTACATCAGAGTTTTCTTCAATAAAATTCCACCAACTATTATCATAAGCTATAGGCAAACTATTTTTATCAAAAGAGTCTTCAGCTACATCTCTCATAAGTTCCAAAAGACTCAGTGCTTTAAGAGTATGATTATTTTGAGTTAATATTTTATCCCATCTCTTGATTGCTTGATAACGATATTTATTTTTACGGCAATAGCGTTCAAAAAAATATCCTATCACTAGAGAAATTACCAAAAATAGCAAGCTAAAATTGATAATATCCGAGCTATTTAGTATATGACTTTGAATACTATTTGTAAATTCTAATATCTCTTCTTGGCTAAGATTATCATCAAAATAATCATCAATTAGTATTAAACCGCTATCTTGCATAGTTACACTCTTTATCTAAAATTATAATTAACCAAATTATAGCCAGTTTTTTGATACTTAAAATGACTCTCTACGATTATAGTTTATATAATCTACAATTTCATAGCGTCCATATCGATATTCTGATAGTGTTAGGATCATAGAATATCTTCCTCTAGGTGGTACATAAAAACTAGCATTTCTTGAAACTCGGGAAAAAAAGTTATTTGCATTTAATCGTCCAATACGACTTTGTGCTACAACATAACCATGAATACGCCCTCCTCTATATTTTTGTGTACTAGCCCACAACATGATTTTTAGATCCCCACTCACCCCTTGCCTTCTATTATTACGAACTGTATCCGCAGATAAATTCATAACACCACCAGAGCGTTTATAAGAAGTATATCCCGAAAACTGTAAATCTTTTGCATAAGCAAATACAAAAAGAGCCTGAACAACTATTAAGAGTAAAATTTTTTTTAACATCTTGTATCCTTTCTAACAGAGTTACTCTATGGTAAGCTGTTTTGATTGAATAATTGATTAAATCCAAATTCCAGCAAACAAATCAAATAATATAGAACCTATTTTGCTCTTTATCTCTTGGATTTACACTTATGTAAAGCATTCTATTTAATATTTTGATGATATTATCATTTAAATAAAAAAAGATATAATTCATCAAATTTATTTTTATAATCAAAAGGAAAACTATGGCTTATATTTCACTCTGTAAATACGAAGATATGCAATCACCTATCAAAGAAAAAGCTGAGGGTATTTTAGAAAAAACTGGGAAACTTGGTGAGATTTTTGAACTTCTTGCTCTTAATCAAGATATTTATAATGCTACTGATACTATGGTACAAACTTACCTACTCAAAGAAACACTACTTCCATATAATACAAAAGAAAGAATTGCTCTTCTTATCTCTATAGAAAATGGCTGTAAAATGTGTGTAGATGTTCATAAAAATATTGCTAAAACACTTGGTATGAGAGATGATCAAGTAGAAGAAGTATTGCAAGGTGTAGATGCTATTAGCTGTTCGGATGAAGAGAAAAAATTATTAAATTTTTGTATTGTAGCTTCAGGAAAAGAGAGTTATAAAACACAACAAAAAGATATTGATGCTATCAAAGAAGCAAATTATAGTGAAGCACAAATATTAGAGGCAATTGCAATTACTGGATATTTTAATTATATAAATACACTTTCAAATGTATTTGGACTTGGAGAATAAGGAGCTATTTTAGCACCTCATCTCTCTGTGGCACCACTCTAGTGCCACTCCTTCTCTGAGACCATCATCTATTATAATTGCCTTTTCAAAGTTTGTAACTCTAAAAAGTTGTGCAAATATAAGTACACCTGCGGTAATTAAATCAGCTCTCCCCGTACCCACTGTTAACTCTCTCTCTTCTAATGACATAGATAAAAGCTTTTGAAGATAAAACTCTAGTTCATTATTTGTAAGTGTAGTTCCATTAATAACTTTTGGGTCATAAGTAGCAAAAGTTTGTCCTAGTTTCATAGAAGCTATAGTTGTAGGTGTCCCTGCTGTGGCTACAAAAGATAGAGGTTGTCCATAAAGAGTTGTAACCTCTTTGGCAAACTCTTGCATACTCTCCATTACAATAGGTAAAGCTTGGGCTATTTGCGTAAGTGTATGATACTCTTGTGAGATAGTAACTATACCTATGGGAAAACTCTTTGTAATAGTTTTATGCTCATAGTGATAGATAAGCTCTGTAGAAGCTCCACCAATATCCACTAATACAAAAGAATCTTTACTCTGAAGAGGAAGCGTCTGCAATCTATGTTTGACTGCTAAGAGTGTTAGCATTGCTTCTTCTTCTCCTGATATAATCTCAAAAGATATATCTGTACTCTCTTTAATTGCTTCAAGCACCGCGTCACTATTTTTTGCTTGTCTCATAGCCTCTGTAGTAATAGCTCGTATTGGTTTATTATCAAAATCTATAAGCTCTTTTGCTTCATTGAGTTTTGAAATAATTCTTTTTACGGTATCTTTAGCAATTTCTCCCGTAATATTGAGCTTATCAGCCGTTTTTACAACAGTATTAAAAGAGCTAAGAAATATCTTTTCTTGACACTCTATCTCTACTACTCTTAGGCTATTAGAACCCAAATCTATTGCTATCATCTTAATGCTCTTCGCAGAATACAAAACCATTTGCAGTTAAAATATCTCTCACTTCTTGTTGGTGTTCTACCCCTTTGGTTTCTAGGTCTACAGATACATTTGCATCTCCAAACTTCAGGTCTGTAGATGTACGGTCATAGCCAATTTGGACAATATTAGCATCTGCTTCTCTTAGCAGTTGTGTAAAGTGCATAAGTGATCCTGCTTTGTCTACGAGTGTTACAATAAGCTTCATTTTGCGTGAAGACTTGACAAGACCCTTTTCTATAATAAGTGAAAGCATAGTAACATCAATATTACCACCACTCAGCACCACTCCTACCTTGCTTCCTTTGGGAAGATTGAGTTTATTATGCATCAACAGTGCTACACCCACAGCACCAGCACCCTCTACTAATACTTTTTGTCGTTCCAAAAGAAACAAAATAGCATTTGCTATCTCATCTTCACCCACCATAATCATATCATCAACATATTTAAGCAGATACTCCAAAGTAATAGGTGAAGTATCTCGTACAGCAATACCATCTGCAATAGTTCGCACACTCACACTATCAATCGCTCGTTTTTCTTTGAATGATGTTGCCATAGCAGGTGCACCTTTGGCAGAGACTCCAATAACCTTGCACGATGGGGAGATTCCTTTCACAGCTGTAGCTATTCCAGAGATTAACCCTCCTCCTCCCACAGGAACTACCACTGCGTCAAGATCTTTATGTTCATCTAGCATTTCAATAGCTACAGTCCCTTGACCAGCAATCACAGCTTCATCATTAAAGGGATGAACAAACTCCAAAGACTCTTCTAGGGCATAAGTAGTAGCATAAGCATATGCTTCATCATAATTACTCCCTTTAAGTATTACAGTAGCTCCAAACTCTTTGACACCTTGAACTTTGGTCAGAGGTGTAGATTCTGGCATAATAATTGTAGCCCCAATCCCAAAATACTTTGCAGAAAAAGCAATCCCTTGTGCATGGTTTCCTGCACTTGCAGCCACTACACCTTCATTATTTCCACTTTTTACTAAGTTTGCAATACAGTTAAAAGCACCTCGTAATTTGAAAGCTCCTGTTCTTTGGAGATTTTCTTTTTTGAGATATACTTCATACCCACTCATAGCACTCAGTATGGGAGCATGACTAAAAGGTGTATTATAGACCACCTCAGAAACACAATTATAAGCTTTTTCAATTTTATTTAAGTCTAGCATTAGTTTTCCTTGTTAAAATGGTCGAAATTATATCATATTAAGAGGAGTTATTATGGAATGTGAATTAGCAAGTGTTAATAGCAATAAAGAAGAGATCAAAAATATATTTGAGTCTGTCAAAACCATAGCCGTATTGGGACTCTCACCAGATGAGAGCAAAGCTAGCCATAGAGTAGCAAAATATCTACAGAGTCAAGGATTTACTATTATCCCAGTTTATCCAAAAGAAGAAGAGATACTAGGGCAAAAAGTATACCGTTCACTCGCTGAAATACCAATAGCTGTAGATATGGTTAATATATTTAGAAAACCTAATGCCTTTGATGCTATCGCTGACGCTGCTATTGCTAGAGGAGATGTCAAAGTATTTTGGGGACAACTCCACCTTGTCAACAACGCAGCAGCCCAAAAAGCCAAAGACGCAGGAATGATAGTAGTCCAAAACCACTGTAGTATGGTAGAACATAAGGCGTTAGTCTAGTTTATGATATAATATATTTATACCAATTCAAAGGATACTATATGAAAAAAATAGTTTTGGCATTCATTGTTCTATCAGCTATGGCGATAGCACAGCAACCAAAAGGCAACCAAGAGTCATTTGAAGCAAGAAAAACAAAACTTCTTGCAATGATGGAACAGAATCATAAGAGCCGTATCACTTGTATTACAGCTGCTCAAGATAGAAAAGCAATAAAGCAATGCCGACAAGAAGCCAGAGAGCAAATGAAAAAGCAAAAAGAAGAACTAAGAGCTAAGAAACAATAACTCTATTACTTCCATACTTCAAACCAAACTATAACGACTATAAATTTTAGTCGCTTTTCTTCAAATACCATATACCCACCAATCTATAATAAAATACCAAAAGGAAAAAAATGTTCATACCAACCACCAAAGCAGAACTAAAAAAACTAGGCTGGGAACAGCTGGATGTGATACTCGTAAGTGGGGATACTTATATCGATACTCCTTATAACGGTATTGCTATTGTAGGAAAAATACTGCTAGATGCAGGATATAAGGTAGGAGTGATTGCACAGCCTGATATTAGTTCTGATGCGGATATTACTCGTCTAGGTGAGCCGAAGCTCTTTTGGGGTGTAAGTGCTGGGTTGGTCGATAGTATGGTTGCCAACTATACAGCGACCAAGAAGTTTCGTAAACAAGATGACTTCACCCCTGGTATCACCAACAACCGCCGTCCTGATAGAGCGAGTATCAAGTATGTCAACCATATACGAAAGAACTTCAAAGAGACAGTGCCTATAGTATTGGGTGGTATAGAGGCGAGTTTACGACGCGTAGCACACTATGACTACTGGACAAACAAAGTACGAAAATCACTACTTTTTGATGCCAAAGCAGATGTACTTGTTTATGGAATGGCAGAACGAACTATTTTAGAACTTGCCAATGCATACAAAAATGGAGAGAGTCACACAGAGATCCAAGGACTTTGTTATATAGCCAAAGAATCCAAAGAGGGCTTTATAGAGCTTCCATCATTTGATGAGTGTAAGAAAGATAAAAAAGCTTTTATCAATATGTTTCACCAGTTTTATAATAATAACGAACCAGTTATTTCAAAAGGACTCTGCCAACTCCATGATACCAGATGGCTTATCCAAAACCCACCGCAAGACTATATGAGTGAAAAGCAGATAGATAGTGTCTATGATCTCAAATATGAGCGAGATGTTCATCCTTTCTACAAAGCCCAAGGAGATGTAAAAGCTCTACAAACAATACAGTTTTCAGTGACGACACACCATGGCTGTTATGGTGAGTGTAACTTCTGTGCTATCTCCGTACACCAAGGACGAACGATACGAAGCAGAAGCCAAGAGTCTGTGGTTAATGAAATAGATGAATTTAAAAATCATCAAGACTTCAAAGGTGTTATCAATGATGTAGGTGGAGCTACTGCTAATATGTACGGCTATGAGTGTGACAAAAAGATGAAACATGGTGTCTGCATAGAGAAGCCTTGTACTAGCTCGACTGTCTGTACTACTCTCAAACCAGATCACAAACCACAAATCCAAATGCTTAAAGAGATACGAGAGCTTCCTCATGTCAAAAAGGTATTTGTCAATAGTGGTATCAGATATGACCTTATTAACGAAGATAAAAAACATGGGCAAGAATATCTGAAAACTCTCGTAGATCACCATATCTCAGGGCAGATGAAAGTCGCACCAGAGCATACTGAAGATAAGATACTCAAACTCATGGGTAAACCCAACAAAGAGACTCTCCTTAACTTCAAAAAGAACTTTGATGACCTTAACAAAAAATCTGGCAAAAAGCAATTTCTCACCTATTATCTTATCGCTGCTCACCCAGGGAGTCAGATGGATGATATGGAGAGCCTTAAAACATTTGCCAACAAAGAGTTACGACTCAACCCAGAGCAAGTACAAGTCTTTATACCTACACCATCGACTTATTCAACACTTATGTACTACACAGAGCTAGATCCATGGACACGCAAACCTATTTTTGTAGAAAAAGACCAAAACAGAAAACAAGATCAAAAAGATATGGTAACACAAAAGAGTGATTGGGGAGCAATGAATAATAAAAAAGAAAATAAATATGGAAATAAATATAAAAAATTTAACTAAAAATTAGTATTACTTATAAGGTTAAAAGTAAAAATGTTGCTTTTTAGAAGGACTTTTCATTGATGATACTATTTGATATGAAAGTAATAAAAATTCAGCATTTTCATACTCCTTTACGCTACAATGGAAAACAAGACTTATTTTGCTTTTTTTGTGTTTAAAGCAAAGTAAGTCTTTGCCAACCTCTTTTATAAGTGTATGCTAGGATAAGAGTTTCGACTCTTATCTTCTTGATTTCTTTTTTCAATTAATCTTTTATTTTATTATATTTTCATATAATGAACTTATGAAAACCTTTAATATTTATTACACAGATACCGTATCTCTTATAAATTTTATAGAAACAAACTCTATAAAATCTACTCCTAATATTCTTTTACAAATCTTTACAGGTATTATTGATAAAAATTATATTCTAGAATTGATATATACTATCAAAGAGCTTATTCCTCATATTAATATTATTGGTGCTTCAACAGATGGAGAAATTAATAATGCTACAGTCAGTGACAACAAAGTAGTACTCTCATTTTCTCTTTTTGAACATACTAAAATTCTTACTTATGCTGTAGAAAAAAATAGTCTTGGAAGTTATCAAACAGCAAAAGATTTAATTAAAAAGTTTGATAAAAATCGCTCTATTGCTGTAGCTATTAGCTTTACTGATGGCTTATCTATGAATGGAGAAGAGTACCTAAATGCTTTTTTAGATTACGATAAGGATTTAATAATATCTGGTGGTATGGCAGGAGATAATTCTCAGTTTAAAAACACAATTATATGTACTGAAAATAGAGTTTTAGATTCTGGTGCAGTAATTGCTCTTTTATATAATCCAGACCTTATTGTCAACACACACGCCTCTTTTGGGTGGGTTAGCATAGGAAAAGCACTCACTATTACTAAAGCCAAAGAGAATATTGTATATGAGATAGATCAACTCAAAGCCATAGATACTTTTTCTAAATACCTAGGAGATGATATTGCCAAACAACTCCCTAGAACAGGTATTGCTTTTCCTCTAATTTTACAAAATAAAGACCTTAAAATAATGCGTGCAGTAGTAGGGAAAGGTGATGATGGAGAGCTGATATTTGCAGGTAATTTAAAAGAAGGTGACAAGGTAACATTTGGATATGGAAATATAGAGATGATACTCAAAGAAAAAGAGAAACTCTCTGGGTCTCATCTATTAGATAATAGTGAATCTATATTTGTATACTCTTGCATGGCAAGAAAAGCTATAATGGGAGAGAGTATCAAAAATGAACTTGTACCACTTAATAATATAGCACCTATTAGTGGGTTTTTTACCTATGGAGAATTCTACTCTAATAAATCCCTATCCAAGATGGAACTACTCAATCAAACTATGACTCTCTTAAGCCTTAGTGAATCAAAAACATTACATGTTATTAAAAATCCTATACTACAATTGTCACCAAAAAGTTCACAAAATGAGATGCTTGAAGCCCTAGCACACCTTATATCCCAAACAACTTCAGAATTAGAAGAAAAAAATATAGCACTCCAAGAAGAGATAGAGAATAATAAACGCAAAGACCAACAAATTTTGCAACAATCTCGTTTAGCACAAATGGGAGAAATGATTGCTATGATTGCACATCAATGGAGACAACCCCTTTCTGCTATCTCCTCAGCAAGTCTTGTTCTGAGAATGAAAGCCG
>JADGER010000186.1 GCA_016744315.1 Sulfurovaceae bacterium
AGATTATATGCGTCAAGAACTCAATACTTTAGGGTTTTCATTTTCTAAAACGCGTGAATTTGCAACTTGTGATCCTTTGTATACCAAGTGGGAACAAGAGTTTATTATCAAAATGTTTGAACAAAAACTTTTGTATCGTGAATCTACTACGGTTAATTGGTGTCAAGAGTGCCATACTGTATTAGCAAATGAGCAGGTAGAAGAGGGCTGTTGTTGGCGTTGTAGTAATGAAGTACAACTCAAAGAGATGCCAGGATATTATTTAGATATTATTAAGTATGCTGATGAGCTTTTAGTAGACCTAGAACAACTTGAAGATAAATGGCCGTCTCAGGTACTTACAATGCAAAAAAATTGGATTGGAAAATCGCAAGGTTTAGAATTTGAGTTTGAACTTACCCAAGAAAGCAAAGATAAACTAGGTGGAAACTTTGATAAATATACAGTTTTCACTACGCGTCCTGATACTATCTATGGAGTGACTTATAGTGCTTTAGCCCCCGAACATCCTATTACTAAATATCTTTTAAAACATGAACTTCTTGATACTCAAACAATAGAAAGAATTGTAGATATATCTAATATGACCGAAGTCGAAAGAGCCAAAGAGGGCAAAGAAGGGTATGATCTGGGTATTGAAGTTATACATCCTCTTACAGGTGAAAATATTCCTGTCTGGACAGCAAACTTTGTTTTGGCTTCCTATGGTGGTGGGGCAGTTATGTCTGTTCCCGCTCATGATGTTAGAGATTTTGAGTTTGCAACACAGTATAATTTACCTATCAAGCAAGTTATTTCTGGTGGAGAGTTACCGTATACAGATGAGGGTCTACTTGAAAATTCTGATATATTTACAAATGAAAAAAATACCCAAGTCAAAGCATCTATTATAGAACTCTTTGAAGAGAAAAAACTAGGCAGAGGTACAACAAACTTTAAACTAAGAAACTGGGGTGTCAGTCGCCAACGCTATTGGGGTGCACCCATTCCATTTGTTCATTGTAAGAGCTGTGGTTTAGTAGCTGAAAAAATAGAAAATCTCCCTATTGCTTTACCTGAAAATGTAGAAATTACAGGAGAAGGAAATCCACTAGAAAATCATCCTACTTGGAAAAACTGTAGTTGTCCAGAATGTGGAGCAGATGCTATTAGAGAGACAGATACACTAGATACTTTTGTACAATCGAGCTGGTATCAATTACGATATGCTACAAATCCAAAAAAATGGAATGAAGAAGGCATCAACAAAGAAGAAGCAAATTATTGGTTGGGTGTAGATCAATATATTGGTGGTATAGAACATGCCATACTGCATCTTTTGTATGCAAGATTTTTTACAAAAGTCTTACGAGATTTGGGATACTGTGATATAGATGAGCCTTTTGAAAGACTTCTGACCCAAGGCATGGTACTTAAAGATGGTGCAAAGATGAGTAAATCCAAAGGCAATACTGTAGACCCTGACAAGCTTATAGCCCAATATGGAGCAGATACAGCACGACTTTTTGTACTTTTTGCTGCACCACCACAAAAAGAGCTAGAGTGGAATGATTCTGCTGTAGAGGGAGCATTTAGGTTTCTCAAAAAGCTTTATGACCGTAAAGATAAAGTAAGCCATAGAACACTTCCTAGTATAGATCAAAATTCTCTTGATGGCAAAGCCAAAGAAGCCCGAGTCAAAGTCTATGACGCACTCAAAAAATCGACAGATGTATATACAAAAACATTTGCCTTTAATACTTTGATTGCTGCATGTATGGAAGCATTGAATGCTCTTGATAAACAAGATGACAAAGCTGTGTGGAGTGAAGGACTCTATATTATCTTACATCTTCTTGAACCTATTGCACCACACCTTGCAACAGAATTAAGTCAAGAGTTATTTGATAGAACAAACCTTCAAGAGATTATTACAGTCAAAGAAGAGGTTTTTGTGCAAGATAGCATAACTCTCATTGTGACTATTAATGGTAAAAAACGCACACAAATAGAAGTTTTGCCAACAGCATCCAAAGAAGAGATACTCCTCATGGCAAAAGATGTAGGGGCAAAATGGCTAGAGGGTATGAGTATAATCAAAGAGATTGTTGTACCTAATAAATTAGTAAACTTAGTTGTAAAACCAAGTGCATAAAAAAGGAGATATAAGCATGCAAAAATATAAGAGTACGATAGTGATGGTATTTGCAGTATTGCTTCTTGTGGGCTGTGGGTATAAACCCTCTGCACACTATATTCAACACATAATGCAAGGTTCTGTTTATGTAGAGATACAAGTAGACCCTCAAGAACCAGAAAATGCTGCGTATGTAAAAGATGCCTTACATCAGATGATACTTACCAGATTCAAAGGCTCTCTAGCACCCAAAAATCAAGCTACCAATTTTATTGTAGCATCGTATGAAGGTACTTCTTTTAATCCTGTAAGTTATAGCAATGGATATATTACTCGTTATCGTGCAGATATTCAGATGGAGTTTGAACTCCGAACTCCAAACAGAGTATTTAAACGATCTATTAAATCAGAAGTTGAAGAGAATATCAATGCAAGTTCAAGACTCTCTTCTGCTTTACGAATTGAAGCAATACGACAAGGAATGGCAAAAGCTCTCGATCAGTTCTTAGCCTATGCAAGTACACAAGGTTTACTCACTGAAGAAGCTCAAAAAGCTATAATCGAAGAAGCCAAACAAGCACAAGTTATACAGCAGTAGCCTTGTGTCTTTAGTATCTTTTTCTAATTTTTTAGAGGCAAAACCACTCTATTATGACACAATAGACCATCAGCGTATTCATCAAGCGTATACGCTTCTGTATCCTCATATCAAAGAGCCTCAAAAGGTTCATATAGTAGGAACCAATGGCAAAGGCTCTACAGGACGGATGCTTGCCCACTTAGCCCACAAAAGTGCTTTATCTGTGGGGCATTTTTCGTCTCCTCATATTAGTAAATTTAATGAGAGAATATGGATAGATGGCGAAGATTCTAGTGATAGTAGTTTAGAATTAGCACACCAAAAACTCTATAGTCTATTAGGCAAAGAGATGAGTGATCTTTTAAGCTATTTTGAATATACCACACTTTTGGCTCTTGTTGTATTTGAAAATGTAGACCTTGTAGTATTAGAAGCAGGATTAGGTGGAGAATTTGACGCAACAAATATCTGCAACAAAGACCTTAGCATCATCACTCCCATAGGCATTGACCACCAAGTATTTTTGGGCGATACCATAGAAGAGATAGCTTCTACCAAAATACGAAGTATCCAAAAACAAGCGCTTCTAGCACCACAAATATATAAAGAAGTAAACGAAGTAGCCAAAGAAATAGCCAAAACAAAACAAGCCACAATCCACAATGTCAAAACCAAAGCAAATACAGAAGCCAAGATCAAAGAGATAGCCCATAATAATAAATGGGGAAACTACCTAATAGACAATGCCCATACAGCTTTGAATGCCCTAGATATACTAAATATCCCCTACAATATAAACTCTCTTCAAACCCTAGAACTCTTTGGACGCTTTTATCCCTTTAGCAAAAATATTCGCATAGATGTAGGACATAATCCTCTTGCTGCAAAAGCAATACTCCAAGCCCTAGATAAACCCACAATACTTATCTACAATAGCCTAGATGATAAAGATTATGAAGAAGTACTCAAAATACTAAAACCCAAAATAAAAAAAGTAGCACTCATAGCCATCCCATCCCAAAGAGCAGTTACCCTCTCTAAGATACAAGAAGCACTCAAAAGAGTAAACCTAGAATATACACTATTTGATGGAGAAATTAACCCACAAGAAGAGTATCTCATATTTGGTTCTTTTTATGTAGTCGAAGAGTTTTTGAAAAGTATGAAAGGTAAGGTAGTTTAATTATGATTTTAGCTATAGATGTAGACTACAGAGAAGATAATAAAGCTGTTGTAGCAGGAGTTTTATTTGAAAAGTGGGAAGATCAATCTCCACACAATATTATTACAGCTCTCTACATCACAAGCATAGGCATAGCACAAGTAAAAGCTAAAGAACATATACAACAAATGCATGGAAAATATAGATTTCCTACTTTACTTAAATTAGTAGATAGTAGCTGTAGATTCTAATGGAAAATAGAAACTGATATGAAAGAACTCGAAGAGAAATTATATAAAGTTTCAAACAAAGAGAGTTTTATAGATTTTATAGATTCTCTATCACATATAAGTACCCACTCAAAACCAATTTCATAAAGGTATGCTAAAATAACATCATGAGAAAAGTAGAAGCATTAACAGAAGAAGAAAAAGAAGCATTAGA
>JADGER010000187.1 GCA_016744315.1 Sulfurovaceae bacterium
TATAGGGCTTTCTAATGAGTATTTCTTATGGAGAATTTTGAATGTTTTTATGGGGGGTTTGGTTTAAGGTTTTTGGGGTTGGATGGGGTGAGTAGTTACCCTTATTATATTTAGAAAGTATAACTTAACTCTATCTACTTCCTAAAATATATCTCAAACACCACCCCATCATCTCTATTCTTTACACTAATCTTCCCCTCTAAACGCTCTTCTACCAACATCTTGACCATAGCAAGTCCAATGCCATGCCCTTGTGCATCTCCTTTAGAACTTACAAAATAATCAAAGACCTTTTCGATGGGTTCAATCTTGATGCCTCCTGCATTGTCTCTATAAATAAGGATATTGTTCTTTTCATCACTGCTGATAGAGATATGTATTTGATTGTCATTTGAATAATAAAATTCATCTAAAGAGTTATCAATAAGTACGATAATAATATTTGAAAAAATATGTTCATAATTGATTATCTCTAAATCTTTGGGAATATCCATCGTTATTTTGGCATTCTTCAAAGTGCTTTTGGTAGACAATAGGGCTATGCTATTATTTATGGTTTCTCTAGGTGAAAAAGCAATGCTTTCCATCTTTCCAGAATAATAATGAGAGAGTTCAATCATCGTCTTTTTCATGTGTTCTATAGAGTGCGTCATACTTGGTAACTCTTTTTCAAGGTGCAGAAGTGTATTATTTTTGTCATGCCGTAGTACAGTTTCCAAAAGTGAAACAGAAGTCCCCATAAGTGTAAGAGGATGTTTCCATTGATGGGTAATATGTCCTATCGCTTGTCCCATAGAAGCAAAACGAGACTGTTCCATAAGCATCAATTTGGATTTATTATGTTTTTCACTTAACTCATTATAATAGTATGCCAAGGCAATTGAGAGTAAAAGTGCTTCAAAAAACGAGCCTATTTGAAAACCAAAAATGGTTAATAGACTTGATGGTACTAGACCAATGTTACTAAAATGTGAGGTGAGAACACCTATAAGAAAAAAAGTCCAAGCTATAAAATAGAAGAACGCATTAATATTTTTCTTAAAAAAAGCCAAATATGTAGCAATAATAAAAAGCATGATAACCGATAAGAAGTTGCTAATACTAATTATCTTTATACTAATTTGATACCCAAAAATAAATGAACTTAGTGTTAGTGAAAAATTGAGCCATACTAAAGTATATAAAAATGTAGAGAGTCTAGGTATAAGCACTTTTAAGTTTAAAAAATGAATGGTAAATAATAGACCATAAGCAGCAGCTAATGACATAAATATAGGAATGATATGTTGATTGAGTTGGGGAGTATCTGGCCAAAAAAGTTTAAAAACAATACCAGATAAGGCTAAAGAGAATATCATGTGTGAAGCATGAAAGAGTACATAGTATAAAAAGCTTTTATTTCTAGTCATAAGGTAAACAATAAAATTATACATAAGCATAATAGTGATAGCACCAAAGTAGAAAAAAAACAATTTTGTCTGTATAAAACTCGTTTGATAATAATCTGATATATTTTGTACACTTATACCTATATTCATAGAACTAGCAGAAGTTATCTTTATAAAAAATATCTTTTCCTGTAGAGGAAATAGGGTAAACTCATAATTTGAAGTAGGCATCAAGGAGCTTTTATCATGAGGTCTATTATCACCCAACTCTTTTTTAAGTATAAATGTTTGATTCTCTAATTCATAAATATCAATAATATCTAGTGAGGGAGATTTAAATTCAAGCATCTGCTGTGTTGATTGTTTTATTTTATTTTTAAGTATGACTTTAACCCAAAATACCTCACTTAAAAAACCAAAGTTTGAACTCTCTTTCTTAAGAGGTAAAAAAAGCCCCTCTTCACTTTTCTTTTTAATTTCATTAAAAGTATAGGGTCTGTTTTCTAATTTTATATAAGAAAACATACTCTTGACATCCTCTTGTGCAAAGAGTAAAGTATTAAAAAATAGACTCATTAATAATAGCAGTCGCATAATTTTCTCCTAAATTTTAAACATATATCCATAAGCAGGAATATTTAAAATAACATCTTTCCCTACCTTTTTGCGTAAACGGTAGATAAGACTCTTGACGGCTTGTTTACTTTTGGCTTCAACAGAATCAAGACAAAGGTTAATCTCTTCCATTGTGACAATTTGATTATTCTTCATAATAAAGAGTTCAAGTAGGCTAATTTCATTGCTTGAAAGAGTCACTTTCTCCCCTTGATCTATCAATATTTTATTAAATCTATTATAGGAAATAAAGTTATTAATCACAATAATATCCAAGCCATTAACTTCAATTTGTTCAATCATAGAGAGTAAAGTAGCCGTAAGTGTAGCATAATCTATAGGTTTGATAAGATACTGTGCCAATGAAAGAGGAATAACGCTCAGTAGCTTTTCTTTGTCAGAATAATTACTCATAATCACAAGAGGGATATACCTATCTTCTTGGCGTATCGCTTTACACAATCCATAGCCGTTTAGCACGGGCATAGAGTAATCACTTATCACCATATCTATAGATTGAGTATGATAAATATCAAGGGCTTCTTGACCATCTTTTGCCAGTATAACTTCTTTAAAAAATATGGATAAGACTGTATGGAGTTTATCCAATAACGCCTCTTCATCATCTACGAGCAGTAGTGTAAAATTCTTTAATATGTTTAGTTTTTCTTCATTCATTTTTAGCCTAATTTTTGATTTTTTTTGTGCTTTAACATCATAACATATCAGAGTGGCAACGGAGTAGCAAAAGAATTTTTTCTTTGATACTATTTTGCTATTTTGGTTTGGTATAATTTTTTTATTCATAAAGAAATTTAGGATTGTCACTTTAGCCTAAATTTTAAAAATTATCATACTGGAGAAAATATGTTACCTATAATAGATACACAATCACAGAGGTGGATTAAAAAACGAGATAAAAAAATCTTTTGGTTTTATGAGCAAGGTGCGAATACAAATCGCATCAAGAGTTATCTTAATCGTTGGACTCGTTGGGCAACAGTTTTGGTTTTTTTGGGCATTCCAGTTCACTCAGTGGGAGCTTCATGTCGCCCGAAGGGGGGTGAGTGTGTGCCAGCAGGTTTATACATAACTCAAGTGAATCCATCTCTATTATCTATGTCGATCGAGCAAATCTGTTTATGGCAAATGAATGGTGATTTTTTTCCTGTTTCTGATTCGTGTAGTATTATTGCAACCGAAGCAGAGCCATCCAGTGATATGTCACTACCACCAGTTACCACTACATCGTCAGGTAATGGTTCAACATATACAGCACCTACTCAACCTGAAGAAGAAAAAGTTATTTCTGAACCTATTGTTGTAGAAAGACAAACAGGTAATGCAGAGCAGACAGGGACTAAACCAGAGTTAGATAATGTAACAAAACTTTATATTGCTACATTTGGAAGAGCTCCAGAGAGTGCTGGGAGTGTCTATTGGTTGTATGAGTCTAAACTAAATTTAGAAGATATTGTACGAAGCTTTTTTGACCAAGAAGAGACAAAAGAAAAGTATCCTGAAGGATTTAGTAATTATGACTTTATTGTAGCTATTTATAATCATGTATACGATAGAGACCCAGACCAAGAGGGTGGGGATTATTGGCTAGAAGAGTTAGAGAGTGGCAAAGTTGAAAAAGGTTTGTTTATCTTGGCTGTTATTAATGGAGCGATAGGTGATGATGCTCTAATGCTAGAGAAACAGACTATAGCAGGAGTTGATTTTGTAAAAAGTGGTATTCAAAATCTTGATATGGCTAAGAAAGTTATAGATGATCTAAAATTGTAAAAAGTTTTTGTATTAAACGATGGTAATGTATAAGCTGAAACAGTAAAATTTGTTACTATCTTTAGATTAAAAGATGAATTGAGAATTAATATTTATGAATAATATAAACATAACAAATAATATTTTAATAGTTGAAGATGAGTGGATAAATGCTGATTTTCTTTCTGACTTAGTTCTCTCCTTTGGACATAATGTTATAGGCATAGCTAAGTCTGCAAAAGATGCCTTGGAAATTTTAAGTTCAAATCCTTGTGATCTTATTTTTATGGATATTAATATTAAAGGTCCAATAGATGGGATACAACTTGCAAGACAACTTAATATAACAAAAAAAATACCTATTATTTTTATTACAGCATTTGGAGATTCTGAGACCATAAATGAGGCAAGCGAGACAAATATTTATGGTTTTGTTGTTAAACCTTTTAATTCTAGTCATATTGAGGCTGTTTTAAGTGTAGCTATAGCGAGAATGACTAAAGAGCAAAAAGAGATA
>JADGER010000016.1 GCA_016744315.1 Sulfurovaceae bacterium
GGCTATAGATGCTCTAACCAAAAAATATGAAGATGAGGACAAAAATCTAACACTGCGTCATTTAAGTAAAGATTGTAAAATGATACTTAAACAAGCAGGTCCACACTGTACTTATGAAGAAGATGATCCAGATTATAAAGTAGCTGTAAATATATAAGGTAGATTTTATCTACCTTATATAGGCTATTTAAATATTGCAGAGCCTATACGAACCAAGTTTGATCCACAGGTAATAGCAAGTTCATAATCTCCACTCATACCCATAGAGCAGATGCTTGCTCCATCTTTTTGTAGGCTTTCATAGATTTTATGAGTTGCTTCAAAACTCTCTTTTATAACGCTTTGATTATCACTATTTGCACCAATACTCATAACACCTTTAAGATGTAGGTTTGGACATCGCTCTTTGATCTCTTGATATATATCATGAGCTTCTTGGGTAGATACTCCTGACTTACTCTCTTCATTTGCTGAATTAATCTGTAAAAGAGCATTGAGCTTTTTATTTTTTCGTTCTAGCTTATCATTAAGAGCTAAGGCTAATTCCACAGAGTCAAGAGAGTGTACAAGTGATGGATTTATATCTATAAGCTTATTAATTTTATTTTTTTGTAAAGAGCCTAGAAAGTGCCATTCTAATGGAATATGCTCCAAAAGAGCATTTCGTTTTTCAAGTTGTTGTACTTGATTTTCACCAAAGGCTCTTTGCCCTAGTTCATAGAGTGTAGAGATATTTTCTATGCTTGTATATTTACCTACAGTGACTAATTTAACAATATGATGCTCACTTATAGCGAGCCTTGCATCTTCTATTTTCCAGATTACCTCATCTAAATTTCTTCTTAGTTGTTCTTTGTCAATTAGATTTTCTGTTGCCATAATTATCCTCCTATTAATCTATTAATATCATTATAAAGTCCCAAAAACATAAGCCCAAAGAGCATAACCCATCCAACTATAGTCATTTGATAGAGTGCTTTTTCACTTGGTGCTTTTCCGCGAACAATCTCATAAAGGTTAAACATAATATGCCCACCATCAAGAGCAGGTATAGGCAAGAGATTTAATACTCCTAGATTCACAGAAATCAGTGCAGTAAAAAAGAGTAACGAGACAATACCCGCAGCACTCGCTTGTGAAGTAACATCAACTATGGTAATAATTCCACCAAGCTTATCAGAACTTATAGCTCCTGTAATAAGCTTTTGCACACTTTGAAAGATTAAAACAGAAGCTTTTTTTGTCTCATCCCATGCATACGACACGCCACCAACAAGACCATAAGTTACTTCTACCGTCTCACCAAGAGCAGAAATACCAATAATTCTTCTTTTGATTGACTCTTCAAAAATATTTTTACCATCAATGAGTTTTGGTGTAATTAGGAGATTAATTCGTTTGTTATTACGCACAATTACAAGATCTATTCTAGCATTTTTAGATTTGTTAATCTGTTTGCCTATCTCTTCCCAATAGCTAATTCCTACACCATTAACTGCTACAACTTTATCACCTTTTTGTATACCAGCTACCAAAGCAGGAGTATTTTCTCCTACATTTCCAACTATAGGTAAAAGCTTAGGAACACCAATATTAGCAATAGCTAAATAAAGGAAAAAAGCAAGTAAGAAATTAGCAAAGGGACCAGCCAAAAGTATAATAATTCGCTCCCATGGCTTTTTGCTATTATAAGAGTCATCATCATAGCTTACTTTCGTAGGATCACTATCATCTTGACCTTTCATCTTGACATAACCACCTAAAGGAATGGCTGATATGCTCCACTCTGTGGTTCCAATCATCCTAGAATAGATTTTTTTACCAAATCCAACACTAAATACATCCACTTGTACACCAAGTCTTCTTGCTGCAACAAAATGACCTAGTTCATGGAAAAAAACCAACAGAGATAAAACAATTAATGAAACTAAAATACCCATAAAAATCCTCAATACTAAGGCTATCTAGTAGCCTATTGATATAATTTGGGATTATAGCATAAATTATTGATAGAAATCAAAGTTGATTTCACATATATTATGTTATTATAAATGATAAGTGTTAATTAATCAAATAAGGTAAGGGGATTTATAATGGAAAAACCTAATAGTGTCCAAGAGCAAGTGGAGACCAAAGCAGAAGAGGCTGTTATAGCACAAGAAGAGAGTAGTATAACACAAGAGCCAGAGAAAACACAGGAGCAATCTGTAGAGACTTTGCCTATAGAAGAGAGTATTGAAGTCCAAGAAGAAACAATACCTCCAGTACAACCTATAGTAGCAAAAAAAGCTGACACTCTTATTGATGAGGCTCGTTCTATAATAGAAAAGTCAGATCTTACTACAAGAAATTGTATGGAGATTTTAGAAGAGGATATTGAGAAATATGAAGATGCAAAATCTTTACTGCTTACTAAGAGTATTCATCCCTCTGAAGCACTTTTGAAAGAAGTAGGCTTTGATTCGTCTATAGAACAAGAGTTAGATGAAGAAGAAGCTATAAATTTTGAAGATATTAAACAGATTGAACCTATTTATGTAAGAGAGTTATCTTCAGGGAAATTTGGAGCATTGATACTCTCTTTATTAGCTGGTTTAGCTGTTATTGTAGGTTGGATTTATGTGGCTAGTAATGCATTGAATGTTGTTGTTGATCCTAGTAAAGTCCCTACGACAAAAGTACAAGATCAGATTTTATCTTGGATTGGTGGAGGTATAACTGGTGGAGAGGGCAATGTTATGATTGGTCTAGTTATTCTGCTTGTTTCTGCTATTATCGCTATATGGGCTGTTTTTGCAGTAAAAATATTTTTACGCGAATCTCAAAACTATAAAACAGCACAAAAGGTAAAAGAAGACGCAGAGTTTTATTGTACCAAAAAAGAAGAGTGCCAAAAAGAGATGAAAAAAGTGAGTGATCATATTAATCAAGTGATTACAGCTATAGATACATCTAAAATTTATATTAACGAACAAAATGCTACTATCGAAAGAATTCTTCATATCGAGGGTGATATGGCATTTGATGAACTCCATAAAAAATCACAAGAAGAGATTAGTAATACTAATATTCTTATCAATGGAATTAAACAACTTCTCTCTACTCCAATGGCTTCAGAGAATGGTTCACTTTCTGAAGATGCAAAAATAATCTTAGCAAAGACGCAAAAAAGACAAGAGACTTATAGAGAAAAACTCTATTCATAAAGTACAAAGTTGTTATCCCTAGGGATAACAACTTTATTATCTTACGCTAAAACTTTGTAACTCTTTTAACTTCTTTTCATACTCTAAACTCTTTGTTAGATTATTGACTTGTTTATAATAATAAACCAATCCAGAAACAAGCTGTAGATTCCCTGTATGTTGTTTATAAGATCTCTCTAACAATTTAATTGCTTCTTTTGGATTTGTTCCACCTATAGCAACTGCATATACATAAGTAAATCTGCTGTTATTTGCTTCTAGTTCTACAGCTTTTTTGAGACTCTTATTAGCCTTTTCTTTCTCTTTACTTCTAATATACCATAGTCCTAATGAGTGATGGAGTATACCAGCAGTTGGAATTTGTTCTATTCCTTTAGTCAATATCTCAAATGCCTCTTGATTTCTTTTTTGTCTGTCTAAAAAATCACTATAATTAACATAAGCAGGTACAAGTTTTATTTGTAATCGTATTGCCTCTTTATATGCCTCTTCGGCTTTAGCAAACTCATTTTTATTAGTATACAAAAGAGCCAAAGAGAGTTGTGTTTCTGGACGATCTACAGCAAAGAGTAGGATATTTTCATACTCTGTGAGTGCTTCTTCTAATATCTGACGCTTTGTACTCTCTAGTTGTCCGAGTGGGAATGATGAAAGTTGTCTTGCTGCTTCCATTCTTACAGTTTTCATAGGGTCTTGTAGGAGTTTAAATATCTCTTTAACTCGGAGCTTTGGAGGAAAGGCTTCCATAGCTTGGAGAGCAGAACGACGGATAGATACATCTTTGTTTCTAAGCATTTGCATGGTAGTTGTATAAGTCTGTTTTGTTGGATAATTCCCTAGATAGGTACTTACTGTAGCTTTGGCAATATTAGGAGCATCACTCATCAAAACACGATAAAGACTCTTTGGAGCATCTGCACTATTAGCTCGCAAAGATTCAAGAGCATGAGAAAAGTCTTGTTTGCCTTTTGGTATTTTACCATACCACTCTTTCATAGCATCAGTTGCCCAAGAAGCATTTTTATCTTTGTGACATAGATTACAAGCATTTGGAGACTCGTTATCTATAGAGAGGTCAGGTCTAGGGACTCTAAAGCTATGGTCATTACGATTATCTACACCCATATAAGTGCGTGCTGGCATATGACAGCTTATACAACTAGCTCCAGTGCTACCTTTTAAGTGCTTATGATGGCTAGGTGCTTGGTATGTATCCATCTTATGACAGCGAAAGCATATTTTATCACCTTCTGCTTTTCTCTCTAGGGTATGTGGATTATGACAGTCTGTACAAGTTACTCCTGCTTCATGCATTTTACTTTGCAAAAATGAATTATAAACATAGACTTCATCTTTAATTTTTCCATCATTGTAATAGAGGTTTTCATTAAGGAGGGTAGGGAGGTAGTGATTATGAAACTTATCCCCCGCTTTAAATGTATCATCTAACTGAGTACGCCTAGAGTGACACTTAGCACAAACCTCTATCTCACTATAACGAGAAGTTTTGTTGGCATCGTGAAGTACTGGGTTGAGTGTATCTGGGTCTATTTTCCACTCTCTTCCTTTGTGTAGCAGTGAGACTAAAAACCCACTATTAGATATATTGTGTTCTCTATTTTTTGTCCATGCTAAATGCTTAGACCCTGCTCCATGGCAGGCTTCACACGAGACATTTATCACATCCCAAGTCGTTGCATATCGTTTGGTTTTATGGTCATAATTTTTCTTAAGATTCGTAGAATGACAGTCCGCACACATATAATTCCAGTTAAGGTTTGGACCCGTCCAGTGCAGAGGATCACCAGCTGTAACATTATCATCAGGATGCAGATGGTACCATCTTTGTCCACCTTGTTTTTTATCTCTACTATCCCATGCAATATCAAGGACTTGTATTCGTCCCTTAGGGAATTTGACCATATACTGTTGGAGAGGATAGACCCCAAAAGTATATGCTATTTCAAAATCTGCTAGTTTTCCATCTTCTCCATCAGTTTTGACCATATATTTGCCATCTTTACGATAAAAGATAGAGGTAATATTATTGTAAGTAAATAGAGTATCATTAAAATCCCCCTTCATCGACTTTTCATCGGCTACCATCATTGCTTCATCGTGATGTGACCCCATCCATTCATGTGTCTCTTTGCTATGGCACTCTACACAGCTTTTATCACCAATATAATGAGCTTCCATATTTGGTTTTTCTTGAGCATTTAGAGTAAATAGTATGCTTAGAGTTAGTAATATATACTTCAATGTTTCCCTTTTTTATTAACTATGTGGATTTATAGTATCTATAAGACCATGGATATTAGAGCTTTTTTCTTCTATCAATAGAGTACGCAGTTCTCTCAAGCTAATACAAAAATTTTCTCTATCAAAATCAATCCCATTCGCATCTAAAGCTTTTTCCAAACTATTTAAACTTTGAGAAAACGGAGGATATATTTCTATAATACCTTTAAATCCTACTCTAGCTACAGTAGCATCAGCAGACTCCAGCCAAATATAAAAATCTTTATAGAGTTCTTTAGCTGTTGCATTGTGACAACTTTTTTGTAGAGCTTCAAAAAGTCCAGATTCACTTTTTGTATAGGCTTCTTTTTGCTCTTGTCGTCTTTTTTGGAGTAGGGGATAGGCACGATAGAGTAGGGTAATTACTAGTAATACAATAGCAAAATAGCTTAATATTTTTTTATTTGATATCTCTTCTTCTATACTTTTTACTTTGGCTTGTGCGGTTATAAAAAAACTTAGTTGTGGAGTCTTTTCTGTGTGCAGTATTTTATTTTCTGTATCCCACCAAAATAACTCTTGGCTAGGAAGAGTCATATTCCCTTCTTCTATAGCCACAAAAGTAAAGCTATCTCTACGGCTTACGCTACTTACACCTCTATTTTCACTACTTTCTAATTTTGCCTCTTTTGTATAGACTTTAAACTGTTTAGTATCAGAAAAGTAGATAGGCGTAAGAAGAATATCAGGAACATTTTGAGCCTCTTGTATTACTTGTAGTTCAAAAGCATCACCTACTTTGAGTTTATTTATTTTGGGTGTTTGTTTTACTTTGAGGCTGTACTGAGGTGTAGAGAGGATAAACTTATCAGGATTTACTCCTTTATGACCTTGTATATCTATATTTAAAACCTTTGTAGTTAACTCAAAGTTTTGTGACTCCTGCCCATATCCCATAGATGCTTCAAATGATATAGGGATTGGCAATATAGTCAACTTCCCTGCATGTAATGGATAGAGTTTATACTCATAATGTACCACAGACCAGTCAGTCCCATTAATATCGACAGTCTCTATGGATACAGCACTTGTAGGTGCGGTAATAATATAGTTGGGACTATTTTCTAAGCCTATCTTTGATTGCGTAAGACTATAAGCCGTACTTTTGAGATCTATCTGTATAACAATCTCCTCACTCACTGCGTAGCTCTCTTTTACTTTGACTATTGCCGATACAGCTCCCTCTATTGCATGGAGACTTAGGGTGAGGAGGATGAGTAGGGTTGTGATTTTTTTCATTTTTTACCTTATTATCTAATTACATAATTCGTAGGATGGGAGAATCCCACCATAAAGTAGCTTTTGTGTCAATGAGTAGATAAATCTTACTTTTTATCCGTATCACCCATCCCATACTGATAAGAAAACTTATGTTTCAAAAAATCTTTTGGGCTGGTTTGGATTCGGTCTAGCCAGTGGGCTGAGTCGCTGGAATGCTTTTTCTTATCTTCTCTTTTTGTATCATCAACACCCTTTTTTTCGTCATTGTCATAGACTATTTCATCAGGTTGCATATCGTACATATCTCCTATACCTTGCTTACCATCATTTTCTACATCTTTAAGTTTTTTTCTGACTTCTGCCAAGGTTTTGTTCTCTTTGGCTTCTTTGAAGTTGGGTTGCATCTGCAAGGCTACAGTATAGGCTTTGATCGCTTCATCATATTTACCAAGCATTAGTAAACTATTACCTAGATTGTATTTGGCTTCAGGACTACTCATAGTGCTATAGATAGCTTTTGCTTTTTTGAATTCCCCTGCTCTGTAGAAAGAGCTTGCTTTGTGGAGTGGATCTTCAAATAGTTTGGAAGCAGTAGAGAAATCTTGCTTTTTATAGTGATATGCACCTCTTTGGTCATTGCTAAACCATAATTGAATAAAGCTCCCTCGAAAGCCAAAGAGGAGCCATATCGTTACTGCTAAAACAACCAAACAAAAAGGAAGCAGAGTAGGTTTTTGTTGTATACATATTTTTATTTTATTCATGAGACTCTCCAAACTTCAGCGATAAACCCTTGTCTAAACCATAGAAGCATCATAAGAAGAATAAGAGGTAAGAGCATATAGCCATTATCTTCATAGCGACTACTCTTCAATCCTTTAGGGTTTTCAAATGATTTATCTGTCCAGCTATTGAGCTGTTGTATATCGCTATCATCTATAGTAAACTCTTGTACGCTTGCATTAAGAATATTTGCACTTTTTTCTATCTGTTTAAGATTTATCAATTCTTTGGAACCTACAGTTAAAAAGAGTATCTTTGGAGAGTAAAGAATTTTACTTTGATCTAAGTTCTTAACTAGACTTGGCTCGGCAGAATCTGTTAATACTATTATGGTGCCTCCAGAGGTACTGAGTTGTTCTGATGCTAGTTGTAGGGCAGAGTTGAGGTCGTTACCCTCTTTTGGCATAATCTCTGGAGTGAGAGAGTTGGCAAAGAGGGTTAGGATATTGTGGTCACCTGTCAGAGGTAATACAAGGTGAGCAGACCCACTATAGGCTATAAGAGATGCTTTTGTGTCTGTACGAAGAGCCAAAAAGTCTTTCATTTTAAAAGAAGCCCGTTCTAGTCTGGAAGGGCTAAGGTCAGAAGTCATCATACTCGGTGCTACTTTGAGGATGAAGACCACTTCTGCTTTATCTTTGGCAAATGGCTCTGCTTTGAGTTGCCAGCTAGGACCACTGAGTGCTACTATCATCAGCGTCCACACTATGCCCAAAAACCAAGGAGCTTCTATTTTACTTCTATTTTGATGAGGTGTTACAAGTAGATGTGTCAAGAGCTTGGGATTTACTAGTTTTTTCCAACGAAGCATATCATTTTGTTGTTGCAATAACCACCAAACAAAGAGCCAAGCAGGAATAAGCAAGAGCAAAACTATAGGATGTAAAAAGTGAAATATCTCCCATATATCTAAAAGCTGTTTCATAGTTGATTTCCTTTTTTGACTCTTTGATACTGTCCTATCCATAAAGCCAGAGCATAAAGAAACATCAAAAATAAACTTAAAGCAAGAGGATAAACAAAGAGATCTTTGATAGGTCTATGTGTCAATTTTTTGACTTTTTTGGGTGTGAGTTTCTCTATTTCGTCATATATCTCTACCAACTCGTTACGATTGAGAGCATAATAGAACTTCCCATCTGTATCTTTGGAGATACTTTTGAGCGTATCTGTATCTATAGGGTGTTCCCCTGCATTCTTGGGATCTCCTACAGCTATGGTGTAGATGCTTACACTATTGTCTTTGGCGAGTTTGGCTGCTGTTTTTGGTGGCACTTTGGAGCCTGTATCATCTCCATCACTCATCACTATCATCATTCTATCAGTGACATTATTTTCACGGAACATCTTAACGCCTAGAGCTATACCATCACCTAGCATAGTTTGAGGCCCAGCCATACCCACTTGTAATCCATCTAGTAGTTTTTGTAAGGCATTAAGGTCTTGGGTAAAGGGTGCTTGTACAAAAGCAGCAGAACCAAAGAGTATTAATCCTATTTTCTCACCTTTTCGCTTCTGAAAAAAGTTAGTCAAAACCAACTTGACAGCTTGTAGACGGTCGATGTTTTTGCCATCTTCACCTTTGAAATCCTGCGTAGACATCGAGCCAGAGAGATCGATAGCTACGAGTATCTCTCTTTGTGACTCTTCTTTGATGATAGGTTCACCGATAAAATGTGGTTTTGCGATAGCCACAACGAGAAGTAACCACACCAAAGCCAAGAGAGCTTTTTGTGCAGTAGTCGCACGAGAGACTCCCTCTGTATACTCTTTGCCACCTTTGGCTTTGAGTATGTCATCTATGAAACTTACTCGTAAGGCACTTCGTGAACTATAGTATCGCAGTGGTGAGTAGATGATAAGTAGAGGTAAAAATAGCAGTAGAAAAGCCCAGCTATATACAAATTCAATCATTGCTTTCTCCCTCTTCTTTTTGATGTGTAGTTATCCACACTTTTGTGAGTATAGTTATCGCCTCTTTTTGTTCTTGGGTAATAGATGCAGTAGGGCTATAGAGTATTTCATGGATTAACTGACGCAATTCATTATCTATCTTCACTTTAGAGTGTCTCTCCAAAAAATTCCACCAAGCATCACCATTCAAGTGAGCCACTTTCTCACGCCCAAAGTGCTGAAGTGCTACGCGTTTGATAAGTAGGAGCAGAGCTTGGGACTGTTTTAGTGGAGTCTCTTTGTTCTGTATTGTTTCCCACTCTTGCAGTGCTTGACGACGGTAGAGGTTGGATTGGTAGAGTTTTTGTTTTTTGATATACCAGTAAAAACCATAACTAAGCAGAAGTAATACTAGTGCTATCCATCCTGAAGCAGGAGGGAAATAGCCTATGCTTTGAGGTACGATGATATCATTGAGAAGGTCTAGTGAGCCATTGAGATCACTTACATTTATATCTGTTGTGTTTAAATCAGCCATAATTTATCCTCTCCTCTTGATAGAGAGTGCATTCCCTAGTTGTTCCATCACTTGATCTAGGACGGGTCTAGCTGTAGAGATGTTTAGTACAGCTATAGCCTGTTTGCGAGATAAGTTTTTGAGCTTTTCTTGACGATCTTTGAGTATCTTGGCAAAGCGTTGACGGAACCTACTATCTGCATTGTCCACATCCATAGCTTTTTGACCATCACTCAAAAAGAGTGATGCACCACTAGGCAGAGCCTCTTCCATAGGGTCATAGACAAAGGCATAAATAACATCATTATGTATATTGAGCGAAGTGACATGTTTTACACTCTCTTCATCAGCTCCGCGACCATCACCTATGATAAATATAAGGTCATCATGTTTGGCTACAGCAGAGATGTGTTTGAGGGCTTTATTGATTTGGGTATTGTCATCTTTGATTTGATTTTTATTCAAAGCTCTGTTTTGTTGCACAAGCTCTTCAAATATTTGCATCAACCCTTGTTTGCTTCGTTGTGCTTTAAAAAACTTCATCTCAGTATCATTGTAGACGATAGCACCTACTCTGTCTCCAGAGTCGAGTACACGATACGAAGCGAGAGCCATCAAGTGAGCAGCAGCTACAGATTTCATTCGCTCTGTTGTCCCAAAAAACATAGAGTTTCGCTGTGATATGACTATCCACACTCTACGATCTCTCTCTTCTTCAAAGACACGGATATAAGTTTTCCCTGTACGGCGAGTCGCTTTCCAGTCTATATTTCGTGTATCATCACCTTGCACAAACTGCTTCATCTCAGAAAAGTCCATACCTCTACCACGCATTTTGGATGACTGCCGTCCACTTAGGATAGAGTGTACAGGTTGCGTTGGCAAAAAGCTAAAGCCTTTGGCAAAGTAACGAAACTTTACTAGCTCCTCTAGGGTGATGTATATACCAGTTTCATCATCAGACATATTTATATCCCTTAGGCACTATGCTGGCAATGCCACAAGTGACAAAATCTTATCGACTATATCATCGTTAGATATTCGTTCTGCTTGGGCTGTGTAGCTAGGTGTGATACGGTGTCTAAATATATCATGCACAACAGCTCGCACATCTTCAGGGGTGGTGTAGTCTCGCCCTTGCATCCATGCATAGACTCGTGAACACTGATCCAATCCAAGTGAAGCTCTAGGACTCACTCCTATATCTATAAGTGATGCTAACTCTTCGTTATACTTTTCAGGATAGCGAGTCGCAAAAACCAAGTCTATAATATATTGTTTCACCATATCGGAACTTTTGAGAGCATCTATCTCTTCTCTTGCAGCAAAGATAGTAGCTTGTGCTAGTTTATCTTCTTGTTTTTTCTCTTCTTTGACCTTTTTGCGACTCTTCTCTCTTCGTACGAGATCAAGTACTGCGAGTTCTGATGCTTCGTCAGGATAAGTGATATTGACATGCATCAAAAATCTATCTTTTTGTGCTTCAGGCAGTGGGTAAGTTCCTTCTTGCTCTACTGGGTTTTGTGTCGCCATAACGATGAAAAGCTCAGGTAGCTTGTGTGTTTTGCCTGCTACTGTGACTTGTCGCTCTTCCATAGCCTCTAGCATTGCTGCTTGGACTTTGGCTGGGGCTCTGTTGATTTCATCTGCTAAGATAACATTACCAAATATCGGTCCTTGTTCAAATCGGAACTTATATTCTCCGTTCTCTTCATACATATTCTCAGATCCTGTTACATCAGAAGGGAGCAAGTCAGGAGTGAACTGTATACGAGAAAAATCAGAGTCTATAGCCTTGGACATAGCACGCACAGCACGCGTCTTGGCAAGCCCAGGTAAGCCTTCCACGAGGAGGTTACCATTGGCAAGCAGACCGATGATAAGTCTCTCTACGATATTCTCTTGACCTATGATGGAGGCGTTCATTGTTTTTTTTAGTTGTTGGATAGAGTCGAATGGGGTCATGTGTGTGGTTCCTTTTTTGTAAAATATTATCGTAATTTTTGTGTAGTCTCCTACCGAAGATAATCTTTTTAAAGAATTAGATAATTCAATACTTTATAAAATTATTTATTAGGTATTTATTATCTGCTTCTTAGCGAAACTTCTTTGGTAACTTATATCCTATAAAAAATAGTATTATACCAATGGCTATTGCTATAACAGGACTCCATGATGAAGAGAAAAGGGCTGTTGCTTTGCCTGTCTCTACTATCGTACCTACGCCAGAAAAAAGAGTAGTATAGAGGAAAGTATCTGTCAATCCAGCATATACAGAAGCGAAAATAAAAGTACCCACAAGTCCGCCGATAAAGTAGAAATAGGCATCTATACGACCTGCACCTAGTCCTGCCATACCAGTTCCTGGACAAAAACCTGAGAGTCCCCAGCCAAGACCAAAGAGTATCGCTCCAAAGATAACACCCCAATAGATTCCTTTTATAGAGAAGTGTTCCATAGGTATCAATCCTAATAAAACACCAACAAAGAGTGTGATAGTAGCGATAGCTATTCCGCCTAGAATAGTCTTCGCTAAGTGCATATCTTCAAGTTTGAGCATTCCTATGAGTTTATCTGGGTCAGCTGCACCTATCTTGTAGAGTGCAAAACCAAACAGTGTGCCTAGTGCTATTGCTTCTATGATTTCTAACTGCATATCTAGTTCCCTTTTCTTCTGTATATCAATATTGAGGTAGGTACTGCGACCACGAAAACAACCAAGGCAAAGATATAACCACTGATAGAAGTCTGCATGATACCACTCATCATATGACCACTTGTACAGCCCCCTGCCAATCTCGCACCTATGAGCATCAGCATACCACCTACAAATACAAATAGATAACGGAGAAATACTTTATTCCCAAATGTTTGAGTATGAAACTCAGGAATCTGCTTCATAGATTTTGATGCTTTTTTGCTTGTTAATCTGCCGATCAATCCACCAAGAATAATACTCAACACAAAAACCATCCCATAATATTTGGGGTGGATGATATGCTCTGCTAGTTTTCCACCAGATTTGTTGAGATAAGCATTGTTACTACTATATCCTGATGAACTGTTGGCATCCTTGTGTATCAAGTCATGATGTTGTTGATACTCATAGATACCATCTATCACGACATACTCTGTCGATACTCCTATAGGTTTCATGACAACAAATGCCAAGATAAATACAAAACCCAAAAGGAGACTGCCCCTAATCCAACTTAAATACATTTTTTTCCTTTATTGATCTATTTTGGAAAGAGCAACTGCACCATAACTCTGATTTGCCAATCTGCACCGTAGTCATCAGGGGTTACTATATTATTATAAGCACTTATCTGTGCATTGATAGGTTGTTTACCTATCTTAAATAATTTTCCAACACCGCCACCAATAGGCACAGTCCATCGATGATCGCTATCTGCTTCCCAGTTGGCTGTCATGATAGGTGCGGTTGTTAAGTACCAACCATTATCTAAATTATAGTTAACAAAATATTGCCAAGTAAAGAGGTTAATATCTTGTTCTCCTGAACCACCTGTAGACCATACATTACTCACAAGTGAACCTATAACCCATTTCCCTGGCATTGCCAAGGCAACAGCAGAGATACCTGCACCCCATTTTTCTGATCCTAGAGTGTCATCACTTGCAGTAGGCAAGAGAAATACGGGTCCTATTCCCCAAGTAATATCTGTAGAATTTGATGGAGAGAAAAATGCTGTAAAGCTAGTATCCCCTATACCATTGACTCGTTCTTCTCCTGTCAATATATCAGGTTGAGAGACAATGGGTACAATAGTTCGAGTGATAAGATTCCACTCATCATTGAGAGTCACAGGCCATACAGGTTGGACATTGAGAATATTTTGTGTTGCATCATCACTTCCTATACCCGTATTGGTATTATTTTGAAATGGGAGGCTTATTAGGTTAGCTATAGGATTTTGAGCAGCTTTTGCTAAATCTTCGGCATTATCAGCCCATAGAGATTGTGTTAATACTACAGTTGAGAGTAGTATAGAGCTAAAAATTTGTTTTTTCATGTATTCACTCCTTAGTTATTTATCCTAAAATTTTTTGACACTTGGTATAACCATAGTCAATCATCTCTTCAGCACGAGTAAACTCTAAAGTTCCACATAGGTTACGAGGTATCTCTATCTCAATATCAGGTGGATACGCAGAGAGTTTCATTCTTGCTATTGTTCCTTGCATAGCATCAAAAGATTGATCAGCTATTTTGTACATACTATTTGGTGTAGTCAAAGTATCAGGTATGGCAATACTTTTCAATAGCTGTATAGGAGATAGGGAGAGACTCGATAGAAGGGTTACCTAAGAGTTTTTCCAACTCTTTCATCAGTGTCACACCTGATACAAGACCTCCTGAGCCTTTAAAATCGAGCAGTTTAATCATATCAAAAGTATCAAGACTTATTAACCAATCTTTGTATAAATCTAATTTTCCTGCTGCATAAAATCCACCAATCAATGCACCCATAGAACAGCCAGAGATGGATTTAATCTCATAGTTATGCTCTTCTAGGTACTTGATGACTCCAATATGTGTCAAACCTCTAGCCCCACCACTCCCTAGTACTAATGAGACGGATTTTTTTGTCATTTTATTTTGTATTTAACTCAAAAGGAAAGATAACTTTCCAGTCTTTTTTCATATCTACTATTGTCCATCTTTTATCTAATGCATAGTCTAAACCTTTGTCAAGTTTACCTACATGTGATACTCTATCATATGCCCATTCTCTTTTGGCATCTGTGTGATGTACATAAAGCTGGAGTGTTTTATGCTCTCTGTTCGCATCAGTATATTGCATCATGGCTAAATCTCCATCAGAATTACCAAATGCACCTACTGGTTGTTTGCCTATATGGTAGTTTATTGCTACAGGTTTCGTCTCTTTGTCATCGATGAAGTTCAGTTTTGGTAGTTTGATGATTTTTCCATCTTCATACTTGACTGCTCCACTAGAACCTATGATTTGTTCTGCTGGAAGCTCATAGAGTGCAGGGATAAATGCACGCATAAAGTCGATACCACCACCAGATACTATAAACACTTTGAAGTCATTAGCTTCAAGGTATGTAATAAGCTCCATCATTGGTTGATAGATGAGGTCACTATAGGCACGATTAAATCTTGGATGTTTTGCATCTTTGAGCCAGTCACGAACTTGCTCTTGGTACTCTGGTACACTCATTCCTGATTGTACTGTAGTTGCTAATTCTAGCAGACCTTTTTCTCCAAAAGAGAGAACTTTTTTCATATCTCCATCTACAGCAGCCTTAAAGAGGGGCTTCTTTTGCCACTCTGGATGGTCTTTTGCAATCTCATTGAGTTTGTCAAATATAAAATTGAGTTGAAAATACATAGGTTTTTCACTCCATAAAGTTCCATCATTATCAAAAACTGTTATTCTGTCTTTGATAGGGATATAGTTAGAACTTTCTGGATTTGTTGTTTTGTTTACAAATTCTATAATTTCTTGTTTACTTTTACTATCATTCCAAGAGATAAGATACTCTCTAGCGTGTGTAAGTGAAAGTAATAGGCTAAGTGTAATTAATAATCGTAACATTTGTTTCCTTTTTAAAATTTAAATTTAAGACCAATAATTGGTCCGTGTGTCACTGTGTCATAAGCAAAAGATCCTTTTACTCCTGCTTCACCATCTTCATAATCTACCCAAGTTGCTTTGTACTGTACATCTAAGCTCATCAATTCACTAATAGTATACTCAAATCCTAGAGCAGCAGTAGCAGTAAAATCAGATTCTAGTCCAAATCCACCTATATCACCTCTAGCTTTCACACTCCAATTCGGTCTAAACTCATAGAGCCAATTAGCACCTACAACTATATCTACCCAGTCTTGACTCATATCAGTCGAAGCTGAACCCGCAAGAAAAGATGGATTTACTTCTAAATCAAAATCATTATTCCACCATCTAGCACCAAGTATATAGTCTATGCGACCCATTGCTAATGGTTGACGATAGAGTCCAAATACTTCCAATACTGCTTGTCGTACTCCCACATCTATCACTCCACCTAGTGGTCCATCTGTATCTTGAGCCAAATCCATAAAGGCATAATCAACCCAAACACCAAATCCACTATTATGATGTGCTTCAAAGTGAACCATAGCACCCATTTGAAGCGTCTCTAATATATCAGAGAAATCAACAGCAACATTAAGACCAGTAGCACGCCCTAGGCTTGCATCACCGTCTATACTTGTAGCCATTAAGTAAGGTTCTAATTCAAAAGACCAATTACTAGGAATAGCTTCTTCTATGGCTACGACCTCTGTTGTGATAGGAGCTATATCTCCACCAGCAAAGAGCAGTGAGGATGAGAGCATTATACTTGTGACTATTTTTGTTTTCATATTTTTATCCTTGTTAAAAAAGAGAGGTTTTATTTGTATTTACTATTTTAAACCCACCATAATGAATTTAAAATAAGCTTCCAAAGGCAGAAGCCTTTGAAAAAATTATAACTATAATTTTAGTTAATAGCTGATTGGTCGAGGAGTCTTTTGAGACCGCCTTTTGCTTTCTGCATTTCAAGTGTATGATAACCGATATTTCCTGCACTCAATGAGCTTCCTGCTTGGAAAGGATAGCCTTCGATTGAACCCAAGAATTTTTGAACAAAACCTTGTGCTGGAACCATCATCCACATATTATCTGCATACCATTTAATATAAAGTGCTGAATCTTTCTGTGCACTTTCAAATGGATCCGCTCTTAAGTTTGTGATAAGAGGCCATGCTGGAACTTGACGGAATGCTTCATTGATAGCACCCTTTTCAGTTGCAAATGCAATCTTGAAATCATCTACACGAATAGCATTAAGCATACCAGAAGATGCAAAATACATAATCTCTCTTCTTGGACCTTTTTCTACTTTACCCTCAAAGTATGGTTTGAAGTTATAGCCATCTAAATGTACTCTAAAGTCTTTACCATTAGCTTTGTAACCCTCTTTAGAAGCGAGTTTCTCTTTGACATCATCCACACCAGCTGCTGCGAGGAGTGTTGGCATCCAGTCTTCTTGAGACATAATGTCATTATAGACTGTTCCTGACTTGATAGTCCCAGGCCATTTAACTACTTGTGGAACTCTCATACCACCTTCCCAAGTTGTACCTTTTTCACCATAGAATGGTGTAGCACCACCGTCAGGCCATGTGAATTTTTCTGCACCATTATCTGTAGAGAATACAACAATAGTATTGTCTTCAACACCAAGTTTTTTGACATGGTCTAACATACTTCCTACCATATCATCTAACTCTTTAATAGCATCAGCATAGAGTGAAATACCTGTGATTCCTTGATACTCTTTTTTCTGACGAGTCCAAACATGTGCACGAGTATAATTCATCCATACAAAGAAAGGTTTATCAGCCTTAACCGAACGAGACATAAAGTCTTTGGCTGCTGCACCAAACTCACCATCTACTGTTTCCATTCTTTTTCTGTTGAGTGGACCTGTATCTTCTATTTTGCCATCTGCCTGAGAATGAATAACTCCTCTAGGTCCATATTTCTTGTGAAATTCTGGATCTTTTGGATAGTAATAAGTCTCTGGCTCTTCTTCTGCATTCAGGTGATAAAGATTTCCAAAGAATTCATCAAAACCATGTGCTGTTGGGAGGTGTTTGTCTTGGTCACCTAAGTGATTTTTACCAAATTGACCTGTTGCATAACCTTGCTCTTTAAGAAGGTCACCAATCGTTGGAGTCCAATCAGGGATACCATGATCAGACCCAGGCATACCAATAGTAAGGAGACCTGTTCTAAATGGCTGTTGACCAAGTATAAATGATGCACGACCTGCTGTACATGATTGCTGTGCATACATATCTGTAAACAAAGCACCATCTTTGGCAATAGAATCGATATTTGGTGTTTTATACCCCATCATTCCTTGATTGGTAGCAGAGATATTCCAATACCCAATATCATCCCCCCACAGTACCAAGATATTTGGTTTTTTTGCCATAAGTTGCGTAGGAACGACAACTGAAGCGATACCTAAACTAAGAGCCAATAGTAATTTTGCACTACTTTTTTTCATTTATTTCCTTTTAATTAAATTTATTTACATAGTATAGTCTAAAAAAGTGTCAAAAAAATGGCATTTTAGTTTTTATATAAATAATATATAAATATTAGTATAATTTTGTATCATATATCTACAGTTTTATAATTTATTTGAGGCAATCTTGTACCCTTCTCCATAAATGTTTTCTATCAACTCTTCAGGAAGCTTTTTTCTAAGTCTTTTTAGGAGATGACTCAATGATCTATGGGAAATATCATATTCTTCTCCCCATATCAAGTATATAATACTATTTGAGGGAACTACTTGGTTGAGTTGTTGTATCATAAACTCAAAAAGAATTCTTTCACGCTTTGTTAGCAAGATAATTGTATCGTGATAGAGGAGGCACTTTTCATCTTTTTCCCAAAAATAATTATTTTGCAGAGCTACTATATTGTTTTTCTCTATAATACTCTTATGCTCTAGTACAATTTTATCAAATACCAAAAAAAGTTTTTCGTATGGTACAGGCTTAATCAGATATTCATAAAGTCCTAGTTTTATAGCTTTGAGTAGTTTTGTCTGGTCAGAGTAGGCACTGAGTACAATGATAGGTATATCTTTGTTCGTCTCTCTAATTTTTTCTATCACTTCTAATCCATTAATTTTGGGTAAATTAATATCAACTAACATAATGTTTGGAGAGTTCTTCTTATAGCTATTGAGTGCATCTAACCCATCTACAGCTTCATAAACATGTTTAAATATAGTTTTAAATAAGCGTACAAACTGTTTTTGAAGCTCTTTATCATCTTCTACATACAATAAGGATAATTCACTTAATTTATTCAATGGTTCTCCTTTTTTAGTTTAATGAGTACTGTAACACCTTCTTCTTGATTAGAAATGTCAAGTGTACCATTCATATTTTTTTCTATAATCATTTTGGAGATATAGAGTCCAAGCCCCATACCTCCATCTTTCTCTTTGGTAGTAAAATATGGATCAAATATTTTCTCTATTATCTCTGCCTCTATTCCACCAGCATTATCATAGATACTTATATAACCGTAGTGAGTATCACTAAAAAGAGTTATTTTAATATGTGGATTTTTGATTGTTTTATCTACAAAAGCATTTTCAGCATTACTTATAAGGTTTAAAATTACTTGCTGGAACTCATTTGGGTAGCCAAGTAAAGAAAAACTTTCTCCTTGAGTACTAATCTCAATAGATTTTTTTTCTAGTTGATTAAGCTGTAAGGCAGTGGCAGATTTTATCTTCTCTATAACATCAAAAATAACCTTCTCTTTATCAATTTTATAGAAATTTTGAAAATCATTAATTGTCTGAGACATATATTGAATAATTTCACTATTACTTTTTTTGAACTCTTCTACAAATTTTTGATCTATCTTTTCTTCTTTATAATCTTGAACAAGCATTTCAATATTAATATGTAAAACACTTAGTGGTCGTCTCCATTGATGTGCTATAGATCCTAACATCTCTCCCATGGCAGCTAGTTTTGTTTTTTCAAGTAGCATTGCATCTTTGTGTCGTAACTCTTGAACTTTGGAGGAGATCTCTTGTTCTAAGTTTTCATTAAAATGTTTAAGTTCACTCTCTGCTTCTTTTCGTCTTCTTATCTCTTTGAGTAATCTTCTAACCCAGTAGAGACTTACAAGTAAAATAGCTAAAAGAAAAGAGGCTATTTGAAAAAGAAGAGTATAGTCAAATCCACTCTCTACACGCACTGCTATCCATTTGTGTACTATATCTCGTACATCTTGCTCGTTAATATCTTCTATAACTTTATTTATAATAGATAAAAGTTCGGTTTCTTCTTTGAGAATACCTATGCTACCACTAATTGGATTTTTATTAATTCTATCCAATATTTTGAACTCATTACTATAGAGATTAAGTATATGATATGCCAAAGAGTAAGTGTCATCTATATATCCATAAACTTTATCTTCCGAAACTAGTTTAAGTCCTTCTTCTATGGAATCAACCATCACTATAGTTATATTTGGAAATGTGTGTTTTGTATATTCTATAATACTTATTTGACCCTTTAAAAATGCTATTTTTTTAGTATCAATTAATAGAAGATTATCAAGGAATGGTTCATTTATTTTTGTAGCAATTCCAAGATCTACCTCAATTATTTTATTACTTGCTATGAGATGTTTATGGCTATTGGGCGAAGTAACAATTACAGATGAGATATCTACTTCTCCCTTTTCGCCTAGTTCTACACACTCTTTCCAGCTTTTGACTGAAATATAACGAATGGGGATAGGTATCTTTTTTTCTAGTAAAGACATCACCTCTGGTAAAATACCGATATTTTTGCCATCTTTATAGCCAAAGAGAGGGAGACCTTTGGGACTAAAACAAGCAGTAATCTCTTTCTTTTCTTTTAAATATTTCTTTTGACTATCACTAAATAAAGTAGTATTTTGTGCAAAAGAAAAAATAGTAGTAAGAAGTAGTAGTAAAAATTTTCTATTTTTCATAGCTCTATTTTATCAAAAGTAACTTTCAATCTTGCCTTAAAATTTGTTATGATACAAAGCCTACAATATGGAGAGTTAATTATTCAAAATAGTATATTAAAGGACTTAAGTACAAACTATTGAGTATAATAAGGAATCAAAATATACAAAGGTATTATCATGAACAAAACTTTAGGCTTTACTAAATTTACAGCTATTGCTATTGCATTAGGATTTTTCTCTCCTACTATTTCTATACAAAATAACAGTACAACTTCTGCTACTGCAACTTTGGAATTTTCTATCCTAAACACTGCACAGGCAGATAGAAATGACAATCGTAATAATAATCGAAACAAGAATCGAAATAAAAATAAAAATACTAATGTGAATGTTAATAGTAACAAAAACACAAATGTAAATGTGAATGTTAATAAAAAGAATAATAATCGTAGCGTAAGTCCTCTAGGTGTATTGGCAGGTGTGGTTATTGGTACAGTAATTGTAGCATCAGCTATGTCTCCTAGTTGTACAACAGTTATTGTTAATGGAAATAGCTATAAAAAATGTGATAATACATATTACCAGACACAAGGTGCAGACTATATCGTTGTAAAATCACCCTATTAGTCGTTAGGATAAAATGCTTTTTATTATTATAACTGGGATAATTCTTTTTATCCTGCTTACAATTGCTGTTAACAAAAATCTTAGTACAGAACTTGATGGAAAAATTCTTGCTTGGTTTGATTCTCTAGAGAATACAAGCTTGGAGTCTTTTTTTACTTTTATTACTTGGCTAGGGTCTTTATGGGTTTTGATTCCTGTATCACTTACAATAGCCATAGGATTAC
>JADGER010000017.1 GCA_016744315.1 Sulfurovaceae bacterium
ACTGACCGTTGCATATCTGTAACTTCTTCTGGTCGTTCATCAACCAAAAGAACCATAAGAGATGCTTCAGGATTATTATGAGAAATTCCATGTGCTAACTCTTTGAGAAGTTCTGTTTTACCTGTTCTAGGAGGAGCAACAACCAAAGCTCTCTGCCCTTTTCCAATAGGAGTAAAGAGATCCAGAATTCGTCCAGTTAACTTCATAGGGCTATATTCTAGTTTTAATTTATCATTTGCATACAAAGGTGTAAGATTGTCAAAAAGTGGTCTCTGTTTTGACTTGTCTGGTGGAAGATAATTAATTGCTTCTATTTTCAAAAGAGCATAATATTTCTCTTGGTCTTTTGGCTGTCTTACTTGACCTGTAACTATATCTCCATTACGAAGAGCAAATCTTTTAATTTGAGTAGAACTAACATAAGTGTCATTCCCTGAATTAGCAAAGTTACCATCACTTGAGCGAAGGAAACCATAGCCATCATTCATAACCTCTAAAATACCTGTATAAAGAATAAAACCACCTTGACTCACTTGTGCTTTTAGTATTTCAAAAATTAAATCTTTGCGTTGAAATTCATTTGGGTTTTCAACTTTTACCTCTTTTGCAATCTCAACAAGTTCAATTAAAGGCTTTTGCTGGAGGGATTCTATTTTGTAACCATCTACAGGCACATGTGTTCTATTGTTTTTTCTATTGGCATTAGGTTTATTGTTAGATTTTTTGTTTTCGTTCATAATTCCTCTTGTTGAGTATGACATAAATCATTGGGGGATATAGATAATAGAGTATGACCTATCATCGTTGTAGTAATAACGACATTATAAAGCAAGTAGACTTAAAGGTGAATTATAGGAAGAATATCAAGCTCAAATTATAAGCTATTATAAAGTAAAAGAGCGTTAAAGTAACTATAATTAAAGTTACAAAGGATAAATAATGAAATACTTTAAAAGTATAATAATAGTGAGTATGCTTCTCTTTTTGGGTACACCTCCTAACCTATTAGCTCAAACTACACTCTCTACTCGAGGTGCAAGTATTGCTTCTTTATATCTTGCTACTTTCAATCGTTTTCCTGATATTGATGGATTAGTATATTGGGAGAATACATCACTTGATATAGAAGAGATAGCCCAAAGTTTTTTTGATCAAAGAGAGACACAGTTAGCTTATCCTTCACGAGATACTTCAGTATTATTTGTTGAAAAAGTGTATCAAAACTTCTTACAACGACTCCCTGATGATTCAGGACTAGTCTATTGGGAAGGTGAATTAGACTCCAATAGAATAGCTAGAGGAGCCTTTATTTTGGCTATTATTCAAGGTGCACAATCGAGTGATAAGAACTTTATTGACCAAAGAGCTAGAGTTATGAGTGCTTTTCTTAATTCAGGACTAAATAACACCAAATCTGAAGAAATTTTAGAAGAATTTAGTACAAATGGTGAAACAGGAGCTATAGCGTTAATTTCAGAATTATCAAACGAGTCTGAACGAATTACTAAATTTGGAAATGCTATAATTGAATTAGTGAGTTATCCTGAACAAACTATAGAAGAGAGTGTAACAGTTAAAATTACTAATGATGGCGTACCGCAAAGAATTTTAGTAGAACTTGAAAGTGCTACAGGAACAAATGATTATCCTATTACGCTGACTATGACAACAGCTACAGGTAGAGTTTTGTATCATTATACAGATATAGTAATTACAGTAGAAAAAATTGAAGAAGTGGTAGAGGAATAGGGATAAAAATAGTTATCAGGTAAGAACCTGATAACTAAAAGGCTTACTCTTCGATAACTGGGCTATCTTTTTCGCCTCTATTTTCCATTGATGGCATACCATCTACAGCGTCACCCCATACAATACATCCTTCTGTAGGACATGCTTCTGCACAAGCAGGGACATCATGATAACTTACACATTCAACACATTTATCAGAATACACATAATAAATCTCTTCACCTGTTGGGTTATCGTCCTCATCAACAATTGCTTCTACTGGACATTCATCAATACATGCCGCACAGTTAATACAAGTATCTGTAATAATTACTGCCATTTTTTCTCCTTAAAATCAAAGTTCTCAAAACTATATCCAAACTTATGTAAAATATTCTTTAACGATGAGATTTATATTCCAAGATAGGTCTTAATTTCATCTACACGGTCTAATTTTTCCCAACTAAACCCTTCTTCTTCTCTTCCAAAATGTCCATACGCTGCTGTTTTTCTATATATTGGACGCAAAAGATCCAAAGAAGTAATAATACCTTTTGGAGTAAGATCAAAAAGAGCCTCTATACAAGCTGTAATTTTCTCTTCATCTACAACAGCTGTATCATGTGTATCTACATAAATTGATACAGGTGCTGCAACACCAATAGCATAAGCTATTTGTATAGTAACTTTTTCACATGCACCTGATGCTACAAGATTTTTGGCTACATGTCTTGCTGCATACGCTGCACTTCTATCCACTTTGGTAGGATCTTTACCAGAAAAAGCACCTCCACCATGAGGGCAAGAGCCTCCATAAGTATCAACAATAATTTTTCTTCCTGTAAGTCCTGCATCTCCTTGAGGTCCACCAATAACAAATCTTCCTGTAGGATTAATATGATAAGTAATATCATCAGACATAAGTTCAGCAGGAATAACAGCTTTTATAACTTCATTTAAAACTGCATCTTGAACAACTTCTAAGGAAACATTATCATGGTGTTGGGTTGAAACAACAATAGTATCAATAGATACAGGTTTATCATCCACATACTTTACACTTACTTGTGCTTTTCCATCAGGACGCAAAAATGGAACTGTACCATTTTTTCTTACCTCAGCTAATTTTGCTGTAATCTTATGAGCCAAAGAGATAGGCAAAGGCATAAGCTCAGGAGTCTCTTGACAAGCATACCCAAACATCAAGCCTTGATCACCTGCACCAATCTCTCCAGAACTCTGATCTACACCCTGATTAATGTCAGGACTCTGTTCTCCTACACCATTTAAAATACCAGCACTACGATAATCAAACCCATACGCTGCATCAGTATAACCAATCTCACGCACAACTTCTCTTGCTATATCTTGCATTGGTGCATAAGTATGCGTTTTTAGTTCTCCTGCAATTACACAAAAACCATTACTTAACATAGTTTCACATGCTACGCGTGCATTTTTATCATTGGATATAATATAATCAAGTATCGCGTCAGATATCTGATCTGCCATCTTATCAGGATGTCCTTCTGTTACTGATTCACTGGTAAAAATATACTCTTTTGACATTTTTTTCCTTTTTTGTTTATTAATTTTTTATTTTTAAAATTAGACTAAAGTCTCTTTGACTCTATCTGCTAACTGCTTAGGGAGTCTATTGAGTGACTCTTCTACTAAAGCTGTATTTCCATGTGTAATAAAGCTATCTTCATACTCAAATGATGTGAGTTGTATATCTTGTATCCTATTTTCACTTAAAAATTCTAATAGAGCAGAACCAACGCCACCCATTTTGGCACTATCACTAAAGACAAACCAATGTTTATAAGTTTTAGAGAGTTCTTTTAGCTTCTCTTCATCTAATGGCTTTACAAAACGCAAATCTAGTATGGCTATCTCTTGGTCTATAAATGTAGCTGTTTCTATTGCTTTGCCTACGCCATCTCCATAGCCGATAAAGAGTATCTCTTTACCTTCTTGGATAAGATTAGCCTTTCCTAGAGTGTATGCTGGGGTGCTACTATTTGGAGCCGTAAATGCTCCACGAGGATAACGCAATGCACAAGGATGATTATAATCTTTGGCAAAAAGCATAGCTTCTTTCATACTACTCTCATTATAGGGAGCTAAAAGTGTCATATTAGGAACTGCTCGTAGAAATGATATATCAAAAACACCTTGATGTGTTTCTCCATCTTCTCCTACTATTCCTGCTCTATCTATAGCAAAAGTCACGCCCAAATCCATAAGAGCCACATCATGAATTACTTGGTCATACCCTCTTTGTAAAAATGTAGAGTAGATGGCACAAAATGGCTTGAAACCTTCTTTTGCTAATGCACCCATTGAGGTAACAGCATGCTGTTCTGCTATAGCTACATCCCAAAATCTACTAGGATACTTTTCCATTACATCACTCATACCTGTACCACTTGGCATTGCAGCAGTTACACCTACTACCTTTTCATCTTCATCTGCTAAGGCAATAATAGTTTCACTAAAGACAGTAGTTGCAGGTTTTGAAGAACTTTTTTTATTACTATTTCCTGTTTTCAAATCAAAAGCACCTACACCATGCCAATGTTCTTTTGTCCCTTCTGCTATCTCATACCCTTTACCTTTGGTAGTTTGTGCATGGATAATTACAGGGCGACCAAGGTTTTTGGCTATCTCTAATGTCTCAATAAGGTCTTCAATATTATGTCCATCTACAGGACCAATATATTCTAATCCTAGCTCTTCAAAAAGTAGCCCCGGAGTAATAAGCATCAAAGATTCTTCAAATCGTTTTGCCATATAGGTAGCACCTTCAGGGAGGTGTTCCAAAAGGTGAGCGGTGCCTCTTTTCATTTTTTGGAAAAAAGGACTCGCCATACTTTGGGAAAGATATTTACTAATAGCACCTATAGGCTTGGCAATACTCATCTCATTATCATTGAGTATAATCACTGCTGGATATTTATTATCACCCATTTCATTTAGTGCTTCATAAACCATACCAGCACTCATGCTTCCATCACCAATAAATGCTATAGGGATTCTCTCTTCGCCTTTAAGTTTAATAGCCTTTGCTGCACCCATTGCCAAGGAAATAGAAGTAGAGCTATGCCCTGAACAATAGTAATCATACGGTGACTCACTAGGCTTTGTGTACCCACTCATTCCTCCAAACTGACGCAGGGTATCAAAGCTATCCCATCTATCAGTTAAGAGTTTATGGGCATATGCTTGATGGCTTACATCAAAAATAAAAGGGTCTTTTTTGGCATCAAAAACATAGTGCATAGCTACAATAAGATCTGTAGCACCCAAAGTAGAACTTAAGTGACCACCATTTTTGCTTACAGTTTCTAGTATCTTAGTTCTAATTTCACTAGCTATAGTCTCTAGCTCTTCTATATTACGAGATTTTATATCTTCATATCTATTCATACTATTATCTTCTCTATTTAGAGTGACGAAGTATGTGTAAAAACTTCAAAAAAACGACTATTTTGATTGGCTGTTCCTACAGTTATTCTAATAGCATTCATACCATAAGATGCTAAATTACGAATAATTACCCCTTGTTCTAGAAGATTATTAGAAACTATCGTAGAATCAAATTTATCATCAAAAAGATAAGTAATAAAATTTGTATAACTATCTATAAATTTTATGCCATGACTATTTGCAAATTCTTCATATCGTCTAATCTCTTCTTGGTGTAAAACAATAGAATCATCTACAAAACTTTCATCTTTTAATGCTTCTATAGCTGAGAGTAGTGAGAGTGTTGTGATATTAAATGGTGGGCGAAGTTTGGAAAGTATTTTTATAAGTTTTTCATTAGCTATACCATATCCTACACGCATTCCTCCAAGTCCATATGCTTTGGAAAAAGTTCCTAGATAAATTACATTTGGTTCATCCAAAATATCTTTTGGCACAATAGAATACTTCTCTTCTTTGGCTGCTGCATATTCCATGTACGCACCATCTACTACGATAAGTGTTTCTTTATCTATAGCAGTAATTATCTTAAATAGATTCTCTTTACTTATTGCGTCACCTGTTGGATTATTGGGTGTACATATATAAACTATTTTGGGTTTATGTTCTTTGTATGCTGTTATAAATTCTTCTACCTTATGCTCATAACTAGGCGTACGAACAATTGTTGCACCCATCTGTTTTGCATAAATTTCATACATAGCAAAGGTAACTTGACTCATCAAAACCTTACTCTTTTCATCAAGAAATGCACGAGCAATAAATTCTAATACTTGATCACTCCCTGCACCTATAATAATATTTGAAGAATTGATACTATACTTAGAAGAGAGAGCCTCTTTGAGTTCATACATACTATCATCTGGATAGAGGTGTGCCTTGTGTGCATTTTCTTTGATTACATTTGCAACTGCAGGGCTTGTACCTTTTGGATTTTCATTAGATGCTAGCTTCACAACATCTTTTGTCTCTATACCAAACTTACGAACAACCAATTCAATTGGTAATCCAGCTTCGTAATTTTTGATAGAGTCTAATACTTTATTAGCTTTCATTATTTTCCTTTATATATCATCTGCCTCTTTCACATAAGAGCCTAAAAATTTAATTGAATCTGAATATTTTGTAAAAATATTTTTGATATGTTCATCCTCTTTATGTCCTGAAAACTCTAAGAAAAATGTAGAAATACCATCTACAATATGTGATTTAATTTTAGTTAAATTAATATTTACTGCTTCAAAATCATTTAAAAATGTAACTAATGCTCCAGGTTTGTTAGGCAGTTGTACTAAGATAGAAGTTTTATCATTTTTACTTGGTGCATTTTCAAAATCACTCACAATAAAAAATCTTGTTCTATTATTATTAGTATCTTCAATATCTTGAAATAGCATAGGAATATTATACATAGTAGCTGCTACACTAGAACAAATAGCCGCACTACATTCATTCTCTTTTGCTAATTTTGCTGCCTTAGCTGTAGACTCTACAGGAATATGTTCTACTTCATCCAGACCAAAATCATCAAGAAATTTTTGACATTGAGCAAAAGCAATATCTTTTGAATAAATCTTTTTGATAGTTGTAACATCTTCACATGGTGTGGCTAGGACATGATGAATATCCATCACTACCTCAGCAATAATTTTCAAGTCATAATTGCTTAAACAGTGAATTGTTTCACTTACAATTCCATTGGAACTATTCTCTATAGGAATAACACCAAACCTAGCTTTTCCACTCTTAACCTCACGAAAAACACCTTTGATAGAACCAATAGAGAGATAAGAACTCATAGCACCAAAACGACTCTCTGCTGCTTGATGTGTAAAACTAGCTTCTGGACCTAAATATGCAACGCGTTCAGGAAGCTCAAGATTTCTAGCCACGGCAAAAAGCTCCAAAAATAGTGCATCTATAGCACTATCTGTTAATTTCCCTCTATTATTATTTTTTAGACGATTGAGTATAGATTGCTCTCTCTCTGGTCTATAAATTGGTGCGCCTGTTGTATTTTTAAGTTCCCCTACACTATGGACAACCTCCATCCGTTTATTGAGTAACTCCAAGAGAGTATCATCAATATGGTCTATATCTTCTCTAAGCTTATTGAGTGCCATTTTAGCTCCTTTTACTTTTTTCCTTGCCAACTTGTGTCACATGCTACTTCTAATCTAATTTGATCTTCAAAACTCTCTCTATGTCTAATAAGATGATCTTTACCATCTAATATTGCTACCTCCGCACTACGACCACGAGTATTATAATTACTTGCCATCGTAAAGCCATACGCCCCTGTACTATGAACAACAATTAAATCATTATGGGCTAAGGGAGGAAGAGATACATCTTTTCCAAAGAAATCACCACTTTCACAAATAGGTCCTACAACATCTGCTGGTAGCATTTCTTCTTCTGAAGATTCTACAAATGCTTCTATCTTATGATATGCATTATATAAACTTGGACGAATAAGATCATTCATAGCACCATCAACTATAACAAATCTTTTACCATCATTATTTTTTTCGTAGAGAACTTTAGTAACAAATATTCCAGCATTTGCTAACATATATCTTCCAGGTTCACATACAATTGTTATGTCCAAGCCTTTTGTTGCTTCAAAAAGAACTGATGCATACTCCTCAGGAGTAATTGTTACTTCATCATCATACACGACACCAATTCCACCACCAACATCAAAGAATTTAATATCAATGTTAATAGCACTGAGATTACGCACCAAATCAGAAACAATTATAGCTGCTTCTCTAATAGGTTCTAATTGAGTAAGTTGAGAACCTATGTGAAAATGTATACCTATAGGATTAAGATATTCAGATTTTTTAGCATAAATATACATACCCTTTGCCACATCTATTGCTACTCCAAATTTATTTTCATGTAATCCTGTAGAGATATAAGGGTGTGTTTTGGGGTCTATATTTGGATTTACACGAATAGAAATACGAGCCACAAGATCTAGCTCTTTTGCCATAAGCTCAACTCTTTTCATCTCTGCTTGGCTCTCTAGGTTAATCATTAAGATACCTTTTTCCAAAGCTTCTCGTATCTCGTTATCTTTTTTACCAACACCAGAAAATATAATCTTATATGGGCTAATACCTGCTCTTAATGCTCGATTAACCTCACCAATACTAACACAATCTGCACCAGCACCCTCATTTTCTAAATGGCGAATAACAGCTAAATTTGAATTTGCTTTGATAGCATAAGAGATAAGAGATTTTTTACCTTCAAAGGCATCTTTTAGACTTCTATATCTATCAGTAATAGCATTAAAATCATAAATGTAGAGAGGTGTATTATATTTAGCTACTAATTCTTTGAGATCTATATGCATCTATTTTTCCTAATATTCATCTTTTTTGAAGATGATTCTACCTAAAAGTTGCATGATTTATGATTAGCATCTTATAAAGTATAGATAAATAGTTACTATATGGTCTCTTTATTATCAAAGAAAATTCTCAAAGCATAGATCCAAAGAAGTATTATAGGTAAAGCAACAGCTATTTCAGGAAGTAAAACACCATTTTGTCCCATTTGATTGAGTGCAAATAATAGCCCCCATACCAAAAAAGTTACACCCAAAGAAAATGCTAATACCAAGGCTATATTCATATATCTCGCATGAAAAGGAATCTTAAAAAATAAAATCAAAAGCAATGCTATAGAAAAAAGAGGAAAAAGTATCTTATAATAAATTGTTGAACGAAGTTTATTGGTATTTAAATTTTGAGAATCCAAAAGCTTCCATGCACTAAAAGTATCAATCATATTAAGAGCTTTTCCCTCTTGTATTGATTCTATAATCTTAGGCTCATACCCTATAAGTGTTAGTAATTCACTCTTTTGTTCTACCTCATACCTTTTCAAGGAGTCTTTATCATAAATAAGTCTACGAATAGAAATATCTTTAGCTAACCATCCTTCTCCTGTGAAATACGCCTCTTTAGCATGAATTGTATAGCGTAAATCTCTTCCAACTAGTTCAAAAAGTACTAAATCTTCCATTTTTTTATTTAAGGGATCAAGATTTTTTGCATATACAAAAGTTCCTTTATAGATAAAGAAAAGATCTTCCACTGCGTAAGTATCTAAACCCTGTTGCAACATAGCAGTGGCTCTATCTTTGGCATACGAAAACTCAGTCGTATGTAGATAAGTAAAAAGGAGATAAATAGAAAAAGAAACCATAAAAAAAGGTAAAAAAAGTTGCCTTTTTGTATATCCAAAACTATGTAATATCACCATATTACTATTTTTAATAAGATATATTTTGGTCATAATTCCTGCAAATATAATAGCCAAAGGATACAATAGAGTAAGTGCCTCTTGCCACATATAGAATAAATATAATATTTTATAATTAGAAGAAACCTCCAACTGTTCTGAATGCTGAAAGTAATCAATCATAGAGAATGCCAAAGAGATACCCATTAAAAGAGCAATAAAATTAACAAAATAATGCTTGGCTAAATAGCGAAAGCTAAGTCTTGGTCTAAAGAGACTCATTGAAGTAAAACTTCTATGCTTTTGAGACTATAACGAGACTTTATCTTCTCTAATGGTTCATCTATAAGAAGTTGACAAGGTTTGAGTACATGTGCTATCCATCTATCTAGCATAACACTCTCATTTTGAGTAAAATCACTTAATACAAAATCTGCTACTTGTGATCTGTACAGAGGTTTATCTATCCCCATACGAACACGAGTATATTCTTTGCCAATCATGCTATCTATAGATTTTAATCCATTATGACCACCATGACCACCACCCTTTTTAAAACGCACTGCACCAAAAGGAAGATCTAAATCATCATGAATAACGATGATATTATCAATCTCTACTTTATAAAAGTTTTTTACAGCTTGAAGGCTTTTTCCTGATAAATTCATATAAGTTGTGGGTTTTAAAAAAAGTAGGTCATTAGACTTGTAGAGTACTCCATCAAAAGAGTTTTTAGATACATCTCTAGCTTTATAGTGATTGATAAGAACATCAATCACCAAAAAGCCAATATTATGACGATTATTTTCGTAAGTAGTTCCAGGATTCCCTAGACCGACGAAAAGAGTCATTATTTTGCTTTAATCACACCACAGATAGCAACATCATCTCTATCCATTATTACTGTATTTTCAGGTACTGCTATATCTCTTACAAGGATATTTTCATCTCTGTCAAGGTCACTTACATCAAGATTAAAGTTAAATGGCATATTTTCAATAGCACCTCTTACTCTTAATCTTTTTTTAGAAATAATAAGTACACCTTTGTTTTTGAGACCTTTTGGCGTACCATTTGTTACTACAGGTACAAGGAAGTTTGTTACTTGACCTGGTACTGCAACTCTAAGGTCTGCATGGATAACATCACCATTTACTGGGTGAAGTTGATACTCTTGGATTACAACATTTAGTTCAGTATCTCCTACTTTTACAGGGAAAGCAAAACTCTCTTTGTTTCTTACTGTTCTAGCAAACTCACCGCGTTTAAATGCTGCACAGATGTTTTCTACACCATTTGCATAAATATTAGCGATTAGATAACCATCTCTTTTCAACTGCTTTGCATTGCGTTTTCCGATACTCTCTCTAATGATACCTTCTAACATTTGGATCCTTCTGTATTAAAATAGACGCGATTATACCTAAAAAGTATTAATTTTACTCTTCTTCTTCCTCTTCAGATTTAAAGTCAAAGAATTCTGCTGCTACTTCCTCTCCATCTGCTCCAACATTTTTACCACCCACTAACTCTAACTTCAGTTTAACATCACTTGGACTTGTTGCATTATCTAACAATACCTCTTCGCTAATTCTTCCTGCAAAATAAATATCTAAAAGGGCTTGGTCAAAGGTTTGTGTACCATATACCTCTTTTCCTTCTGCTAGAGCATCTGCAATTTCACTATCTCTCGCTTCTGCTACAAGCTGTTCAACCCTAGCCGTTCTTTTGTATATCTCAATAACTGCTGCTCTCCCACCGTCAAGAGTCTTTACAAGCCTTTGTGCAACAATTCCTTCTAGTGTAGCAGAGAGTGCTTTACGAATACGCGGTTGTTCTTCTGGTGGGAATGTACCCATCATTCTATCTATAGTATCTTTTGCATTAATTGAGTGAAGTGTAGAGAAAACTAAGTGACCTGTACTTGCAGCATGCAGACCAATTTCAATAGTCTCCAAGTCTCTCATTTCCCCAACCAATATAATATCAGGGTCTTCTCTCAATGCTCCTTTTAAGGCACTTGCAAAAGAGACAGCATCCTGACCAACACCTCGTTGATTGACAAGACACTTTTTATCTGGATGAATAAACTCAATAGGATCTTCAACTGTAATTAAATGCTCTTCTTTTGTTTCATTAATTTCATTAAGTATAGCCGCTAAAGTAGTTGATTTACCACTTCCTGTTACACCTGTAACTAAGACTAGCCCTCTTTTCATTTTTGTAAAATCATATAAGATAGGAGGTAAGTTTAATTGACTCATACTAGGAATTTCTAGTGGAATAATTCTAAAAACTCCACTTAAGCCATCAAGTTGATAAAACATATTAACACGATACCGAGCCTCATTTTCTATAACAAAAGTAAAGTCTAGATTCATCTCTTCAACTAATTGCTTATACTGTGCTTCACTCGTAATTGCTCTTGCTAATTGATCCATTTCATCTTTGCTAAATCCAGATTTACCAAATTTAACAAGAGAACCCTTTACACGACCTCTCGCAATAGCCGTAGCCTTAATATGTAAATCACTTCCATCGACTTTTCTCATATAACGCAGATATTTAATTAGCTTTGCTTCCATAGGTCCTATCGGCATACTTCTCTCCTTGGGGTATCTTTCTAAGTCTATTATTGTATCTAACTCTTAGGTAAACTCTCTACTCTTTGCTGTGCTTTAGCTACTATCTCTTCATCTTGTCCCATATCTAGCCATTTAAACTTTGTCCCACTCTGAACAGTTCCATCCAAAATATCACCACCATCACGAAACTTCAAATCCAAAGAGGCTATATCAAATCCATTTGTAGTCTGAGTAAAAGCATCTAGTCTCTTATTTGATTCATTATGAGTAAAGAGATAACACCAACTCTCTAAGCCCAAGCGTCCTACACGACCTCTAAGCTGATGCAAAGTAGCCAAGCCTAATCGTTCTGCTCCTACTATAACAATTAGCGTTAAACGGGGCAAAGAGATACCTACCTCTACAACTGTTGTTGCCAACAAAATATCACCCCTTTCTCTAAACTCTATAAGGACTTTCTCTTTGTTTTTATCTTTTCCATGCGTCACAAAAGTTTTTTCAAATCTCTTTTCCCAAAACTCTCTACTCTCACTCAAAGATTGATACTCTATACTATCACTTGCTTCCACAAGTGGATAGACTATAAGTACTTGATGATTTTTAGCAATTTCTACTTTTATATGTTCAAGTAGCTTAGGAAAATCAGGCTTTTTGATTACTTTAGTACTAATCTTTTTTTCGAAAGGTGTTTTGGTAATAAGACTTACATCTAGTAATGCACTATTCATCATAGCTTGAGTACGAGGAATAGGTGTAGCAGAAAATTGGATAAAATGAGCATGCTTACCCTCTGCGTCACGAGCCAAAGACTCTAATAGTTGCCGTTGCGTTGTACCAAAACGATGCTGTTCATCTACCATTACAAGAGGAGCAGTTGGAAGATTATCTTTATATAACAAAGAGTGCGTACCAATAATAAAATCTGCACTCAGATATTCACCCTCTTCTTTATTTTGCATTACAAGTGCTATGTTCATAAAAGATGGCAAATATTTACAAGCCTCTTCATAAAGTTGCAAAGCCAACAAAGAAGTAGGAGCCATCAAAATAGCTTTACTAGGATATGCCATCATCATAGATGCCAAAATCACCATAGTTTTACCAGAACCCACATCACCAACTACCATTCTTTTACTTGCTCTTTCTTTTTGTGCAAGATCAGACTGTATACTTTTGATAGTACTTTTTTGTTCTAAAGTTAATAAAAAAGGTAAGCCCTCTACAAATTCTGATATATTGCCACAAAGAGCTTTTTGAGCCTGATAATCTATTCGTTTATTTGATAATTTTTTTAGATGATTAAATGCTTCAACTATTTTAAGTACTTGGATATTCTTAGCCAAAAGAGAACCATTATGATATATTTGATTCATATCTTTTGGGAAATGCAAAGCCATCAATACTTCTGCCTCTTCCAAAGATAATCCAGTATCTAATAATGATTGCATAGATAAATAAGTAAGTATTAGTTTTTTTATATCATCTTGTTTTAACACACTTTTATATTTTGGAACTATGAGACCTATGTTTTTGACCACTTTTGGCTGACCTATCTGATAGTTATCACGATACAACTCAAGCTTTCCCTCAATAACCATCTCTTTGCCCACAGAAAAACTCTGATAATGATAAGGGGAAACACGAAAAAATATACCTTGAATAGTTTGATTAAACTTTGGGAGATAAAATTTGACCATAAGCTTAGCATTATAAGAATTTAAAGAAGTAACTTTGGCTTGAAAAATATTTCTTTGACCTAGTGTAAGAGAAGAAGAAAGATTATTATCAGTATAAGAAGTGGGAGTAAGTAAAGCTAAATCTAGCAGAGTAGATATTTTGAGTTTTGAAAAAAGTTGTTTATGAGTTTGCATAAAAAAAGGTCAAGAGGTAAACCCCTTGACCAGAGTAAGCTTTAAGAGAGATTCTTAAAGATTACTGCATATCTTAGTTAAGTTCGAAATCTCTTGCTCCACCAGTAGCCAATAAAACTGAACCAGATAACTTATCAGTAACAATCTCTTGAAGTGTAGCTGGTTGATCAGTAGCTGTTTCAGGATTATACGCAACTTTTGGTGTAACTGTTAGCTTTGCAGCAACAGTATCTGTACCAACAGTATGCTTAACTGTCATAACTTCTTTTCCATCACAGATATATATATGTCCAGCTGTAATTAGAGCATCTGTTTTAAATCCATTTCCAGCTGTTGTTGTTACACTTCCATTATATAATGGCTCAACTTTTAATTTTGCAAATCTAGTTGCACCTAACTTAGTATACATAGCTGTAGCTGTACCCATATATGCACCAATTTCATGTACACAAGTTGTTGCTGTTGCATCATCTCTTGTAGCTGCTAGTTTTGGGATGGCAACGGCTGCCAAAATACCGATAATAACGATAACAAAAATCAATTCGATCATAGTAAATCCGCGTCTCATGTTATTCATGATAAACTCCTAGTAAATATTTTAAGTACCAATTCAATAATTGGTCTATACAAATGATACTCCCCTAAAGCTTAATATAATATTAAACAAGATGAAAATATCATTGAAAAGTTACAATCCATCCAAAGTGTCTACTAATAGCTCTATTTCATCCTCATAACTACTATTTTTATGGGCTAATTTGAGGTAAGCTTTAAGCAAAAGTGCTGGAGTATTATCTGTTTCTTGAGAAATTCCTCCACTTTTCATATCATTTATAACAAAATCAGCAAACTCATCTTCTAAATTTACCTCATATCGTTTCCCTGAAATACTTAAAGATATTTTTTTCATGCTAGGAGGGCTTCAACTTTAGTAATAATCTCTTCTATCTCTCGATCTTTCTCTTCTAGTTCATAACGCAAAATATCAATTGTACTTTGTTGTTCTGCATAAGCATTTTCTTTTTCTTCGAGTTGAGTTCTTAAATCACTACTCTCTTGTTTAATTCCTTCATAACTATTCTTAAGCTCTTCTATCTTGCCTTGTAGTCTCTCTAGTGCATTCATGCTACACTCCTTTTTTGAAATAATATTGTTATAATAGCGAAACATTATCAAAGCCACAATGAATTTTATCTATTTTATATCCTAAACTAGGGGGTACTATGCCAAATTTTAAGTTAGAGAGTCCATACCAACCATCAGGAGATCAACCGCAAGCTATAGAGAAACTTAGCAACTCTATTATGCAAGGGAATCAATATCAAACTCTTTTAGGTGTAACAGGAAGTGGTAAAACCTACACTATGGCAAAGATTATTGAAAAAACTAAAAAACCTACTTTAATTATGACCCATAATAAAACTCTTGCTGCACAACTCTATAGTGAGTTTAAAAGTTTTTTTCCTCACAACCATGTAGAGTATTTTATCTCTTATTATGATTATTACCAACCAGAAGCCTATCTTCCTCGTCAGAATCTCTTTATAGAAAAAGATAGTTCTGTTAATCAGGAGTTAGAAAGATTACGATTAAGTACTACAGCTAATCTTTTGAGCCACGAAGATGTAATTGTAGTTGCTTCTGTTTCTGCAAATTATGGTCTAGGCTCACCAGAAGATTATCGTTCTATTGTACAAAAACTCTGTGTAGGAGAAGAGTATCGCCAAAAAGAGTTACTTTTACGACTTGTAGATATGGGCTATAAAAGAAATGATGAGTATTTTGATAGAGGGGATTTTAGAGTAAGTGGAGATGTGATAGATATTTATCCTGCTTATAGTGCAGAAGAAGCCCTACGAATAGAATTTTTTGGAGATGAGATAGAAGAAATATATACATTTGACTCTCTTACAAATAAAAAAGGTGAAAACGAGAAAGAAGTTACTATTTATTCTGCTAATCAGTTTATAGTAAGCAAAGAAAAATTGGCTATTGCAGTAAAGAGTATTGAAGAAGAGTTAGACCAAAGATTAGCATATTATCAAAAAGAAGATCGTATGACAGAATATAACAGAATTAAACAGCGAACAGAGTTTGATTTGGAGATGCTAGAAGCTACTGGCATGTGCAAAGGTATAGAAAACTATTCTCGTCATCTTACAGGCAAAACTGTAGGAGAAACTCCTTATTCAATGCAAGACTATTTTGCTACGATGCATGATGATTATTTGGTTATCGTAGATGAATCACATGTGAGTTTGCCACAGTTTCGTGGTATGTATGCAGGTGATAGAAGCCGTAAAGAGGTATTAGTAGACCATGGCTTTCGATTACCATCAGCCTTAGATAATCGACCTTTGATGTTTGATGAATATATAGCAAAAGCTCCTCACTTTTTATTTGTCTCGGCTACTCCTGCACCATTGGAATTAGAATTATCTCAATCTATAGCCCATCAAGTTGTTCGTCCCACAGGATTATTAGATTCAACTATAGAAGTTATAGATAGTTCGTATCAGGTGGAAAACCTTTTTGATAGAATGAAAGAAGTTATTGCAAGAGGGGAACGCGTACTTATTACCGTGCTAACAAAAAAAATGGCAGAAGAGTTAACAACTTACTATAATGATTTAGGATTAAAAACTAATTATATGCATTCAGACCTTGATGCAATAGAAAGAAATCAAGTCATTCGTAGTTTGAGGTTGGGTGAATTTGATATTTTGATAGGGATAAATCTCTTACGAGAAGGACTTGATTTACCTGAAGTGAGTCTTGTAGCAATACTTGACACAGATAAAGAAGGGTTTTTGCGTAGTGAAACAGCATTAATTCAAACAGCAGGAAGAGCTGCAAGAAATGTAAATGGTCATGTATTAATGTATGCGAAAAAGATAACACGGTCTATGAAAGCTACTATAGATGTTACTACTGCTAGAAGAAAAAAACAGATAGAGTATAATACAGAACATAATATAACCCCCACAACTACTTTGCGTGAACTTGATACAAACCTTAAAGCAGAAAATAATGGCGAACTCTATAATAAACAAAGATCTTTGGATAAAATGCCAAAAGCAGAGAGACAAAACCTTGTGAAAGAACTCAAGGCCAAAATGCTTTATGCTGCAAAAAGCTTGGAATTTGAAGAAGCTGCACGACTTCGAGATGAGATAGCAAAGATAAAAAAGCTATAATACATAAACAATTCAAGGATTTTCTTATGACTGATTTAAACTCCTCTTCTTTATATTTTAATCGTGAGCTTTCTTGGCTACAGTTTAATACGCGTGTTTTAGCACAAGCCAATGACAAAAGCCTTCCTCCTTTAGAAAGATTAAAATTTTTGGCAATTTATGGTACAAACTTAGATGAGTTTTATATGATAAGAGTTGCAGGACTCAAAGCACTTTTATTTGCAGGTATCCAAGAAATAGGTGCAGATAAGCTCACACCTAGAGAACAACTCAATGCTATTCATCTTTATTTGCATAATGAACAAAGAGTCCTAGAAAAAAATTATCAAAATATTCTTGTAGAGTTAGCAGATAACAGTGTTTATATTAAACCTTTTGACAAGATTAAGAAAAAGCAAAAAAAAGAGATAGACAGAATATTCTTTGAGCAGATTTTTCCTGTTATTATTCCTATAGCCATAGATGCAACACATCCTTTTCCCCATTTAAATAATCTTAGTTTTGGTTTGGCAATTACGCTTATAGACAAACAATCAAATCTTAAACATGGACTTGTTCGTATTCCTCGTATACTCCCAAGATTTATTCAAGTAGGAAGTGTGTTTATCCCTATTGAAAGTATTGTAGAAAATTATATTAGTGATCTTTTTCCTGGATATACAAGAGTAGCATCAACAGCTTTTCGTGTAACTCGGAATGCAGATATAGCCATTACAGAACAAGAAGCTGATGACTTTTTGGAAATCCTAGAAGAAGGTTTGCGTGCTAGAAACAAAGGGTCATTAGTGCATTTGGAGTTGATAGAAGGTGCAGATAGAGATCTTATAGAGTTTTTGACTACACATCTTAAACTTTATGAAAGTGATATATATTTTTATAAAGATACACCTCTCAATTTGGGAAGTTTTTGGCAAATTATAGGAGATAAAAACCTCTCTAGTCTTATGCTTCCTGTATATGCACCCAAAACCTTGCCACCACTCAACCAAGATGATATTTTTAAGGTAATAGAAAAAGAAGATATACTTTTATATCACCCCTATGAGAGCTTTGATCCTATTCTCAAATTTATTGAACAGGCATCAATTGACCCAAATACCTTAGCTATTAGAATGACACTTTATCGTGTAGGTGCATCTTCTCCTATTGTCAAATCTCTGATACGAGCTGTGCAGGATGGCAAACAAGTAACAGTATTAGTAGAACTCAAAGCTCGTTTTGATGAAGAGAATAATCTCCATTGGGCAAAAGCCCTAGAAGATGCAGGTGCGCATGTGGTATATGGTATTCCTGGACTTAAAGTGCATGCAAAAATAGCACAAGTTATCAAAAGAGAAAAAAATAAACTCAAAAGCTATTTACATCTTGCTACAGGAAACTACAATCCTACTACAGCTAAAATTTATACAGATATAAGTTATTTTACAAGTAAAATTAATCTTAACAATGATGCAACGCGTTTTTTTCATTTTTTGACAGGTTTTTCTACTAAAACTACATTAGACAATCTTTATATTTCACCAACCCAAATTAAACCTAGACTTATAGAAATGATTAGAAAAGAGAGTTCTTTTGCCCAAGAGGGTCATATTATACTCAAATCAAACTCTTTGGTCGATCCAGATATTATCAAAGCCCTTTATCGAGCGTCACAAAAAGGGACGGTTATAGACCTTATTATTAGAGGTATTTGTGCTTTAAGACCGCAAGTAAAAGGGGTGAGTGAAACTATTCATGTATATTCTATTATAGGAAAATACCTAGAGCATCCACGCGTTTATTACTTTAACCATGATAGTGCAAAATGCTATATCTCTAGTGCTGATTTAATGCCTCGTAACTTGGTGCGTCGTATAGAGCTTATGACTCCTATCCAAGAGCCAAGACTCTCTTCCAAGATTGAAAAAATTTTACTTATACAGCTCAAAGATAATCAACTTAAATGGGAACTCAATGCAGATGGTAGCTATCATAAAGTGCTACAAATAGGAGAACCCATTAATAATCATACTATTTTGGAAAATTATATGAACAAAATGCATAATAAAGTCGACAAAGCTGTACCAAAATATCTTGATAGACTCGCAAATAAAATATTGCAAAAAGGTAAATAGATGATACTACAATTTAAAGAATGGACACCAAAACTAGAAAAAAATGCATGGATAGCAGAAGGTGCAAGTGTAATAGGACGCGTAAAAATGGGCGAAGATAGTGCTGTGTGGTTTGGCTGTGTAGTTAGAGGCGATGTACATCATATCACTATAGGCGATAGAAGCAATATCCAAGACCTTTCTATGATACATGTTACCCATCACAAAAAAGATGATATGAGTGATGGAAATCCTACACTTATAGGCAATGATGTCACGGTAGGTCACCGTGTTATGCTCCATGGCTGTACTATAGAAGATGCCTGTTTGATTGGAATGAGTGCAACTATACTTGATGGCGCTGTTATTGGTAAAGAGTCCATTGTAGGTGCAGGAAGCCTTGTTACCAAAAACAAAAAATTTCCTCCTAGAAGTCTTATTATGGGAAGTCCTGCTAAAGTTGTAAGAGAATTAAAAGAAGAAGAGATACAAGAACTATATGCCTCTGCTTCTCGTTATGTAAGTTTTAAAAATGAGTATATATAGCAATGCAAAAAGTTCTTAGAAAATCTCTTAATGATATTTTTAGTCCAATGGTACTGGGCTTTGTACTCAAAATAGGATTCGGTTCTATAGTGCTTTGGGTTGGATTATTAAGTCTCTTTTGGGATAGTTATGCAAAATTTATTCAATCTCTTATAGCAAAAATACCATTTATAGGTTCATGGGAATGGATACAATCGAGTGGAACTGCTATTTTTGCTCTTCTTTTGGGCTATATGCTTATTATTATTACTGTATCTCTCTTGACTTCTTTATTGAGTGAACCCATTTTGATTAAACTTGCAAAAAAACATTATCCCAATGTCCAAACAGTAGGTTCTCCTAATATGTTTACTTCCCTATTCCTCACACTCAAAGCAAGTGGACTCTTTTTGGTACTTTTTATATTTTCTATTCCTTTGCTCTTTGTGCCAATAATAGGACAAATATGGATGCTATGGCTTTGGTCTCTGCTTATCAAAGAGCCAACAGCTTATGATGTGGGTTCACTCTTTATTAGCGACCAAGAGAGACTTCAAAATAAACAAAAAAAATCAAATATTATAGCTATTATAGCCTCACTCTTTAACTATATTCCATTCTTAAATATCTTTGCACCACTCTTTGGTCAAATACTATTTTTGCATCATATCCTTAGAGACTAATAGCACCTCTTTTAATGCAAACTTTCTCATTATGCTCTTTGCAAATTTTGTATCTATCTTTGCTTCCATTTTTTCAAAGAGTGCATAATAGCCCAAAAGAGTTCGATCCAAAAAAATATACTCTTCATTGAGTTTATGCACAGAATGAGTTTGCTTTTTTTGAACTTCCATTATTGTTTGAAAGCCCCTTTTTGAAAAATCATTATGCTCTTGAAAACAATAACTATCTTCTAAGAATATCTCTATATAAATACGGTCAAGTGGTTTAATTACTTCTTTATAAAATTCTATCATCTCTTGCATACTTGCTTTATCTATCATATCCAAAGCCAAATACTGTGCTACAATTATAGTATCATCAACACCATCAATTAATGAAAGATGCAAAGTATTATAGCTCTCTAAAAACTCCTTCTCTACCTTTTTGACACAGCCAAAATCTATCATTCCCAACTTATCATCAGCCATAAAAATAAAATTCCCTGGATTTGGATCTGCATGGACTCTTTGAAGTTGATAGAGTGTAATAAAAAAACTATCAAATAAT